>NZ_CP172056.1:1537812-1868750 GCF_049860565.1 Desulfitobacterium nosdiversum
GTTATAGCAAAAGCTAATGGAGAACTCGAAGGTGTTGATGCAGTTATTGATAAGGACTTTGCCTCGAGTCTTCTGGCAGCGGAGATTCAGGCTGATTTGCTTATTATTTCAACAGGGGTGCCTCAAGTTTATTTAAACTATGGGAAGCCGGATGAAAAGCCTCTGGATCGGGTTACTCTTGCAGAACTTAAAGAGTATGCAAAAGAGAATCATTTTGCACCCGGAAGTATGCTGCCTAAAGTTCAAGCTGTCATTAACTTTCTTGAACACGGCGGTAAACAAGCGATTATCACAAACCCGGAATCGCTGGAAGACGCTATTGCAGAAAAAACAGGGACCCATGTTTTTCCGTAGGACGGTGAATCAAACATGGCTATTATTTTAAGCGGCGGACATATGGTTACAGCTGCAGAAATAGTTGAAGCAGACGTTCGTATTGAAGGTGAAAAAATTGTGGGCATAGGAAAGAACATCCTAAGAGCTCACGATGAAGTCATTCCTGTGGACGGCTGTTTTTTATTTCCGGGAGGAATTGATCCGCATACCCATTTTGACTTGCCTGTCGGGGAGACCGTTACAGCAGATGATTTTTGGAGCGGGACAAAAGCAGCATTGCTTGGCGGAACGACAACGGTCCTGGATTTTGCAACGCAGTTTAGAGGGGAGAGCTTAAGAGAAGGTTTAGCCAACTGGCATAAAAAAGCATTGGGGAAAGCATTTGTGGATTACGGTTTCCATATGGCAATTACGGACTGGAATCAATCCACAGCCCAAGAAATGCAGGAGCTCACGCAAAAGCAGGGCGTTTCTTCATATAAACTCTATATGGCTTATAAAGGGACATTGCAAGTTGATGATGGGGTATTGCTCGAAGCTTTGCGTCAATGTAAACGTCTAGGTGCTCTTATCTGCTTGCATTGTGAGAACGGGGATATTGTAGCTGATCTGATTCGAGAAGTTCAAAAAACGGGAGAAGTCTCTACAGCCTCGCATCCGCGCACCCGACCGATTATTGCTGAGAAAGAAGCGGTTTCACGTGCAATTGCTTTAGCGGAGGTCGCGGAAGCTCCTCTCTATGTCGTCCATTTAAGCTCCGGTGAAGCGTTTGAGGTTATCGCTCAGGCTAAACAACGGGGACGTCCGGTTTATGCCGAAACCTGTCCTCAATATCTCCTGCTGGATGAATCAGTCTATGATTTACCCGGCTTCGAGGGAGCAAAGTATGTGATTTCGCCTCCTTTACGGGCTAAAGAAAACCAGGAAGCCTTATGGCAAGGCATTCGAAGCAAAATGATCAATACAATAGCTACAGATCATTGTTCGTTCAACTTTCGAGGGCAGAAGGAGCTGGGGAAAGAGGATTTCAGTAAAATACCCAATGGCATGCCAGGAGTTGAAACACGGATGGGATTGCTCTATACCTATGGTGTCGTATCAGGGAGAATCACGTTACCGGAATTTGTGGATCTTACCTCAACGCAAGCGGCAAAGCTTTTTGGGTTATTCCCGCGCAAAGGGACAATCGCCCTTGGCAGTGATGCCGATATCGTGGTCTGGGATCCGCGAGTTACCACAAAGATTTCCGTAAAATCACAGGTTCAGAAGGTGGATTATTCTCCTTATGAAGGTTTTAAACAGGATGGGAAAGTTCGTTACGTCTTTTTGCGGGGTCAACAGGTTGTGAATGAAGGACAATTAAATGATGAGCAGCCTAAGGGAATATATCTTTACCGTAACGCATTTTCTGCATAGAGGGGTGGAAGAAAATGTATACGATTGAGGTCAACGGTAAGAGTTGTTTTATTGAAAAAGATATTAATATTCTGGATTTTCTGCGCGAGGAACTTCATATTACATCTTTAAAAAACGGCTGTGGAGAAGGCGCTTGCGGGGCTTGTACGATTCTTGTCGATGGAAGAGCAGTGCGGTCTTGTATTCTGAAAGCATCTAAAGTAAATGGGAAAAAACTGTTGACCGTAGAAGGTTTGTCCGAACAGGAAAAAGAAACGTATTCTTGGGCTTTTGCAGAAGCCGGTGCGGTTCAGTGCGGTTTTTGTATTCCGGGTATGATTATCAGTGCCAAGGGCCTGCTGGATAAAAAACTAAACCCGACCTCACAGGAAATTCGAGAAGCAATCAAAGGAAATATTTGCCGCTGTACAGGGTACGTTAAAATTGAGCACGGTATTCAGCTTGCAGCCAAGGCCATGCGTGGAGAGGTTAAACCTCAGTTTGCCAGCAGGATCAACGAGGGAGTGGGGACGAATTTAATCCGCATTGATGCTGTTGAAAAAGTCCTCGGAACTGCACAGTATGTGGATGATCTATATGCTGAAGAGATGCTCTTTGGAGTTGCCCTGCGTGCTGAATATCCTCGCGCCGCGGTTAAATCGATTGATGTATCCGCTGCAAGAGATTACCCTGGTGTTGAAGCCGTAATGACAGCAGAAGATATTCCTGGCGAGCGTTATTGGGGGCATATTTTCCATGACTGGCCTACACTTGTCGCAGTCGGAGAAGAAACACGATATATAGGCGATGCCATTGCCATAGTTGCTGCCCGTACAAAAGAACAGGCTCGAGAAGCTGTCAAATTGATCAAAGTAGAATATCAGGAACTTGAGCCTATCACTTCCCCAGCAGATGCTTTAATTGAGGGAGCCCCGCAAATTCATCCGAAGGGTAATCTCTTAAGTAAAACACAGATCCGAAGGGGAATCCCTGAGCAAGCGCTCGCCCAATCCGCTTATGTCGTCTCCAATCGATATTCTTTGCCGCCTACTGAGCATGCATTTATGGAGCCTGAAAGCGCTTTCGCCCTCCCGCAGTCCGATGGAAAATTAACGGTTTATGTAGGGAGCCAGAGTGTCTATGATGATCTGCATGGGATTATGGCGATCTTGGGATTGCCCCAAGAAAAAGTCCGCGTGATCAGTAAATGTGTCGGAGGAGCCTTTGGCGGAAAGGAAGATCTCATTGTTCAGCATCACGCAGCCTTGCTCGCCTGGAAAACTCAAAAACCAGTCAAAGTGACCTTAACCCGGCAAGAAAGCATTCTCATTCATCCTAAACGTCATGCTATGGAAATTGAAGTTACAACAGGATGTGATGCTGAGGGGCATATCACAGGAATTAAAGCGAATATTTTAGCTGACTGCGGTGCCTATGCTTCCCTAGGTTCGGCTGTATTGGAAAGGGCGTGTACCCATCTTTGCGGTCCCTATGTTGTACCCAATATCGAAGTGACTGGACGTTGTGTTTATACCAATAATCCACCAGGGGGAGCCTTCCGAGGCTTTGGCGTACCCCAATCCAATTTTGCCTCGGAAACGAATCTCAATCTTCTTGCGGAGAAAGTCGGGATTTCTTCTTGGGAAATTCGTTTTCGAAATGTGTTAGAACCTGGGAAAGAAGCTCCTAATGGGCAGATTGCTGATGATGGAACGGCTCTTAAGGAAACCTTACTAGCTGTTCGTGAAGTGTACGAAGCTTTTCCTTATGCAGGAATCGCTTGCGCTTTCAAAAATGCGGGCATTGGCGTCGGCTTGCCGGATATCTCGCGCGTAAAGCTGAAGGTCGAGAAGGGAAAAATAAGGGTTTATACGAGTGCCCAATGTATAGGCCAAGGCTTGGCAACGATCTTAATGCAGATATTAAATGAAGCAACAGGAATTACTGGAGACAGAATTGAAGTCGTACCTCCCGATACTGATCTTACACCGAATGCAGGAACAACGACCGCTTCCCGACAAACTCTTTTTACCGGAGAAGCAACTCGTCAAGCTGCTTTGCGATTACAGCAAGCGCTTGAATGTAAATCACTCGATCAATTAGAGGGAACAGAATATTATGGGGAATACTTTGGAAAAACGGATTCTCTTCAATCGGATCAGCAGCATCCTACCCATCATGTTGCTTATAGTTATGCGACACATGTCGTAATTCTCGATGAAAAGGGTAAAGTTCAAAAAGTTATTGCTGCACATGACAGCGGCCGAGCGATTAATCCTCTAGCACTGGAAGGTCAAATTGAAGGAGGCGTAACAATGGGGTTAGGCTACGCCCTTCGGGAGCATTTCCCATTAAAGAAGGGAGTGCCGGCCGTGAAGTATGGGACTTTGGGACTCTTGCGTTCCACGGATAGGCCTGAAATTGAGCCTGTTATTATTGAAAATAATCCTTCGCCGCTCGCGTATGGAGCAAAAGGTGTAGGCGAGATCTCCTCAATTCCTGTTGCCGCCGCTGTTGCCGGAGCTTATAAAAAACTTGACGGAAAACTGCGTTTGAGTTTACCCTTGAGGGGGACACCGTATATGCAATAGGATAAGGATGGAATTGCTCATGCCAAATATTTACGCTAAGCTCATGGAAATGGTTGAAAATCATCAGGTTGGTGCCAGCATAATCGTTATTGCTGGAGATCCGAAGCTTTGCCCGACAGGAACAAAGTTACTTGTGAATGAAGCTGGAGAAATTATTGAAGGCTATATTAATAAGGATGTTTTTATACGAATCCAAAATGAACTCCTAAAGATTATTCAGAGCAAAGTCCCTCAGAGCATCAATATTGATATCGCAGACCTGCTGAACTTATCTTTAGCCGCGCAATTGACGCTTTTTATCGATCCTATCTACCCGAAGACACAATTAATTATATTAGGAGGAGGACATATCGCTCTTCCGCTCGCAAAGCTCGGAAAGTTTTTGGATTTTCAAGTTATGGTAGTTGATGACCGGTCTTCTTTTGCTAATTTTTTTCGTTTTGGAGAAGCTGATGAAGTTATCTGCGAGGACTTCGAAAAAGCAATTGAACAATTAACTTTTGATGTTAACACATTCATTGTTATTGTGACGCGGGGACATCATTATGATAAAGTGTGCTTAGGAAGTGTACTTAAGAGCCCTGAAAGGCCTGCTTATGTCGGAATGATTGGAAGCCGGAAAAAAATATCCGCGATTATGAATGCACTCCAAGATGAGGGGATCTCCGCAGAGCAGCTTAGAACCGTTCATTCACCGATCGGACTTGATATAGGCGCTCAAACTCCTGAGGAAATAGCCATGAGTATTCTTACTGAAATTATGATGGTTAAGCGTTATGGAGAGAGCAGGGATCTAGAAGCGAAAAGTTTAAAAGATATAAGTCTAATTAGGGTAAAGGAAGAAAAAAATTAATGGATAATAAAGTACTCGAGTCAATGATAAAATTCAATGAGGAAACATCTTTAGACGACAGGTTAAATGCCACCTTGAATTCTGCTGCTGTAGCTACAATTATTTCTACTTCAGGTTCTGTTCCTCGTAAGGCTGGAGCACAAGTCCTAGTTTTTCATGATGGAAGGGCTATCGGTACAATCGGCGGGGGAAGCAGTGAAGCCGAAGTCCTTCAGCACGCTCTTCATGTCATCGATCAAGGAGAGCCAACGATAGTTGATATCAATTTAACCCATGAAGCAGCTGAAGAAGAGGGAATGGTATGCGGCGGAATTATGAAGGTTTATATAGAACCTGCAATGTATACACCTCCGCAGGGTAACTTTTAGGATAAGAGAAAATTTAAGGATGAGAAGATGAATAGATTGCGACAACTTACAGGACCTATGGTACTGATTCGCGGCGCGGGGGAACAAGCCAGCGGAGTAGCCTGGGCTTTAGTAAAAGCAGGCTTTCGTGTAATCATGACAGAGGTTGAACAGCCCTTAATGGTTCGCTGGCCGGTCAGTTACGGAACTGCAGCTGCAGCAGAAGAAAGGCGATGGACTGTTGAAAGGATTACAGCTTATCATGTCACTAGCGCAGATCAATTTGAAGATAAATGGGCAGCAGGAGGAATCCCTATTTTAGTTGATCCGGAACTAACGTGTCTGAAGAAATTCCAGCCTGCGATTCTTGTGGATGCGATAATGGCCAAACGAAATTTGGGAACCTGCCGTGATATGGCACCCTTAACAATCGGCTTGGGACCAGGGTTCACGGCAGGTAAAGATGTTCATGTTGTGATCGAAACCAATCGAGGGCATAATTTAGGGCGAATTATTTTAGAAGGCACAGCTGAACCCAATACCGGAGTGCCGGGAGATGTTGCTGGATACAACTGGGAACGGGTCGTTTATTCCTCTCAAGCAGGAACTTTTCGGGCAGCTCGAAAAATTGGCGAACGGGTAGCCCGTGGAGATGTTCTAGGAATCATTGAGGGGGAACAACGGCAAGATTCCGTTCTTTCGCCTCTCGGGGGCATAGTACGGGGGTTGATACAGACTGGAACTTATGTTGCTTCCTATATTAAAATTGGAGATATTGATCCTCGCGAAGAAAAAGAATACTGCTGGACCATATCGGATAAGGCCCGAGCAATCGGAGCAGCAGTTTTACTCAGTATTTTAGAACAAAAAGCATTACGCCTGGTCTGAATAGACGGACGTAATGCTTTAAAATTTAGGTGCATATATCTATTTATACTATATTTTTATACTGTATCAGATACCTATTCATAATTTACAAGCTAAGAACAACACATTAACTATAGCTAAATTTTTATAGCTAAAGTTTGCGTATTAAGCTTTCATTGCGCTTAAGAGGAGACGAAGTGTCAAATTCTTTTAAAATTGTTACGGTTTGTGCCCCATCTAAGAGGAATTGAACACTTTTGACGTTTGAAAGTGTTGTTAAAGTGTCAACAATGCTATAAAGGATTAATTGTTCTCCAGTAGCACCGCCTGAGAAGTTCGATTTGAATTGTTTGGAAAGATTGATAGTAGCGATTCCATCCTTAACCGTTGCGCTTAAAAGCTCGGTACCTTTTGGCAAAGCTGGCTCAAGACCTGAAGGCGGGTTGCTTAATTCACTAAACATAGCCTTAATAATTTCGTCGTTGGCCACGGTTACAGTTCGCTCGACAGGTACAAGCCCGCTTGCATCAGGTGCGGGGAAATAAAGAGTTACTTTGACCGAAGTAGCTGAAGATGAACCAGTGGATGACGTATTTCCGGATGAGGAATTGTTGGCTGAGCCTGAATCACTTGGAGTTACGGAAGCATTAGATTGTGTCTTTACGGTATTTGAACCGCAACCCGTTAATCCGGTCAGTAGTACAAGTAAGGC
This sequence comes from Desulfitobacterium nosdiversum, assembly GCF_049860565.1. Classification (GTDB taxonomy): domain Bacteria; phylum Bacillota; class Desulfitobacteriia; order Desulfitobacteriales; family Desulfitobacteriaceae; genus Desulfitobacterium_A; species Desulfitobacterium_A nosdiversum. The sequence goes on from NZ_CP172056.1 coordinate 1,544,914, forward strand.
TATAAGAATTAAGGCGAAAGGCCGGGTTTTTTTTACTAAAGTATGTATCATGAACTTACCACCTTTCCATTATGCTGTGTACAAAGATTCCAAGCTTATTCTATCATGATTTAAACCTTACGAAAAGATAAGTTCGTTCCTAGGGGAAATCAGTCAAAGGCTAAAATCAAAAATAAGTCGAAATAGGAAGGAAAAATGAAACCAGGGGAGAATATTTAGAGTCGTGAAATAATTCGTTTCATATAAGTAAGATATAATTCTACATATTCATGGAGACAAAAAGAGGATTCCACGACTTTTTGGCGAAGAATTCTATACAAGTCTTGACATTCTCAAGAAAATGTGACAGGGTGGCGAACAACGGTCCGTGGACTATAGAATTCCAGAAGATGTCGTTGAAGACATAAGAATACACACTGATATTGTAGAAATTATATCTCAGTATGTTCCTTTACAGCGTAAAGGAAAAAATTATTTAGGGTTATGTCCTTTCCATTCAGAAAAAACTCCGAGCTTTACCGTGACACCCGATAAACAGATGTTTTATTGTTTTGGTTGTCATACGGGGGGGAATGCGTTTCATTTTCTCATGAAAAAAGAGAACTGGACTTTTCCCGAAGTGCTCGAACATTTAGCCCAGAAATACGGGATTATGTTACCCGAAAAAGAATTATCACCGCGGGAAAAAGAGCTGCAAGCCCGTCGACATCGTTGGGAAGAGATTCATGAATGGGCTACAGCTTACTTTCATGATATTCTTATGAATCGCCCGGAAGGTGAATTGGGACGGCAATATTTTGCAAAGCGGGGAGTCGACCCTGATACAATGAAGGCTTTTCGCCTCGGATATGCACCTGACCGTTGGAATGGATTGATCGAAGCTCTTTCAACTCGAGGGGTTAACCCTCATGAGCTTGCTGAAGTTGGCTTGGCCATTGAACGGGAAGGACAGGAGGGAAAAGGAAACCGGGGGTATTATGACCGTTTCCGTAACCGCATTATTTTTGCCATCTCAGATTCTCGTCAAAAAACAGTTGCCTTTGGCGGTCGCGTCCTCGACGATTCCTTACCGAAATACTTGAACTCTCCGGAGACTGCTTTTTTTAGCAAAAGACATCATTTATTTGGGATGAACCGAGCTTATCAAGGAATTCGCGAATACGGATTTGCCTTGTTGGCGGAAGGTTACATGGATGTAATTGCTTTGCAGAGAGCAGGCTTTACTAATGCAGTTGCCTCTTTGGGAACAGCTTTGACTAAAGATCAGGCAAAGCTGCTTAGACGTTACACACAACGAATTGTTGTAGTCTATGACTCTGATAAACCAGGTGTTCAAGCCACGCTTCGGGCGGGTGAAATATTAAGGGAAGCTGGTTTTCGGGTCGATGTTTTAAGTTTAGTTGGGGCTAAAGATCCAGATGAATTTTTAAAGGCTCAGGGTACCGAACAATTTAAGAAAGCGTTAGATCAAGCTAAACCTTATATTGAATTTAAGTATTACGTTTATATTCAAGAGCACACCGTACACAGCGCACCCGAAAAAAGAGAACTGGTCAGTGCTTTGGCCGCAGATATAATCAAGGTGTCGAGTCCGGTTGAACGTGAAGGATATGAACGCTTTTTAAGTTTAGAACTTGGTCTTACTTTGGAAGCAATTCAGCAAGAAATTGAGAGTAAAGACAGGAAAAAGTCAAAGGATCGACATGAAAATGAATATTTTCAGGAAAACCAGGATATTTCTGTAAAAAACAGAGATAATATCAATAGGTATGTAAATCCTGTTCCTTCTGCCATTACGGTTCCTAATGCTGTCTTTCGGGCAGAACGAATTCTTCTACGCCTTTTGCTGGAACAGTCAGTATCTGTCGCTCAAGTTGAAGCGGAACTCGGCAAGGACTTTTGGAAAGTTCCTATCCATAAGCAACTTTTTGATTCGCTTGAAGAAGTTCAACTTCAAAACGGAGCGGGAATTCCGATTCAAGTATCGGAAGAATTACAAAGCCAAATCGCGAATATTATGGTTGAAGAGACAGATGTGTCCCAGCCCGAGAAACTTTTTCAGGATTGTTTACGTCAAATCCGGTCCATACGATCGGAAGAAACTGTAGAAGAATTGCAAACCCGTATGGTCGCTTTAGAAAAATCCGGTGATATGGCAGGGGCAATGGCCCTGTTAAAAGAGATAGGAGAGCGGTTAAGAAGTGGCGAAAAGTAAGGTTATGAGCACGCAAAAACAGACTCCAAAGGAAGGTACGGAACCCATGAATGAGGAACAATTACGGGTCGAAGCGGTTAAGGAACTCATTCAAATCGGAAAAAAGAAGGGTTCCCTTACGTACCGTGAAATAATGGATGCTCTCCAAGGAATTGAGCTCACAACCGACCAAATAGATGAAGTATATGAGCAGCTTGGCCGTATGGGTATTGAGGTAATACCCGTACCGGAAGAAGAGGAAGAAGTTTTAGAAAAAACCACGGATGATGATCTAAGCGATGATGGAGAAGATGCGGGTGCCGCAGAAGACACGGATGTTGATCTTACCGTACCGGAAGGGGTAGGAATTGATGATCCTGTCCGCATGTATTTAAAGGAAATTGGCCGGGTTCCTTTGCTGACAGCTGAGGAAGAAATCGATCTTGCTAAAAGAATGGAGCAGGGAGATGAAGGCGCTAAACGGCGGTTAGCGGAAGCGAATCTTCGCCTTGTTGTAAGTATTGCTAAACGTTATGTCGGTCGGGGTATGCTTTTCCTGGATTTGATTCAAGAAGGAAATTTAGGACTGATTAAAGCAGTTGAAAAATTTGATTATACTAAAGGTTATAAGTTCTCTACCTATGCGACATGGTGGATTCGCCAGGCAATTACGCGTGCAATTGCTGATCAGGCTCGGACTATTCGTATACCTGTTCATATGGTTGAAACGATCAATAAACTGATTCGGATTTCCCGCCAACTTCTGCAAGAGTTAGGACGTGAACCTGCACCTGAAGAAATCGCAGTTCAAATGGATATTCCCGTAGAACGCGTACGTGAAATTATGAAAATTGCTCAAGAGCCGGTTTCTTTGGAAACTCCAATTGGTGAAGAAGAAGACTCGCATTTGGGAGATTTTATTCCAGACGAAGATGCACCGGCTCCCTCGGAAGCTGCTTCCTTTATTCTTCTTAAAGAGCAGTTGGAGGAGGTTTTAGAAACACTCACACCTCGTGAGGAAAAGGTCTTGCGGCTGCGTTTTGGTCTCGATGATGGCAGAACTCGGACTTTGGAAGAAGTAGGGCAGGAATTTGGAGTTACACGTGAACGGATTCGTCAGATCGAAGCAAAAGCACTTCGGAAACTCCGTCATCCCAGCCGTAGTAAAAAACTTAAAGATTATCTTGAATAAAAAGTATCTGAATAAAAAGCTGGCTCTACCTAAAAACTAAGGTAGAGCCTATTATTTATTCTTATTAAAATATCTTTATTTGAAGGCAGAATTCTATTTAATTACAGGCAGAATTAAATTTGGAATGTTTTTTTTAAGGAATAGCTTTTTTAGAAATTTCTAATAGATTTTTCGTAAAAATTTCGGAAACCAAAAAATTATTGATTTTTAACTGCTTAAAGCTTGACTATAAAAAGTGTTTTGCGTATAATAATCCATGCAAAGGCCATTCCTCGATAGCTCAATGGTGGAGCAACCGGCTGTTAACCGGTAGGTTGTAGGTTCGAGTCCTACTCGGGGAGCCATTTTTTTTATTCCTTATCCGGGCCCATAGCTCAGCGGTAGAGCTGCCGGCTCATAACCGGTTGGTCCTAGGTTCGAACCCTAGTGGGCCCACCATCTGAATATTTCATGGCCCGTTGGTCAAGAGGCTTAAGACACCGCCCTTTCACGGCGGCTACACGGGTTCGAATCCCGTACGGGTCACCAAACACAGATCATGATGTGGGCGATTGGCTCAGTCGGGAGAGCGCATCCTTCACACGGATGAGGTCATCGGTTCGATCCCGGTATCGCCCACCAGAAATAAAAGGCTTTAGGCCTTTTTTATTTTTAACCATTTTGCTTATGTGCAGTTTTATCTAATTAAGTTTTTATAGCGCTTTCCCTTTATGGGAAGGTGCTTTTTTATTATAAGAAAGTATTTTAGCAGATTTTAAAATTTCCTTTTATTAGTTAATTGGAAGGATTTATAAAACACATGTCGAAAAGTAGTTAATATTTCATATTTTATTAAATTCTAAATTAAGATTAAATGGAGTTATTTACGATTACCGTTTAATTTTAAGTACCTGGGATTATTTTTAGATTTGGAGGAATAAAAATGGCGAAGCTATATCCTTTAACAAATGCACAGAAGTCAATATGGGTTGCTGATAATCTTTATCCCGGTACGAGTCAGGCTATTTCCTCAGCGACTACGATCATATATGATAAATTAGATTTTGGTTTAATGAATGAAGCCCTTAACTTGGTCATAAAAAATAACGATGCTCTTCGTATTCGATTAATTAATTCGGGTTCAACACCACAACAATATTTTTCGGACTTTGTTCCTAAAAATTTTGACGTATTAGATTTTAGCTATGAGAATGGTGAGAAGGATTATAAAGAATGGGAACAGAAGATGACTGTAACCCCGTTTGCTTTAATTGAAAATGAGCTTTTTTATTTCGCTATGATAAAGTTAGAAGAACAAAAGAATATCTGTTACTTTAAATTCCATCACATGATTACAGATGCTTGGGGATTCGTGCTGGTTATCAGAAAGACGATGAAAGAGTATTGGCAGCTTTTGCAGGGTGTTCACCCGGATACGGGTGAAGAACCATCCTTTATAGACCACATTCTTGATGAACAGCAATATTTAACTTCAGAACGTTTTGAAAAACATAAGAATTTCTGGTCGGGGGTTTTTGAAACCGTTCCTGAGTTTATATCAATGACGGATAACAAAGGGTTTAAAAGCTTGACTGGAAAAAGAAAAAGCCATGCTTTATCTCCGTCATTGAGCTCCAAACTTCATAGCTTTTGTAATTCTAATAAAGTTTCGGAATTTAGTGTTTTTTATGCGCTTCTTGCGTTATATCTTTCAAAAAGGACGAATAAGAAAGATATCGCGATTGAAACACCTATTTTGAATCGATCAGGCAAGGTTGAAAAGAATACGGCAGGTATGTTTATGAACAATATACCGACTAGAATTTATGTTGAGCCAAGTTTTGACTTTTTGACTTTTGTCAATACGTCTTACCAAGAGCTAAAAAAGTTCATGCGTAATCAACGTTATCCGTATAGTTACATACTCAAAGATTTTCGGGAAAAGCATCATTTTTCCGGGACCCTGGTGGATGTCACTCTGAATTATTGGAATGTCAAACTGGATTCTGTTATTGAGTATGAAGGAATTTGGAATTATCCTGGTGCTCAGCCCAACTCGTTGTCGATCGGCGTCAGCGATTGGGCGGAAACAGGCTTGCCGGTACTGGATTATGATTATCTGATTGAAGTCTTTAACGAGAATGATATTGAACAAATGCATAACAATATTTGTAATCTGTTGACGGACGCCTTAGAAAATCCGACTAAAAAGCTATCTGAGCTGCAGATGTTATCTCAGGGCGAGTTGCATGAGTTGCTAGATGCGTTTAATCCTGCAGAGAGGCCTTATCACATAAAGAGCGTATCTGAGTTGTTTGAGGACCAGGTTATTAAAACACCGAATCACACTGCAATAGTATTTGGCGACAAAGAATTAAGTTACTCTGAACTTAATGAAAGAGCAAATCAGCTTGCCCGTTATATTCGAAATAAAGGGATCACACGTAACTCAATAATCGGTTTAATGGTTAACAGATCATTAGAGATGGTCATTGGTATACTGGGGATTCTTAAGGCCGGTGCAGCCTATTTGCCGATTGATCCAGGCTATCCTGGTGAAAGAATAGCCTATATGCTTGAACAAAGTCGTACGCAACTAGTGCTTACGAATATAGATAATCCGGAAATGCGTTCCCACGGAAATTGTGAATTTGCTGATATTTCCTTAACCAACCCGACTATTTATACGGGTGCTCAAGAAAACCTTGATAAGGATCAAAAAGCCAACCCAGAAGATTTAGCCTATGTGCTTTTTACTTCGGGTTCGACAGGCAAGCCTAAAGGCGTTATGGTTCAGCATCGGGCTTTATGCAATCTTGTTAATTGCATTGTACGTAGTCTGGATTTTAAAAATCAAACCATTGTATCCATAACTACAATGTCCTTTGATATTTTCTTTGGGGACACGATTATGCCCCTGACGCAAGGAATGAAGGTCATTATCGCCAATGAGGAAGAACAAACAATACCGAGATATCTTTTCGGCCTTATGGCTAAACACCAAGTTAAGGTTCTTCAGGCCACACCGTCGCGCATGAAGCTGATTTTAAGTGAAGAGCATGGCAGAGAGTGCTTAAAAGATTTATCTCATCTTTTAATTACTGGGGAGGCATTCCCAGCACAGTTATTGCCGCAGCTGAAATCCGTGACTCATGCAGAAATCTATAATCTATACGGCCCAACAGAGACGACGGTATGGTCCACCTTTACTAATGTTACCCGCTCAGAAAAAATGACCATTGGAAAACCGGTAGACAACACACAAATTTATATTCTAGATGAGAATTTTGTACCTGTAACCCTAGGATCAGTGGGTGAAATTTTCATTTCTGGAGACGGAGTTTCACTTGGCTATTTAAATAATCCTGAATTGACGAAAGAACGCTTCCTGGCTAATCCATATCTCCCTGACAAGATGATGTACCGAACAGGGGATTTAGGGCGTTGGCTTAAAAATGGTGAAATAGAATGTTTAGGCCGTAATGATAATCAAGTAAAAATCAGGGGACTTAGGATTGAAGTGGAGGAAATCGAAGCATGCTTAATCCAGCATCCTGCGATTGGTGAAGCAGTTATAGCCGTTAAAGAAGATAAAACAGGCAAAAAACATTTAATGGCTTACCTTATCCCAACGGATGAGGTAAAGCCAAGTCACGGAGAATTAGTCTCCCATATCTTAAAATATTTACCCAGCTATATGGTTCCGGCAGGTTTTACCTGGCTTAACGTTATGCCATTAACTCCAAATGGCAAGATTAACCGCCGGGCCTTGCCTGAACCTAACGAAATCGATTTGGGCCATTTAAAGCCTGCTTATATAGCTCCTAGAAGTGATCTGGAAGGGAAAATGGCCCGTTTATGGGCAGAAGCACTTGAAATGGAAGTCATCGGAATTGATGATAATTTGTTTGTCTTAGGTGGAGACTCATTAACTATCCTCGAAATTATGTCAGGTGCCTTAGCTTATGAATGGAAACTCAATGCCCAAGATTTTTATGAATGCCCAACAATACGGCAGCTTTCAGCAAAGATTACGGGTCAGGGCAAGGAAGATAAAAAAGATGAAGAAGATATATTTATTTCCAGCAGAGTAAAACCAAAAGAAATAATATTCGAGCCTGTTAATATAGGTAACGTACTTTTAACAGGGGCGACAGGTTTCTTGGGAATACACCTTCTTCAAGAGTTGTTGGATCAAACCCATATGAATGTTTACTGTTTGGTACGGGGGGATCAAGCTAAATTAAGACTTGAAAGATTTTTAGACTATTATTTCCCCTCACTTTCGATGTCCAGTAAAAATAGGATTATTGTCGTTGAAGGCGATATTTCCTTAAAGCAATTTGGTTTAAGCGACGAAGCTTATGATAATTTAGCTCAAAAAGTTAAGACAGTAGTTCATAGCGGGGCGCTGGTAAAGCATTATGGTAATTATAGCGAGTTTGAGAAAACGAATGTTCAAGGAACTCAAGAAGTTATTGATTTCTGTTTAAAATTTAACAAAAAACTAAATCATATATCTACGGTGAGTATATCGGGCGATTTTTTAGCCGACCAAACTCAAGCTCCAAAAATCTTTACTGAAGAAGATTTTTATATCGGACAAGATTATAAAATTAACGTTTATATCAGGAGTAAATTTGAAGCGGAGAATCTAATATATAAATCTGAGAATCGAGGCTTACAGGCCGCTATTTTTAGAGTGGGTATCGTAACAGGCCGTTACCAGGATGGTAAATTTCAGCACAATATTGAACAGAATGCTTTTTACCGCAGAATTCGCTCACTCATATCCTTAGGGGTAGTTCCGGAAAGTTTTCTTGATCAAAGTATCGAATTTACCCCAGTAGACTGCTGTGCCAAAGGAATTGTAAATATCATTAAGGTAAACCATACAAGCGGTTGGGTATTTCATATGTTAAATCATAACAGAATTAGAGCCGGCGAACTCATTAACTGTCTAAAAGCCTTAGATATACCGGTTCAAATTTTACCCAGCACGGAATACGATGCTTATATAGCACAGCTTTCACAGACGAAAGAAGGTAAAGAAAAATTAAGCGGTCTTGTTTCCGATCTAAGTATCAATAAGAAATTGAATTACACTAATACTATAACCGTAGACTCAACCTTTACAATTAATGGTCTAATTCGAACCGGTTTTGAGTGGCCTGAAATAACTGAGGAATATGTCATTAAAGTGTTAAATAATATGAGTGAAATGGGTTTTATAACTCAAGTTAAATAAAATTTGTAGGCCTACTTTCCTATTGATGTTTGCTGCAGGGACATGTAGAATACAAATGAAAGTGTATTGTGGGGATAATTCATTTTTTGTGTAGAATTTTATAATAAGTTTTTTAAAGGTAATACACTTTACTTAATTTTAAAAAAGTAAGGGTGAAATATGTCCTTAAATAATAATAAAGGGATCTTTAAATTCATAACTAAAAATATGATGGTTAAAATACCTAAAGGTGAAATTAATGAATTAAAAATAGAACTTTGTGATTTAAACTTTGAAAGGTCAAAAAAGGTAAATATAGTACTATTAGTTATTTCTCTGTTTTTAGTGCCTTTAGATATCATTAATAAGCAAAAAGGTCTTTGGATGCCAGGGACAAAGTACCTCTTTTGCACACATATTTTAATGGTGCTTGTCCCCTTGATTTTGCTGCTTTACTTATACAAACATAAAAATATCAATACCGATGTGAAATCAAAGCAATTTTTTATCATGTTTTTTGCTTATTTTTTGTTTTTAGATTCCACAGTGACTTCAATCATTGATCAACTTATTCATGGTGAGATTTCAGTATTTGTTATTGGGGCTTTCTTAATTGCCGTAATGACTAATTTTAGACCTTTAACGAGTATGGGACTCTATTTCATCAATTATTTAGTTTTTATTATAGGAATTACATTTGTTCAAAAAAATCGGGAAATCTTAAGTGGACATTATATTAATGGGACAATACTTGTCTTGGTGGCATGGTTTCTTTCAATCGTTCTTTACAATATTAAAGTTAAAGATTTCCTGAGTAAAATAACAATCGAGCGACAAAAATGCGAATTAGAATCAACGAATCTGCAACTTACGGCAACGAATCAAAAGCTTCAGGAATCACTTTTAGCACTTGATGAATCGCAGAACATCATTTTCACTCTGGCCCTTGCTCTTGAATCTAAGGATTCGTATTCAAGCGGACATTCAGAACGGGTTGCGGACTATGCTGTAGAAATTGCAAAATACTTAAATTTAAGCGAAGAGGATCAATTGAATATCAACCGTGCATCAATTTTACATGACATTGGCAAAATTGGTATACCTGACGCGATCTTAAACAAGCCCAGTGCCTTAGATCATGAAGAATGGGCCATTATGAAATCCCATCCTGAGCGGGGAGAAGCCATTTGTTCCAAACTAAACTTTGCTAAAGAGATTTTACCGATTATTAGATATCATCATGAACATTATGATGGAAAAGGGTATCCGGACGCTTTAAGCGGTGAAAAAATCCCATTTCTGGCTCGTCTTGTGAGCATAGCGGATACAGTTGACGCGATCACCTCCAGCCGCCCTTATCGTTCCGCAGGAACATTTGAGAAAGCCTGCTCGGAGCTGCAGAAAGGCTCCGGTACTCAATTTGATCCGGTTTTGGTTGAAGCTTTCGTAAATCTGTATAACAACAATAGCACTAAATTAAACTCAATCCGGAGTCAGGTCTGTTTATCCTAGTCTTTTTATTCTAGGTCTATCTTAGATGACTGTAAATTTTCTTTTTTGCCTATAATGTAGTATAATAAGCCGGCTGCAGGTCATCTTTTAATTATTGGAATTTAGAAATTTGAATTTTAAAATGAATATTTTGAATGTCAAAATAATGAAGAACTGCAGCGAACAATGCTGCAGGTATTTAATGAGTAATTAAGAGGTGGATTATGCAAGAAACCATTGATTTAGGACCAAGATTACTCCTTGTTGCTTCTTTTGTGCCTGATCAGGCTAAACTAGGAGATATTGGAACTGATCATGCTTATTTGCCCATTTTTTTATGGGAAAATAAAAAAATTGCTCAAGCTATAGCTGTGGATGTCCATGAAGGGCCATATCAATCTGCACAAGCAGCGATTCATTCGCGCGGGTTGGATCAATGGATTGATGTGCGTTTGGGTGATGGGCTTAAACCTATTCAGCTTGGGGAAGTCGATGCCTTAACTTTAGCGGGTATGGGCGGAAACACAATGCTGGACATTTTTAGCGCGAGTCCGGATGTCTTAGCTCAGGTTGGAACCTTGGTTCTTCAGCCCCAGGGGGCGGAAGGAAAAGTGCGAAAATCTTTGCTCGATTCAGGCTGGCTTCTTCAAGATGAACAATTGCTTGCTGAAGAAGGACGTATCTATGGAGTTATTGTTTTTTCCCGGTTTGAAGGAAAAAGGCTTAAGGAACTGAGTGAACTCAAGGATCAATGGCTTAAACGTGTTTATCAAAGGGTTAATCTTCAAAATAAGCAGGTATTTAAGAAAGAGATACAGGCTGCTTTCGAGCGAATTTTTTGGAAGATCGGACCTCTTAATTTAGAGAGCTCTATCCCTGAATTAGAACAACTATTCCTAGAACAGACCGAGCCTCTGCGCAAAGCAATTACTGAGATGAAAAAATCCCTAAAGGAAGAAGTTCAAATAAAAATGCATCAACAAGAAATAGTCTGCACTTTATTGGAGGAGATGAAAAAATGGCTGTTTCCGTCGGACTGATCGCTCAAACAATTGAGAAAATTGCCCCCAAATCCTGGGCAGAAGATTGGGATAATGTCGGACTATTAGTGGGGGATTCAGCAAGACGAGTTGAACGGATCATACTTACGCTTGATGCAACGCATGAAGTAGTGGAAGAGGCAAAGGAACGGAAAGCGCAGCTGATCCTGGCTCATCATCCGATCATGTTTAAGCCGCTAAAAAATTTAAGATCAGATAATCTACAAGCACAAATCCCTATTCAACTATTGAAAGCTGAAATTGGATATTATGCTGCGCATACAAATTTAGATCAATCCATTTATTCTTCCAGTTGGACAATTGGGAATAGCCTTGGTTTAGAACGAATGGAAGTATTAGCAGCCTTTGTAAACGAAGACCGCGGTTATGGAGTAATCGGCTATTTACCTGCTTCGGAGCCATTAGAAAGTGTTGTAAATAAGGTTAAGAAATATTTTGAAACGTTACGAATTCAAATCGGGATTGAAAAGCAAGTTAACGCATTTCGAGTGGCAGGTAAACCGGGTAAAAAAATACGAAAAATAGCGATAGTCAATGGGAGCGGAGGAAGCTTTATTCCGAAAGCACTCTTTAAAGGAGCGGATCTTCTTATTACCGGGGATGTTGATCACCATGAAGCCTTAGATGCCAAAGAAGCAGGTATGGCAGTGCTGGATATTGGTCATTATACAAGTGAGATACCGATGATCAAGACATTAGCAGACTATTTAAAAACAGAGAAAAATTTAAGTGATTTAGAAATTATGATAAGCTGTAATATGCATTCTCCGTGGGATTAAAAACGGGCTATTTTAATTAAAATTATCCACAAATTGTGTATAACACTTGAATAATCTGTGGATAATTGACGATGAAAGTGAACAACTCTAATAAATTGTTGATTAATTTGTGAATAACGCTAGATTAGGTTTTGTTTGGTAAGTTAACTATTAAGAATAATTTGACCAAATCTTAAATTTAAAGTAAGATAATGAAGCGAAGTCAACTGGATGATCGCGGAGGCAAGAGTCGAAAGGCTGCCTCTGAGGAAAGTCCGGGCTCCATAGGGTAAGGTGCTGGATAACGTCCAGTGGGGGAGACCCCAAGGAAAGTGCAACAGAGATATACCGCCTGGGTGTTCGTAAACACTTAGGTAAGGGTGGAAAGGCGAGGTAAGAGCTCACCGGCAGTCTGGTGACAGGCTGGCCCTGCAAACCCCACCTGGAGCAAGACCGAATAGGGGGACTGTGAAACGGCCCGTTTCGTCCCCGGGTAAGGTCGCATGAGGCCGTTGGCAACAGCGGTCCTAGATAGATGATCATCACCTTCCGTAAGGAAGGAACAAAACCCGGCTTATGGTTGGCTTCGCATTCTCTTAAAAAACTAGATTTTAAAAATAAAAAGACTTTTTAGGCTCTAAATGACCTGAAAAGTCTTTTTATTTTTGCGCTAGATTACTTTTCCCAGAAATCGAGTACAAATCGGAGCTGGGATAAAATATCTTCACCATTCGGAGAATGTAGTCTTTCCGATAGAGATTTTAGGCTTTCAGAACGGGTTACGGTTATACTTTCAAAAATCTTGAGTATTAGTTCTTCCCCCTTTGGGCTTAATGTTAGTTGGATTATCCGAGCGTCCTTAGGTTCAAGTATTTGTACTAATAGATTTTGCTTGATTAAGGGCTTAACTAGAATTGATACAGTATTTTTGGCTAGCCCGCTTTCCTTTGCAAGTTCTGTATAATTGCACTTTTCTTTAAGCCAAACATTACAAAGTAAGAAGAAATGCGCTCCAGACAGATTAAAGTCTTTTACTAGTTTATCTCTTGCAATTTCAATATTTCTTGAGATTTGCCGTATTCGATTATAAAACTCTAAGATACTTCGGAAATTGTCGATATTATTCATTTTTTCCATTTTAAATCACTTCTCACTCATTATTTGGGACAGTTAGTACATTTATCTAGGAAAATAATTTTGATAAAATGATATATAGTTAAAATTAGTTCTATATAGAATTATTCCATATAGAACTAATTTTTAAACAATAATAATTATCATTATTATTATTATACTATATCCCAATAATTCAAAGGAGAATATATATGTCAAAAACAAAGCTGGCTGAGAGTTCATATCAGCGTGCAGAAAATATTAAGACTATAGATAAAAAGTTCTATGAAATAAATAGAAGAGAGGAAGAGCACTGTCGGCGTGTTTCAAAACTATGTCAAGAAATGGGGAACGTAATAGGTTTATCAGATGAAGAAATCGTCACCTTAAAATGTGCTGCCTTGTTCCATGATATCGGAAAAGTTGGGATTGATCGTGAGATTCTCAACAAACCCGGAAAACTGACTGAGGAGGAATGGCAAAAAATCAAACAGCATCCGGAAATAGGTTATAGGATTCTCTGCACCTTCAATGGTATGGTCGATATAGCAGAAAACATCTTAGCTCATCACGAGCGTTGGGATGGCAAGGGATATCCAAAAGGATTAAAAGGTACAGCTATCCCCCTTTATGCACGAATTAGTGCAATTGCGGATACCTATGATGCGATGACGAATGAACGAAGCTATCGAAAAGCATTGCCTAAAGAAATAGCAGTAAAAGAACTGCAAGACAATGCGGGTACACAGTTTGATCCGCATTTAGTTCAACTGTTTCTTGAAAAGGTAATTGTTATTGCAGAAAGCCAGAAAGAGGATGAAGCTTGATGGATTGGTTTAGAAACTGGAAGATTAGGACAAAAATTTTATCACTTGTTGTTTTAATGGCCGTGTTTATTGTAGCCGTTGGTTTTACGGGCTATTATTATAACTATAAAGCAAAGATTGAAATGACTTCATTGTATTCCGATTCTTTAATGTCAGTAGAATACCTAAATGATGCTCGAGCCCAATCTAAGGCTAGTGAGTCAGCATTTTATCATTATCTTTTAGTACAAGATAAAGTGACTCAACAAAAATTGCGGGCAGAGATGGAAACAACCTCAGGCAATTTTGATAAGAGTTATAAATCCTACAGGGAATTAGCTTCGGCTTCCTATGAAAAAGAAAGGTTGGCTGAGATCGATAAAGAATTAGCCGCATATCGGACGGAACGGCAAAAAGCAGTTGATATTGCAAATCAGGGTGATTCCAAAGGAGCTTACGAATATTTTAAAAACAATGCTGAAGCTCATCTGGATACAATAAATGATTGCTTTGATAAACTAACTGATTTTACGGTTAAAGAGGCAGACGCTTCTAATACGCAAAATGAAGCGAACAATACAAAAGCCAATACGATTATTATTTCCATATCGATTATAGCGACAATATTGGGAGTTCTTCTTGGGTACTTAATTGCAAATTTAATTGCTAATTCCATTAAAACCGTTCTCGCGAGCGTCGAAAAAGTGGCGACTGGGGATCTATCCGCCGCAGATATTGTTGTTAAGAGCCATGATGAAGCCGGACATTTAGCTGAGAGCTTCAATGTGATGAAAGAACAGTTAGATGAATTGGTTAAGCGTGTTACGAAGTCTTCAGAACAAGTCGCTGCGTCATCTGAAGAATTAAGTGCCATTACAGAGGGGAATACGGAGGCAACGAATCATGTAGCGCAAGCTATTGAAAGTGTTGCGGAAGGTGCTCAAAAACAAACGACTGCAATTGATGAAACACTGTCTGCAATTCAACAAATATCGGCAAGCAATCAGGAGGTAGCTGCCAACAGCAGTGAGATAACGGATTACATGGCTAAAACGTTAACAACGACTCATGCCGGACAAGAAGCCTTGAATCGGGTTATTCAGCAGATGAATAGTATTAGTGAGGGAAACGATGCCGTTCAGCGAAGGATAGCCGAGCTATCCGCGAGTTCTGAAGAAATTAGCGGCATTGTTCAATTCATCACTGGAATAGCAGAACAAACCAATTTGCTGGCGCTTAATGCTGCTATTGAAGCCGCCAGGGCGGGCGAACAGGGCAGAGGATTTGCTGTTGTTGCAGAGGAAGTTCGAAAGCTTGCTGAACAATCCCGTGAAGCTACAACTAAAATTTCTGCGCTGATCCATCAAAACAACAGTCATATTAATTTAGCAGTAACAGCAATGGAAGAGGAAGTTAATAATGTAAAAGAAGGAATGGAAGTTGTTAATATCGCTGGGCAATCTTTCACTGAGATTGCTCAACTTATTGAGAATGTTTCCGCACAAATGGAAGAAGTTTCGGCTACGTTTGAACAAATAGCAAGCGGAGGCCAACAGATCTTAACTTCTGTAGAAAAGATTGATACAACGAGCAAGGAAACGACATCCCATGCTGAAACTGTATCTGCCGGAGTACAGGAACAAACAGCTTCCATGGAGCAAATTGCCTCGGCTGCCCAAAGTTTAGCTGCGATGGCATCAGAGCTTCAAGAAGTAGTCGGCAAGTTTACTGTTTAATATTTTATTGTTGGTAATTTTACTTTACTAGGCAAATCGTTACAAGCGTCCCCATTCCACTTGACAGTGAAAGGAGGACGCTTTTTATTGTTTTATGCGGTTTAAAAAATCTCGATAAAACCTTAATAACTCTTTCATAACTTACCCAAGACTCTTCATCACATTTAGCGATATAATGAGGGCAAATTAAAGTGAGAGGAGGAATTCTCTTGAAAAAGAAAAGACAGCTCATAGGCGGAATCTTACTTATGATTTTAGGGTTAGGTATTTGCGGCGGATCGATGGCATTACGGTTTTTTGAACGCAGCGGGTATGGACCTTTCAATGTTGGGCATAAGATTGTCAACCGTCATGGTATGAATGGAGGTTTTAATCAAATCCCTAAGTTTAAAAATCAAAATCCCCAGAGCCAAAATGATAATGGATCCGCAAATAATCCTTAAATTTATGGATTGAGGAAGGAGGTGCCTTAATTGATCGGAATTTTGATTTTCTTGCTTGGCTTATACTTAGTCTGGGACTATAAAACGGACGGCTCGCATAAATTTTTCAGAAGAAATGACAAGGCGCTTGACATACTGAAAGAACGTTATGCAAGAGGGGAAATTTCTGAAGATGAGTTTCTCATGAAGAAAAATATTCTTGCTGAATAAAATAAGCTGAGTATCTCAAGTCGATTTGGAGATACTCAGCTTTTTCTTTATATTAGTACTGAGGATTTGTTACCCTTCGGCTAAACTCAGTAAGTCCCATAGATGCATAACAATATATTCTATGAACTAGGAAGGGATTCATGTCTTTCTCGGTCCAGCCTTTAAGAGTACTAAAAGCCATAAGATAGCCTGCGTTTTTTACATCTTGAACCACATTATCATTATGTCTCCCACTGGGGTACGCAAAAAATTGAATGGGTTTACCCAGTTCTTTTTCAAGGATCGCTTTAGAATCAACTAATTCTTCCTTAAGTAAATTAGGGCTAATTTTGGTTAAATCAGGATGAGTCAAAGTATGACTTTGGATATCCCAACCTTCCTGATCAAGCTCTTTAACCTCTTTCCAGGTTAAACAATTGGGATCGCCAACTTTTTTTACAATAAGAAATACTGTAGCGGTAAAACCGTACTTTTTAAGAATGGGTAAAGCAGTTGTATAATTGTCCATATATCCATCGTCAAATGTAATCATAATAGGGCGAGATGGAAGCGAACCATTTTTGTAGTAATAGTTATAAAGCTGTATACTTGAGACACTATGATAGCCATGTTTCGCAAGATAGGAAATTTGTTCTTCAAACGCTTCAGGAGGCATACCCAGTTCGTTATTCGGTATCGTTTTAATAGAGTGGTAATAGATTATGGGAAAGGTTTCTACTCTCTGGCGAGCCTCTGTAGCCGAAGCAGAAGATGTTTCGGAAAACGTAGAGACTTGGGAGTTTTGGTTAACTGTTGACCGATCTTCAGCATTTTGAGAATTATTGATCCCTTGTTTAACAGAGGTACTCTCTACATTACTTTCGTTTTTAATAGAAGCTTCGGAAGGTGATTGAGCTGCTTGTGACTTTGAATTAGAGCTGCATCCAGAAGTGGAGAGAGCAATTAGGACGAGGCTTATGCATAGAAAGAAAAAGAGTGAATTTCTTTTCATAAGAGCTAACCCCTTTATTTTAAGATTCCACACTAGGGTGCTTCATTTTGCAATCAATATACAGAAGAAACCATAGACATATTTTATCATCCTTGAGTAAAGAATAAATAATATATTCTATTTTTTTAATGAAATTACCTTTCAAATCCTAAATGTGTTAAGTAATATCAAGTCGTTAAAACGAATCGATATTATAAAACATAAAAATTATTCTCTAAAGAATAGGTGAACGCATGGATAAATTTACTAAGCTATTTATAGGAGTTGCAATAGCCCTATTTGGTATTGCAGTAATTTTATTTGACCTTGCAGCTCTGAATACCACCTCATGGAACACTGCGGTTTCTGAGGTAAAGAGTGCCCTTGGAAGAGGGACGGGTTCTAAAGCAGAGAGCAATCCGGGATTACGCTTTGCAGTGATCAGCGATATACATGTTCGTTCTACCGATGAAAATGTACAAAGAAAGATGCAGAATGCTTTAGAGGATTTACTTGATCCGCAAAAAGAACCTTTGGATTTAATCGTTGTCAATGGAGATCTGGGGGATGGCTTACCGGAAGATTATAGTGCTTTAAATAGAATTATTCGTAATGTTCGGTCAGGGCCGACTCAAAAAACGCCTCTCGTTTTTACAATAGGCAATCATGAATTTTATAAGGCGTATCATTTGTTAAGCACAAGCGCCTGGGACAAGGGGACCTTTCCTAATGGAGAAACAGATGAGCAGGCTGTCCAAAGGTTTTTAAATTTCGCAGGCAGGGATAAAGTCTATACAGATCGCGTAATTAAAGGATATCATTTCATTTTCCTAGGTTCTGAAAAATCGTCGATGTCTGATCGTAAGATTGGCGACGGAGTTTATCTGTCAGAGGGACAGTTATCATGGCTAAAGGATAAACTTGCAGAAAATGAAGATCCGAAAAAACCGATATTTTTATTTCTTCATCAGCCCGTATATACGTCCAATAGTGATTCGCCGATTCGCACCCAATATGTGATGCAGCACGAAGAACTGACCAAAATCATGGATGCTTACCCTCAGATCATTCTTTTTTCAGGGCATTTGCATTTAAAGTTAGGAGCTCCTGGGACTGTTGTTCATGAAATATTTACTATGTTTGAAGATTCTTCCGTAAGCCGTGTCCGGCAAGCTTCTGCTGATGCGAGTGAAGGCCTTGTGGTCGAGGCTGAAGGAAGCAAGGTTACCGTTCAAGGGCGTGATTTTCAGCTTCATAAATTTATCCCGGATTATAAATATACGCTTAACTATGGAAAGTAGTTGCGATTTATTTTCATAATAAAAGGGGATAATAGGATTTTAGAAAACATTACGCAGTTAGTTATTGCGATTAAGGTTAGGTTTAGGTAAAAAGGAGTGTTTTATTCATTGGTTATGGACTTTCGTTCTCTGGCAATTGCTCTTTTCTCCATCCTCCTTGGAGCAACCGGACAGTTTCTTTTCCGTGTTGGAATGTTACATTATGGTCGAGTTTCTGTAGAAAATATTTGGCAGCAGCTGTTTAAAATAATATTTACGCCGGCAATTTTTTCAGGTTTTGTTTGCTTCGGGATTAGTTCAATTTTATGGTTGGTTGTGATTTCAAAGTGGGAATTGAGTTATGCCTATCCCATGGTTGCCTTAGGTTATGTTCTGGCAATTTTTTACGGAACATTTTTCTTACATGAAAGCGCAAATATTTATAAACTCTTTGGAAGCGCTTTAATCCTTATAGGAATCACCATTCTCGGCGTTTTAGGAAAAACAACTTAAAAGGAAAAGCAAGTTGCAACTCGCCTTAGAATAAGATATGATCTAGGTAAGGTTTGAGGAGCGGACAATTGCAAGTTCGTCCAACCTGGGGTTGTCTTCCCTAAGAAAGACGATTTCCGCTAAAACTAAATATGGCTTAGAAAACTAAATACGGACTTCCCAATAACCCTTGAAATTACCTAAATAAAGTTAGATGGTATAAGGGGTGTTGCATGAATGAAGTTTCAGGATTTAGGCAGGGGCGCGCGAATTGAGTTGGCCAAAATGGCTAAGAATCTAGGGATGAAATTTATTGGCTATAACCCGGCATCTCAACAGGTTTCCTTGGAGTTCAAAGGCAAAGGCGTGACTTATCCGGTTGATGAATTTGTAGCGGAGTATCAAAAAATTACACGAATGGCTTAATTAGAATGAAATAAAATAAGTAAAAATAAATGCCCCTGGTGGGATTATATGTGCTTAATCCTACCAGGGGTTTTCTATACTCAGATTTCATTTCTCTTAGGATTTGTTTGCGAATTTGTTCTAAGCAGATTTACGTTTGCGCCTTAAATTAGGGCTTGAAGGTAAAAGTCTCACACTTCGGCGGGTTACAAAAGTGATCGGTAATGGCTGATAGCGCTCGAGGGAAGAAGTAGCCCTTTTTTCCTCGAACAGACGGTATTCTTGCCAATGATCAATAAATTCTTCTTGTGTAACCGGGTATTCTTCACCGCCGGTGAGTTGAAAGACGTAACGATCATTTTCAAGGTCATGGACGTAACTCACGATTAGATGTTCGTGGAAAAACAAGAGAATCCCACCTTTCTCTTCGTTTGTCTTTTGTCTCTAACCTATAGGTATGATCTTTTATTTGATTTTAGAGCAATCCTTAATCTGTAATAAGGCTTACTCTTGTCTTTGATAGAAGAAAGATGAAACCGGCTTTAACCCCAAATTGGTCATGCCAAAAAGGTGCTCTGTGCTTCCGGTAAAGAGGATCCCGCCAGGATTTAAAGACCTAGAAAACTTCTGATAAAGCATCTCTTTTGCTTCTTCTGTAAAATAAATAACCACATTACGGCAGGCCAAAAAATCAAAGCCAGTATCAAAACGGTCCGTTAACAAATTCTGACGTTTAAAGGTAACTTTTTGTTTTATGATATCTTTGATTTGATACCCTTTATCAGTTAAGGTAAAATATTTTTGAATGATTTGAGGAGGAGTTGAGGTAAAGTCGTTTTGCTTGTAAATTCCGTCTTTGGCCTGTTGCAATACATTAACATCAATGTCGCTCGCAAGAATACTGAAGTTTATACCGGGAAAATACTCCACCAAGGTCATTGCTAAGGAATAAGGTTCTTGACCGCTGGAGCACCCCGCGCTCCACAGTTTTAGATTTGTTTTTTGTTGAGTAAGTTTTGGAAAGACTGTGTCCCGTAAGGTATTCCACTGTGTGGTATCCCGAAAGAACTGGGAAACGTTGATGGTCAGATGCTTAAAAAAGCTGTCATAAAGAACAGGATCAGAATTTATGGCCCTGATGAAATCCGGGTAGGTTTGATATTTGTGGGATGTCATAAAGCTCTGTATCCGTCTCTGCATTTGATTTTGCTTATAAAAGTTTAAATCCAAACCGCTTTTTGGATAGAAAGCTTTAATAAACCATTCATATGTATTTTCGGAGTTTAACATGTGTGCACCTCATTAAAGTATAGTTTAGTTATCCCAATAAATCCACGATCAGCCCGCGTATTTCATCCATTTTTTGCAGAAGGTCCAGGGGCTTGCTATGAGTCTCAAGGACCTGCTTGCCCAGTTCTTCGAGCGATTGATCAATTTGCTGAATTCTGGCAAGAACTTTAGGCTTCCCACGAAAATCCCAATACGATTCTTCAGTAAGCCGTCTGCTTTGACCGAAGGTTGAACGCAAAAAGGAGCGAACCATTTCTTTAAAATCCGTTAAACCTCCAATAGAAAGGCTTTGGGAAAGGGTTTTTGCTTTTTCGTCAAAACGTTTGAGAAAATCCTGAAGCTCTTTTCTTTGAAGGTGTTGGGCCTGATCAAAAGCTTGGCTGAAATCTAACTCTCCGCGCGGGGAGGGTGAGCTTGAACGGGATATGTTTTCAGATTGCTGCATTCCATCAATTCTTAAAGGCATTCTAATCCCCCTTTGAAAGGAAAATTTTATGAAATCAAATTCAAGGCGTAGCTTTTTAAAAGTACTTTTAGGTTTATCTGCTATTTGTTTACCTTGGACACTTTGGCCAGGCAAGCTGAATAAAGCTATGCAGAGCCTTATAAAGCCTCCGGGCGTTAATTTGATAACGCATCTTCCTGAACTTC
Organism: Desulfitobacterium nosdiversum; assembly: GCF_049860565.1. Classification (GTDB taxonomy): domain Bacteria; phylum Bacillota; class Desulfitobacteriia; order Desulfitobacteriales; family Desulfitobacteriaceae; genus Desulfitobacterium_A; species Desulfitobacterium_A nosdiversum. The sequence continues at coordinate 1,566,212 of NZ_CP172056.1, forward strand.
CTAAAGGAGTAAACAATGAAGAGGTTTTAAACCGAACGGCGATGGAAGATATCATTGCGCTTTCCTCACCGGAAATGCAGGGGCGGAAAGCAGGTTCGGTTGGGGAAAGCAAAGCGGCGGATTATCTGGCCAAAGAAATGAGTACGCTTGGGTTGAAACCTATGGGGGATAAAGGGGAAAGCTTTACTCACGTTTTTACAATTCCACCGGTTACCGAGAAATTCGTTAATGGCCGTCTTATGTTTATTCCAGGCCCTATAGGGAGTCTGCGTACTCCCAGTGTAAACTTACTCGGTGGTTGGACTGGTAAGAAGCAGGATGAAGTTATTATGATCACTGCCCATTATGATCACCTTGGAATAAACCAGGGGATTTTGTACCCTGGAGCTAATGATAACGCCTCGGGTGTAAGCTGCATCCTTGATGTGATACGACATCTTCTCCGTGATAAAAGAGTTCCCCAGAAAACGTTAGTCTTTGCATTTTGGAGTGCCGAGGAAATGGGCTTTGTTGGCTCCAGCGCTTTTGTTCAAGCCCCAACTTTTCCTCTGCGGCAGATTCAAGCAGTGATCAATTTAGATACCGTTGGCAATGGCATGGTTGGTGATTTTTCGCTATGGAGTGAAGACGAGAATAATTTAGCCTTTCAGTCCATTAAAAAAGCGGCTGCTGAAGCAGGCGCGAGTGCTTTACATACATCCCCAGGCGGGCATAACAGCGATCAAATAAGTTTTGCACGAGCAGGAGTACCTGCGGTTACCCTTCTGGCAAGAGATTGGCTTAATAAAAACCATACTCCGGAGGATACTGCCGGACTGATAAAAGCGGAACAGCTTAAAATGGCAAGTGATATTTTATATCGGACAATACAGAGTTTAGCTTATTAAATATTAAGCATCCGGGAAAAAATTCCAGGGTGCCTTTTAACTTTAAAGAGTTGTGAATGGATTAGGTTTACTGGGTCTTAGAAGAGGCAGATGCTGATGAGCTGCCGGGTTCGGTTAAATCATATTTAGAACGAAGGATAACTAAATCCACTCTCCGATTTTTGGCTCGGCCTGCTTCCGAATCATTAGAGGCTACCGGACGATATTCACCATAACCGGTGGCCGAGAGACGATCGTAAGAAATCTTATTCGGTCCCGCCATGATTTGAAGTACATTTGTGGCACGAAGTACGGATAACTCCCAGTTGCTTGGAAAACGTGCGGTGTTGATCGGTAAATTATCGGTATGTCCCTCAATTTTTATATAATTAGGTGTTGGAGCTAAAACAGTGATAACTTTATCCAAAATTTCACGTGCTCGAGGTGTAACATCGGCAGAGCCGCTTTCGAAGAGCAGCGTATCCTGAATACTGATGACTAAGCCGCGTTCCTCAATGGAAGAAACTAGCTTTGCCTGAATTCCATTATCTGCAGCGAATTTATCAAGCTTTGATTTAATCCCTTCGATGGTCATATTCTCTGTATCGGTGTTACCTTGGCTGCCATTGGCAGCGCTATTCGTATTGGCCGTATTGTCTTTATTATTCGTTGTTCCGGGTTGTGTCGCTTTAGACTGAGGGTTTCCTTTTTCAAACAGAGAAGGCCCGCTTGGATTCGTGGCGATATCCATTTTTGCGGGAGTTCCGCCCCCCAGGGCTTTGCTTAAAGAATCAGCCACTGCTTTGAATTTATTAGCATCGATCTGACTCATCGAATAGAGTACAACGAAAAAAACCATGAGAAGGGTAATCAGATCTGAATAAGTAAGAAGCCAGCGTTCCCCGTTATCTTTTTCCGGGTCTTGTTCATGGTGTCTCGGCATTTAATCACCTTCTGTGCTAGATTGAAGCGCCTTCCGCATCCATATTTAAATTGTCCTCCGCATCTTTTCCTTTGCTTTGCGGCATGTTGCCAATATGGGTTTTTAATTTCTCTTTAAGAATAGACGGATTTTCGCCTGCCTGAATAGAAAGAATTCCATCTAAGACCATTTCCATAGCACTCACTTCCGCTTTATCTTTCATCTTAAGTTTGGATGCGATAGGCAGCCAAATCAGGTTTGCGGAACCAATTCCATAAAGGGTAGCAAGAAAGGCGGAAGCGATTGATCCTGAAAGTGAATTCGGATCAGAAAGGTTACCTAAAACGTGAACAAGCCCCATAACCGTACCAATGATACCCATCGTCGGAGCATACCCACCTGCCGCTTCGAATACCGAAATCCCGACCCTGTGGCGTTTTTCCATTACGGCAATATTGGACTCCAAAATTTCTCGTGTAATCTCAGGATCCGTACCGTCAATGACGAGCTGCATTCCCTGTTTCGTAAAACGGTCTTCCACAGTTTCTAATTCTTGCTCTAGGCTGAGAAGTCCTTCACGTCGCGCTTTTTCTGCAAAACGAATCAAGGTTTCATAGGCTTCGCTGATACCAAAAGACTTATCTGTAAAGGCAAGTTTGAACCATTGAGGGACTTTTTGCAATTCCTTTAAAGGAAAACTGGTTACAACTGCACCAATGGTGCCGCCAAAAACAATCAATGCCGCGGATAGCTGGAATAAGGAGCCGATATTTCCGCCCTCAATAAGGAAACCCGCTACTAAAAAACCTATACCAGCAATAATTCCAATCGATGTAGATAGATCCATGTCGTTAACCAAAGCTCATTCCCGCATTGACGTTAGAAAAATAATCCTTGGAGGGAAAGCTAAGGCGTACCTCCTTTTATTCATACTTTCTTTATCGACTAAAAGCGCCAAAAACTTAAGATTGTCTATTAGGATTATTATACCTGAAATACCAAAAAGCTTCTAGAAATAAACGGAGATAAAGCTTGAAATATTTCAAAATGGGCAAATAGTGCATTTTTACAAGGAAAGTCCCAAAAAGTTCAATTGAGAATATTAATGAAAGAAAAAGAAAACCTTAAAGTTTTCTTGATCATATGACGATAAAAAAGTAGAGATTAAGTTGCGGGAGTGAATCGTATGAAGATCGACGGAACATCTTTAACCCCGGTTGGCAGTATTCAAGCTACAAACAGAGTATCTTCTGTTGATAAGAAAGTGGCAGAGAAAGCAACCGATGGCGTAAATGTATCGGATAAGGCACAGTTTTATCAAATATTGCTTAAGAAAGTAAAAGAGGTGCCGGATGTTCGCGAAGACCGTGTTCGGGAAGTTGCAGAAAAAATCAATAACGGACAATTTAAGGTAGATGCAAATGCGATTGCCCGCAGTTTGCTTTTTGGAAATGAATAAGAACAGACCTAAATAAATGGATGAGGAGGTTTTTTCATGCCAGTCATAAAGCCTTTAAAAGACAACTTAGAGAAACAAGTGCAGATATACAGCGAGCTCAAGAAACTTGCCGATATAAAACAAAAGGCACTTGTTGCAAATAACTTACAAGAATTAGAGGCGGTAACTGTACGAGAGGAACAGCTCCTTCTTGAAGCAGCACATGTTGAAAAAGAACGGTTGCTTTGGATCGATCAAATGACACAAAAAGAAGGTAAACCAGCCGATGAACTTACTTTATCAGAGCTGGCTGATAGATATCCGGAACTTAATGATGTAAAAGGAAAGCTTGAGACGGTAGTAATCGATTTGCAGGACGTTCATGATCTTAATACACAACTATTGAAACAAGCAATGAATGTTGTGAATTTTACAGTAGGGATGTTAAATCATCAAGATAAAAGTATTTATCAAAAACCGGGGCAGAGGGAAAACAAAAGATCAAGTAATCTACGAATTTTTGATCAAAAAGCTTAACCTAGTCACTAAATTTAAATTATTATTTAGATAATTATTTTTATAAGAGGAGGATATTATGAACTCCACTTTCTTTGGACTTGAACTTTCGCGGCGGGCACTAGAAGCCCAACAAACCGCCTTAGATATAACGGGACATAATATCGCAAATTCCAATACTCAAGGGTATACACGGCAGATTGCGAACTTAAAATCGACTGCACCGGATACGATTTTCGGTATGGGCCATAATTTAAGCCTGGGTACTGGTGTTGTGTTAGATAATATTACACGTGCTCGGGATAACTTTGTCGATACTCAGTACCGTTGGGAAAACTCAAAACAAGGGTATTGGCTTGCCCGAGAAGATTCCTTAAATAAAATTGAGAGTTTATATAATGAGCCCACGAGTAACAGCTTGCATGACGATATGGATAAATTTTGGACGGCTTGGAGCGATTTAGCGAAGGATCCAGAAAATGTTGGAGCTAAGTCTGTCGTTGTAGAAAGAGCTTTAACTTTGACAGATTCTTTTCATAATATAACTCAGCAAATTATAACGATGAAAAAAGATATAACTTCGAACATAAAGCTTGAAGTGCAACAAATTAATACTGTAGCTGAACAGATAAAAAACTTGAATGACCAAATTAAACGTGCAGAAGTGGCCGGGGATAACCCCAATGATTTGCGCGATAAAAGAGATCTCTTAGTGGATGATCTTTCGAAACTTGTTAATGTAAAGGTAGTTGAAACTAGAGATACAAACTTTACAGATAGGCAGGTAAACAATTACAAAATTGTTATTGGTAATGATACTACAGTTCCAGAACAAGTTTTAGTCAATGACAGTCAATATTATAAATTGAAAATACCTGATCCTACTGTATTAGAAAATCCTATCTCTACGGATCCTACAACGTATCAGATCAGTTTTGAAAACGGAACATTATTAAAATTTGGAGATAAACAAGGTCAATTACAGGCAAACATGAGCATCGCGGTTGCGGGGGAAACAACCGATGGCTCCTATACTAAATCCTATTTGGATACATTACAGAGTCAATTTGATAGTTTAGCTCAAGGAATCGCTGCAGGTGTAAATTATTATCACAACACGAAGGCGGGTTACACACCGGGTGTTGATTTCTTTGCAACGAGTGATAGTACGGCTACAATCACTGCGGCTAATATTGTTGTGAACTCCACTCTGCAATCATCTCCGAAAGATGTTGTAACAGGAATTTCCGGAGAGGATATTGGCAAAGCCAATGTCGCAAAAGGAATAGCAGCTTTTGCAAGCGGGTTTGATCAATATAAAACTGATTCAGGTTCAGCTTCAAATCCAGTGGATGGTGAATCTTTTGGAGATTACTATGGAGCAAATGTCGTTACGATTGGGGTAGATGTCCAACAGGCGCAACGGATGCGTGAAGGGCAGGACGTTCTTGTAACGCATATGAGCAATCAACGGGAATCCTATTCCGGGGTTTCCTTAGATGAAGAAATGACGAATTTAGTGAAATTCCAGAAAAGTTATGCTGCTGCGGCGCGAATGGTAACAATGATGGATGATATGCTCAATACCATTGTCAATGGTATGGGGATTACACGATAAGTAACGATAAGCAGGTGATAAAATGAGAATTACTAATAACATGTTAAGCCAAAATCTTTTGAGAAATTTAGAAGCTGCCCAAGGACGAATGGATACATTGCAAAACCAGCTATCTTCCAATCAGCGGATTACTAAGCCTTCCGACGATCCTATCGGAATTGGGAATGCGTTACGGATTAAAAGCAGTATTACGAATGTAGAACAATGGAAGAGTAATGCCGATGAAGCGTTAACCTATATGAATACAACGGACAGCACGTTGGGAGATATCACTTCCATGCTCCAAAGGGCGAGTGAACTGGCAATTCAAGGCGCGAATGGAAGCTTATCTGCTGATGATAAAACAAAAGTAGCAAATGAGATTGATCAGATCAATCAACAACTTCAAACGATGGCTAATACACAGGTTGGAAACAAATATCTTTTTGGTGGCACAGCATCTACAACAGCACCTTATACACCAGGGGCACCAGGAACGTGGAATGGACCTAATGATCAATTGGAGTTTGAAGTGGGTACAAAGGTCAAAATCTCAGTTCAAGCCCAAACGCTTTTTGGTGGTAAAGACGCTAATGGTGATATGGCTGTATTTAACACGCTAAATAATTTAAGTAAAGTTCTGAAAGGTGATGCTACAGCGCCTGTAGGTTATACGACAGATACAGCTATAGCTGAACTAAGTTCAGAAACGGATACCGTGCTAGCACAACGTGCCGATTTAGGGGCCAGGGTTAATCGGATGCAATCCCTACGAGATCAATTAGATTCAACCTCTGTAAATTTGCAAAAGAATCTTTCTAACATTATGGATACAGATATGGCTAAAACAATCGTTGATTTTAATCAACAACAAAATACGTACCGTGCTGCTTTATCTGTTGGAGCCCAAATAATACAACCCTCCTTAGTAGATTTTATGAAGTAATTGAGGTGGTCCGAAATGGTTGATCTACAAATTAACCAACAATTTGGACGGATCGGTTTAAAAATTATACCTTTTCAATACGATCTGAAACAGCAGGCTCCAGATTTGCAGATTCAGCAAACACCTGCTCAAATATCTATAACTCAACCGGCAGCCACATTAGAAATCGATTATACCCCAGCTCGTGAAGCGCTGGGGTATTGTGGTATCAACACACAGTTAAAGCAGTTTAATCAGGAAGCGATGACGACTTCAATGGAGGGCATTTTACGACGAGTCCATGAAGGATATGAATTAGGACATATCGAAAAGAAAGTATCAGTGGCTCAGGTTGTTAAGGAAGCAACAGCCCCACGGGAGAAGGATCTTGAATTAGTCGTCATTCCACCTATTGAAGTTAAGGTTTCTCTTAATTCTTTTGGATTTGATGTTAATCAAGGAGGAGTTAAGGGAACGTTTACACCAGGGACTATTCAAGGCGATTTTACATATGGTACAGTTCATACATATCTCGAACAGGAACCATCAATTTCGATCCACGCTATAGGTTCTGCAGTAGATATTAAAGCATAAGTAAGATAAAGGAGAATGAAGGATGACTGAACACGGAAAAAAAGAAGAATTAATTTTTAACTTTCCGCAAGGATTACCAGGATTTGAAGATCTCTCTGAATTTAGATTCCTCCCCGAAAAAGAAGCCCCACTTGCCCTTTTAACATCAGCCGAGTCTGAGGAAATCGGCTTCATTTTATTGAGACCGGAAGTTTATTTTCCTAACTATCTTCAAGAAATAGAGATAGAAGACACCGCTGACGTCTTAAAAGCCGGTATGGATACGCCTATCGATGTCTGGGTGATTTTAAAACTTTGCCAACAGGACTTAAGCAAGACAACGGCTAATCTTCGTGCGCCGTTACTTTTTAATCCAGAGAAGAAATTGGGACTCCAATATATTCTTAATGATGATCAGTATTCCTCGAGCACGATGGTATTTCCGGCGAAGGATACAGCTACGCTCCAGAAAGGAGCTGACTAATAATGCTCGTGCTCTCACGTAAAATTAATGAAAAGATTAAAATTGGCGATGATATTGAAATTACCATCGTTGCGATATCCGGAGAGAACGTGCGTATTGGGATTAATGCGCCTCGAGAAATTAAGGTGCTACGGAGCGAAGTGTATGATGATATCCAGGCACAAAATAAAGAATCAGCCAGTTTAGGGATTCCGCAAGGTTTGCAGGAACTTTTTAAAAATGATTTTAAAAAATAAATATAATGGCAAAGCGCAAATAATTTGAGTTCTTTATACTCATCTAAGTGGCGATTAACCTATGAATTGAGTCAATTAGGCTTCAAATGGATGATAATTTCCCCCCGATAGCTAGGTTTATTTCATAAAAGACTTAAGTACCTAAGGAATAAGAAGATATTGCATGAAATATGAATATATATAACCATAATCAAGTTAAATCGCTCTTTATTAAAATCAAATATTTTCGATAAATATAATGTAAAGCATTTCTCTAAGCCGGCAGAGAAATTGCAGATACAACGTTGTCCACATGGATGTGGACACACGAAATTCAAGGAGGGAAAACTTAATGATTATCAATACTAACATTGCAAGTATCAATGCGCAACGTAATCTTTTAGGAACGAATAATTCCGTACAGAAATCCTTAGAAAAATTATCTTCTGGTTATCGTATTAATAGAGCTGCAGATGATGCAGCTGGTTTAGCTATTTCTGAAAAAATGCGCGGTCAAATTAGCGGTTTGAAACAAGCATCCAGCAATGCACAAAGTTCAATTTCCATGATTCAGACGGCTGAAGGTGCATTGAATGAAACTCATAGTATTCTCCAACGGATGAGGGAACTAGCAGTTCAATCCGCGAGTGACACGAATACAGCAGATGACCGGTCGAAAATTCAATCTGAAGTGGATCAATTATCTAAAGAAATTACTAGAATTTCTAATACAACAGAATTCAATACGCAAAACCTTTTGGCCGGTGGCTTGAATGATACGTTCCACATTGGGGCTAATGCAGGACAAAATATTAGCTTATCTATTGGTGCTATGGATGCTCAATCTTTAGGCGTTGCTGGTAGCGCAAAATCTATTGATACTTTTGCACCAGGAGCAGGAAAGATTGCCAATGCTACTAATGCTTCAAGAGGATTAGCTGCAGGAAATGGATATACATTAAATGTTACTGCGACTGCTGCAGCAGCCGGTGCTGTGAATACTGACCAAGTCACCGATGCTGCAAATACTTCAAAGTTAGCTGTGACAAATGGCAATTTATTTACAGGAACTACAGACACCAAATATATAGTTAAAGTTGCTACTACCGATACTGCAGTTGTCGGTAATAAAGCCACGAGTATCCAGTATTCTAAAGATAATGGAAATAGTTGGACGACAGTTACAGCCGATGCTAGTGCAGGAATCGCTATTGATGGTATGACCTTCACATTAGCTGCATCTGCAGTTGGTAAATATACCGCAGGCGACCAATATTCATTTACTGCTACCGCTGCTAAAGCTGATATACAGCTTCAGGATAGTGGGGCAAATAAAATTGGAGTTGCGCAAACCGTTCACTATGGAGATACTTCGGCGACGATTGGTTCTAATACAAATGGTCAAACAGTTGATATTGGATTCGTATTTTCTACCCTTGCGACTGGAGCCTCCACATTCAATGTGTCGGATATTACATCGACCGCTGCTTCAGTAAATGATGGAGTTGTAAATAGTCAGGCAACAGTTGCGGCTGGACTTAATGTCAGTAACCAATCGGCTGCTTCAACAGCAATCACAACAATTGATAAAGCTATCAATTCCGTTTCTCAAGAACGTTCCAAACTTGGAGCTATGCAAAACCGCTTGGAACATACGATCAATAACCTTGGAACTTCAGCTGAAAATCTTACTTCTGCCGAATCCCGTATCCGTGATGTTGATATGGCAGCTGAAATGTCCAACTTCACAAAGAATCAAATTCTCAGCCAAGCTGGTGTTGCAATGCTTGCTCAAGCAAACCAAGCTCCTCAATCAGTGCTCAAACTATTGGGTTAATATCTTTAGGATTATTACGAATCTTTGTACAAGCCGACCGGCCTTTGTCGGTCGGCTTTTGAACAAATCACGAGAAGTAATAGTTGCTAGGAGGAATCGCTAATGGTCAACTCGATTCAGCCCATTACTCAGACCACGGCAATTCCGGTGGATGCATTTCCGGGGCAACGGTTGGAAAAAGACCAGGAAATTCCACGTCAAATCATTGATCGGAAAGCGGAAATCCCATCGGCTCGTGAAGAAGTACCTAGAGAAGAAGTTGAGAAAGCAGCTGAAAAGCTAAATCGTCTAATGGGGATTATTGATAAACGTTTAGAATTTAGTGTGCATGAGAAATCTGGCCGTGTCATGGTAAAAGTAATCGATCAACAAACGGGGGATGTCCTAGATGAGATCCCACCTAAAAAAATTCTTGATATGCTAAGCTCCTTTACTCAAATGGCAGGAATATTTGTTGATAAACAGATTTAGAGGTGATTGTTATGTCAGTGTCTTCAACAAGCTCAAATAGCCTGGCGATGTCCGGCATCTCAGGATATGATTTTTCTGGAATTGTAGATAAGCTGGTGGCAGTATATAAAATTCCAGAGAATCAGATGGTGCAACAACAAACGGATCTGCAAACCCAAAAGGATGCCTGGCGGGATATCAAGTCGCGCCTTTCGGCCTTGGAGAATACGCTGACCGCCTTGCGTGATACCCCTACCTGGACATCAACAAAGGCGACGTCAAGTAATACAGATTTACTATCCGTCACAACGGGTTTAAATGCAACTCAAGGGACTTATTCAGTTACCATCAATAATATTGCCAAAGCACAAACGGTTGTCAGCAAAATCATAAGTGTTAATGATACTAGTACTGCCGTTGATGCCTCTGTTAATGGGCTTAAAGTCTGGAGTGGAGAGGGCTCTTGGGATTTTTCCATTCAAAACCCGGATACCACAAAGAGCCCTTTTTCCATCCATATTAAAAGTTCTACTTCAGGAGCACCGAGTTTGAGCGATATTCAAAACGCCATTAACACGGCCCGGGCAGGGATTACGGCCTCAGTCGTACAAGTTGATTCCGGTAAATACCAGCTTTCGATTACATCTAATCAGACGGGACTTACGAACCGTGCCAAGTTTGTAGATACCAACGGAATTCTCGGCAATTTGGGAATTACAGTGGATTCCTCAACAGGGTATGTAACAAACACTTATAACCAAGCTAATGCCAGCACCAGTGGCGGAGTCAGTATTGCTGCTGAAGATGCTGATTTTGCAGTTAATGGGCTTTCCGTAAAGAGTAGTACCAATGCAGTAACAACGGCAATTCCAGGAGTTACTTTAAATCTTAATAATGAAGATAGCAGCAAGACTGTGACCGTCTCAGTAACAGCGGACTATTCCGCTGCACAGAAAGCAGTACAGGCCTTTGTCGACCAGTATAATTCGGTACAGGAGTTTCTAGCAACCAAAACGAGCTATGACAAAGATACTAAAAAAACGGGAGATTTATTTGGCGATTCTACTGTTCAATCGATTCAAGCACGCTTGCGGGGCATGGTATCGGGTTTCTTTGACAATCCGACAAATACATTTACATCCCTAAGCCAAATCGGGATTAGTACTTCTGCAGATAATTATGGCACGGATGCGAAAATAAGCTTTGATACCAGCAAATTTACAACGGCTATGGGAAAAGATCTCCAAAGTGTGGCAAATTTATTTGGTGCTTCTTATGGTGGAGTAAACCCAGTCACTACCTCAACAAGTACGACTAAAGCGCAGGGGTTAGGAAATATTTTAGAAGAATATTTACACCCTATGGTGATGTATGAAGGCTCACTGGATACAATGCAAAATAATTTGGGTAAACAAATTGATGATGTTAAACAAAGTATTACAGATTTTGAAAAACGGGCCAATGCCTACCAGGAACAGATGAAACTTAAGTTTGCTGCACTCGAAACCACTTTAGCAGGACTGAGTTCCCAAAGCACTTGGTTAACTGGACAAATCAATGCTATGAACGGGCAAAGTAGCAGTACGAAGTAGAGGATAGCGAGTTAGCTTTACTATTCTTGAGGAGGCAAATACATGTTAAACACTATGCCAAACGGTAATCCCTATGCTACCTATAAACAAGCAGCAGTGGAGACGGCAACACCAGAAAAGCTTCTGCTAATGCTTTATAATGGAGCAATTAAGTTTCTGCATTTAGCTGAAAAGGCTTTGGATGAAAAAGATTACTCAGCCTCGAACCAATGGTTGATCAAAGTTCAAGATATCATTTTAGAACTTATGAATACTTTGGATATGGAGAGAGGCGGAGAAATCGCGGCTAATCTATATCAACTTTATGATTTTTATCTTCAAGAAACGATTCAAGCGAATTTAAAAAAGGATGCAAAACGTCTTACTTCGGTTCTTGAATTTTTTGAACTATTCAGGGAGACCTGGTTGGAAGCGGCAAAAAGTGCTCGTCTCGGTGCACGATGATGAGGAGCAAAATTTTAGATGAATTAATCTCGGGCTACCAGGTAGAACTTGAAAAATATGAGGAATTCTCTAAGTTTGCGCTATTCTTCGAGAAAGAACTAGAACAAGAGATTGAAACTGAAAAGTTAAAAAAATATATGATTGAGCGAGAAGTAAAAATTGCTGAAATCAAAGAGCGAGAGGCGCATAATATCTTGTTAAAGAATCAACTTTGCGAGATATTAAACGTTTCAGAATTTACAATTATTAATTTCAAAGACTGTAGTATTGATTCAAAGAAGTTAGATCAACTTAATGAATGGATACTTAAGATCGAAGATACTATAAAGAGCATTTTAGTATCAGATCAGCGGATCCAAGATAAATTAAAAATGGAGAAGGAAGCAACGAAGCTTGAGCTCCACCGCATTCAGAGCTTTAAACGGGCAAAGAATGCTTATTCTGGAGGAGAAACTCTTGAGGCTCAATTTATCGATAAAAATAAATAGATTGAACGAATTAATCTCTTAATAATAAGGGGTTATTTTTTTGCCCAAAAGTCCTATTGCAAACTGTTCAAAAGTCGTATAGTTTGTCGAATGTAGGCATTTACATATATTCTGGATAAATGCTAGTATAAGGTAATAATACCATAGCAAATTTTGCATATTTAAAATGTAAAAATTAACATTTTTAAAGGAATTAAAAAAAAAATGGCGAATTAAGAATGAAGGATTACTCTGTCTTTCGAAGTATTATTAGATAAGAACTAGAATATTTATATGAATTACTCATTCGGTTAATTAAGTTAACGTTTTAAGATAGGGGTGGAACTTAGTTATGAGCGAAGATGACCAAAAAAATATGGGAGTGGATTTAGGTGAATTTTTGGAATTTTACCTTCTGGATTCTCAGGAACAGATTGAAAAGCTGGGAGCTGGGCTATTACAGTTAGAAAAAGAGGGGAATAATATTGCCCTCATTAACGACTTGTTTCGTTCGGCCCATAGCTTGAAAGGTGCTTCAGGGACAATGGGCTTTACGTCGATTGTAGCCTTAACTCATTCTGCTGAAGATCTGCTTGATCGCTTACGGCAAGGAAAAATCGAAGTCTCCATGGATATGATTGATGTACTTCTTGAAGTGACGGATCGTGTCAAAGCAATGCTTGGCCAGGTTGAACAACATGAAGAGATTAACATAGAGTTTCAGGATTTAGTTAATGAGATGAAGGCAATTCTCAATGGGGAAGGCAGCAATCCAAAATCTAATCAACCAGATGTATCCTCACCCCAAGTAGAAGAAGCGAGTGAAGAGTTTCAGCCGCTTGATTTCTTATTATCTGAAGAAGAAAAAACTAAAATTGTTAATGCTCAGAGCTTAGGACATGGGATATATCAAGTTGATATAAAATTTGACCCTAATACATTGATGAAAGCAGTTCGCGCTGTAATGGTCGCACAACGTTTGGACGGCATGGGAAGTGTCGTGAAAATGCTTCCTAGTCTTGAAGATTTAGAGAACGCTTCTTATGAGGGAGCAAGCCTGCTTGTTTATTCGGATGAATCTCAGCAAGAAATCCATGAAGAAATCATGGATGTTTCCGAAATTGCTGAAGTTGCAGTACATGTTTATCCAGCAGTCGAAATGAGAGAAACTAAACTTCAGGTAACAAAGCAGTCCGGAGCTGAAGAAGCCGCTAAAGCAGAAGTTGCGGCAACCGCTGCAGTTGTAACCCAAGAAGAAAAACAGCCAGTTAATAAAACAAGCCAACCAGCCATGAAGGTGTCCCAGACAACCTCGGTTCCTGCATCTTCGGGTGAAAATCATCAAGTCCACACCATTCGTGTAGATACAGCACGAATGGATAATCTTATCAATCTGGTCGGTGAAATGGTTATTACACGGACCCGTTTGGTTCAAATTGGTCTTGATCTTAAAGATCAATATAAGATGGATGCGCTTGTAAATAATTTGAATGAAACCAATGTATACCTGGGGCGGTTAATGAATGATCTTCAGGAAAGTGTAATGCGATTGCGGATGGTGCCGATTGGTACAGTTTTCAGCCGATTCCCGCGACTAGTACGGGATTTGGCCCGTAAAACGGATAAGGAAATCGAACTTGTTCTAAAAGGAGAAGATACTGAACTTGATAAAACTGTAGTTGAAGTCATTGGAGATCCGCTGATGCACTTGATCCGTAATTCGGTGGATCATGGGATTGAACAGCCTCAAGAACGCTTAGCCGCAGGTAAACCGGAAATTGGTCAAATTACATTAGATGCTTACCATGAAGGTAATCACATTGCTATTCTCATTTCTGATGACGGTGAAGGCTTAGATCTGGGTAAAATCCGCAAGAAAGGGATTGAGAAGGGGCTAATTGGCGAACGTGAAGAACTCGCAGATCGTGAAATTGCCAATCTTATTTTTTTGCCGGGCTTTAGTACGGCGGATAAAGTAACGGATATCTCAGGCCGCGGGGTTGGAATGGACGTTGTTAAGAAGGCCTTAAATAATCTCGGGGGAATGATTGATATTGATACCCGTCGAGGTCAAGGAACAACCTTTACCATTCGTTTGCCTCTAACTTTAGCTATCATCCAAGCTCTTTTAGTAGAAGTGAGCGAGGAGATTTATGCAATTCCGCTATCCTCCGTTTTGGAAACTTTGCTTGTTAATCGCAAGGAGATCAAAATGGTTGGCAACTTACCGATGGTACAACTCAGAGGTAATACCTTACCTCTTATTTCCCTGCAGGAAAAATTTGATCTTCCAACTCCAGAAAATCCAGGTGAGGAAGTCTTCGTTGTTGTTGTCGGCCTTGGTGATAAGGCTTTAGGAATAATCGTTGATGGTCTTCGCGGACAGCAAGAAATTGTAATTAAGTCTTTAGGTGAACTTTTAAACAATCTCCCAGGTATTGCCGGAGCAACAATTCTCGGCGATGGTAAAGTCACCTTAATCTTAGATATCGGAAGCCTTATTCAAGATATTCTGGTCATGAGAAAAAGCTAACCCACGCATGACCTTAAATAAGCATCAAGGCTATTCGCGTAAATGTATGACTCAAAGGCTTAAACAAAAACCTTTAAGAATGACAAGAATGGCAAATAAAGACAGCTAATAAAAGGCCTTATAAGCATAGCTTCTCGCACAGAAGTGAACGATTTCGCGGAGGGGTGTTAAAGCGCACGGCGCTTCCGTGGGTTAGCGACGCCAGTGGTTCACTTCAGGTATTACCCTGAGGTTTGGCAGAGCTCCCACGGAAGCGAGTGGGCTAGCCCCGGAGCGGTGAGTGAATGGATGTGCGAGAAGCTACATGACCCAAAATTATGAAAAGCTTAAAAATAGAATATAAGGAGGGCTTATTCATGTCAGAAGAGCAACTCGTTACATTTGGACTTGGCTCTGAAGAATTTGGTATCAATATTATGCTAGTTCAAGAAATCATAAGGATTCCTCCCATTACACGCGTGCCCAAAGCTCCAAGTTATGTCGAAGGAGTAATTAATCTGCGCGGAAACGTTATTCCCGTTGTTTCTTTAAGAAATCGCTTTGGTATGGATCATGTTGAAGAAACAGATCTTAGCCGGATTATTGTTTTACAAGTTCATAATAAGGTTTTCGGTATCCGCGTAGATGCGGTTACTGAAGTTCTGCGATTAGATACAGATTCTATCGAGCCGCCGCCGCCGGTTGCCTTAGGTATGGACTCACACTACATTCGAGGAGTCGGAAAAATTGGAGAGCGACTTCTTATTCTCCTTGATTTGGATCAAATCATAGGTGGGGAGATGAACCATGAGGCAAGCAACTAATTCTCCAATCACTGTTCTGATTGTTGATGACTCGCCATTTATGCGATTAACCCTTCAAAAAATATTAAGCCAAGATCCGGAAATTAAAGTTCTTGATTCGGCTCGAGACGGTCGGGAAGGAATTGAAAAACTCCAGGCCTTAAATCCTCAGGTAATTACAATGGATGTTGAAATGCCGGTTATGAACGGGTTGCAGGCTTTAGATGAAATTATGCGCTGGAAGCCTACTCCGGTTATTATCCTCAGTGCGGTTACTACGGAAGGAACAGAAGCGACCATGAAAGCATTTGATTATGGAGCTTTTGATGTTGTCGCGAAGCCTTCCGGAGGAGCAGGAGCAGATCTTCAGGCCCTTGCTCGGGATTTAAATGAAAAGGTTAAGGGGGCTGCACAGGTCGACCCGGCCCGGCTGAGCAAAAAGGGAATTATCAGTCGAATGACGATAAAAAGCAGTACCTATTCTGCTCCGCAAAATACTGCGACTAATACGCCTCAACCCTCCAACCGTTTGCAAGCCTCAACAGCAGGGATTAAGGGAAGTACAACATTACAAAGTTCTATCAGTAAAAGTGTTTCCGCGGGCATGACGTATCCCAAATATCCCGTTGAAATTGTTGCCATTGGGACTTCTACAGGAGGTCCCTCAGCTCTTCAAAAGGTACTTCCCCAATTACCTGCGAATTTTCCTGTTCCAGTTATTGTAGCGCAGCATATGCCGCCCGGCTTTACAGGCCCGTTAGCTCAGAGGCTAAACGGGTTATGCCCGCTGAATGTTCGTGAAGGGGTTCATGGTGAGCTTCTAAAGGCGGGTACAATATATATTGCTCCAGCGGGTAAACAACTTCAAATGGTACGGCGCGGCGGCCAGCTTCAACTTCATATTGGAGATGAGGCTCCTATACCGACTCTTTATCATCCTTCAGTTGATGTTATGTTCCTTTCCCTTGCTAAGGAAGTAGGCAAAGGAACGCTTGGAGTCGTTATGACCGGCATGGGAAATGATGGACAAAAAGGAATGCGGGAAATTAAGGCTCTTGATGGTTTTGCAATTGCAGAGGCAGAAGAAACATGTGTTGTTTATGGTATGCCGCGTTCAATAGTTGATGCAGGGCTTGCCGATCGAGTTGTGCCCGTCAGTGAGATCGGTAATGTTATAGTCGATTGTGTTTTGAAAAAGGAGTAACAAAATGGGAATTTTTAACGCGATTGATACAAGCGCTTCAGGATTAACCGCTCAACGCTTGAGACTGGATCTGATTTCTAACAATGTCGCAAATATCAACACCACACGTACTGCACAAAGTACGGCTGCCGGAAACCCTATCCCTTACCAGCGGCAAGTTGCGGTATTTGTTCCGCGACCTCCGGAAAATACATTTTCTAGTGTATTAAATCAAACCTTAGCGCTTAATAATGCAAACTCGGTAGGCAGAGGAGTGGAGGTTGCGGCTATAGGCCAAGATACAACACCCTTTAGGTTGGAATACAATCCGGATTCCCCTGACGCT
Source organism: Desulfitobacterium nosdiversum (assembly GCF_049860565.1). GTDB lineage: Bacteria > Bacillota > Desulfitobacteriia > Desulfitobacteriales > Desulfitobacteriaceae > Desulfitobacterium_A > Desulfitobacterium_A nosdiversum. Next base: position 1,583,382 of record NZ_CP172056.1, read on the forward strand.
GCAAAAACTGCAGAAGCGGGCATACCTGTTGGATATGTACGGATGCCAAATGTCAATATCGTCACTGAAATGGTGGATATGATCTCTGCCTCAAGAGCCTATGAAGCAAATGTCACGGCACTTAATGCAAGTAAATCCATGATGGTAAAAGCACTGGATATTGGAAAGGGGTAAAACTGAATGGCAGTGAATGCAATCCCGCCTATTAATTCAATAAACATGATCAATCCAGGTACTGCAGTTAATCCTGTGCAAAATACAAATGCTAATATCGGACAAACCAATGGTATTGGTAAAGCGAGTTCAGACTTTGGCCAATTTCTTTCCGATGCACTAAATCAAGTTGATGCGTTGCAAAAAACTGCAGATGCCGCCAGCATAGGTTTAGCCACCGGTCAGATCCAAGATATCCATACGGTAATGATTGCTTTACAGAAAGCAAGCCTTTCGTTAAATATGACGGTAGAAGCTCGTAATAAGGTATTAGATGCTTATCAAGAGATCATGCGCATGCAGATGTAAAGGTTTACTTTTTAATTCTTAATCATTAATACGCAGATCATCACTATTATAGGGTGGTTAGCAAAAATTAAAACTTATTTTTAATATTAAATTAAGTAAAGGGGGAGCCATGGATGAATTTTTCGTGGGCTGGAATACAAGAATCCGTCCGTAACTTTTGGGGTAAATTATCCCGTCCACAGAAAACGATTACTGTCATCACTCCTCTGATTGTCGCGGTAGCTTTATTTTCCCTTATCTACTGGGCAAGCCGGCCTCAGTATGAGGCCATCTTTTCAAATATGTCGGCTGCCGATGCCGGGGCCGTAACGACGAAGCTAAAAGACTTAAAGGTCAATTATCAATTGGCCGATAACGGTTCAACGATTATGGTTCCGAAAAGTCAAGCTGCTGAGGTTCGTTTACAGTTAGCGAATGCAGGTCTTCCGCAAGGAAGCAAATTCAGTTTTGATAACTTAAACCAAATGCATTTAGGGGAAACAGATGCAGATCGAAAACTACGTTATGTTCTCGGGTTGCAGAATGAATTGGAAACGACCTTAAAAACCCTGTCCGGAGTGCAAGATGCAAGGGTTCATATCGTTATGCCTGAATCCTCTCTGTTTGCAAGCAACGAAAAACCAACGACTGCTGCTGTTACTTTGAAATTGGCACCTGGAACGAAGATTGCGGACGAACAGGTTAACGCAATTGCCAATCTTTTAGCCGGATCAGTAGAAGGGCTGCAACGGGAGAATGTAACGATTGTTGATACAAATGGAAATACTCTTTCCGATGTGATTGGAAAGAGCAAGGACCCTCAAAAATTGTCGGCAGACCAACTGCAGCTTCAACAGCAAGTGGAGAATGATCTTCAAAAATCTGTACAAAGTATGCTTGATCGTGTATTGGGGTCGGGTAAAACAGTTGTCCGGATGAATGCAGTTCTTAATTTTGATCAAGTTTCAATCAATTCTACGAAAAATGGGCCGGGTGCTGTTGTTAGTGAGCAAAACAGTACTGAAAATTCTTCAAGCGGGACTCCCGGCGGAGCGGTTCCAGGAACAGTGACGAATATTCCTGGCTATCAATCGGCAATTGCGGGTGGCTCGACTTCTACCTCTCAGAAAGCAAATTCAACGAAAAATTATCAAGTGGATACGACCCAGGAACAACGCGTTGTAGCTCCCGGAACGGTTAAACGTTTATCTGTTTCTGTCATGGCAGACTCGGATAGCGTAACACAAGCCCAACTTGCTCAGATTCAAACGATAGTTGCTTCGGCAAGCGGTGTTGATCTTACACGAGGAGATCAGATTCAGGTCGCGGCAATTCCCTTCGATAAAACTTCATTAAAACAAACTCAACAGGAAATGGATGCAGCAGCTCGCAAGCAGCAGATCTTGAAATATGTCGAGTTGGGCGCAGGTGTCTTGCTTGCGGTTATCTTTATTATTTTAGTTCTGAGAATGCGTTCTAAACGCAAAGCAGAGGCTCTGTCTTTTGGCCTTGGGGGGGAACTTCAACCTGTTCCTTTGGCTGCAGCCGAAGAACTTTTATTGGCTCAGCAAGAAGCACAAAAACAAGCTGAAAAAGAAGCTGAAGTCAAACTTGCTCAGAAAAAACAAAAGTCAGCAGACGAAATAGAAAAACAAAAGATCAAAGAAGCGGTAGAGCTGTATGCTCAGAATAATCCGGACGAAGTAGCCCGACTTGTCAAGACATGGTTAGCGGAGGAACGATAGGAATGGCCCAAAGTATTAATGGACTTCAGAAAGCGGCAATTTTAATGATTTCCCTTGGTCCAGATAAGTCTGCTAAAATTGTTCAGCATTTAAACGAGTCAGAGATTGAACAGTTGACGCTGGAGATGGCTAATGTTCGTAAAATATCTGCCGAGCAGCGAGATGAAGTTGTTGATGAATTTCATCAAATGTGTATGGCCAATGACTATATTGCGCAAGGTGGGGTTGATTATGCCCGTGAAGTACTTGAACGGGCTTTAGGTGAACAGCGTGCGTTTGAAATCATCACACGCTTATCTTCCTCCTTAAAGATGCGCCCCTTTGACTTGGTTCGGAGGACGGATCCAAAGCAGCTTCTTTCCTTTATTCAAGGAGAGCATCCACAAACCATTGCGTTGATTATGACTCACCTTCCACCGGATAAGGCGGCAATAATTCTTTCGAGTCTTCCTCATGAACGGCAGGCTGATATTACCCGACGTATTGCCCTCATGGGAAGAACAAGCCCGGAAGTACTTAAAGAGATAGAGCGGATTTTAGAACGTAAAATCTCTAGTTTGGCGCCAACGGATTATACATCCTCCGGCGGAATCCAGAGTGTGGTTGATATTCTCAATCGCAGCGATCCAGGAACACTAAAGGTCGTAATGGATGCCTTAGAAATGGACGATCCTGAACTTGCTGAACAAGTTAAACGTCAAATGTTTGTCTTCGAGGATATTGTCATGTTGGATGACCGGGGTATTCAGCTTGTACTGCGTGAAGTGGATTCGAAAGATTTGGCACTGGCGATTAAAGGTTCAAATCCTGAAGTCGGGCAAAAAATCATGGCCAATATGTCGTCCAGAGCTTCACAGATGCTCAAAGAAGACATTGAATTTATGGGGCCTGTTCGTTTACGTGATGTCGAAGAAGCTCAACAACGAATTGTTAAAGTCATTCGTCGTCTTGAAGAAAGTGGTGCTATTGTGATTTCGAGAGGTGGCAGCGATGAAATCATTTATTAGACAGAGAGTTGTAAAGAGCCAAACCGTTGAAGTTTTAATTCCTCGGTTAGTAGAATGTAAAAATGAGGAATTTGAGCACCTAACTAATCATATCACTGTTGTTTATCAAGCTATAGAAAAAAATGCTGCGGGTGAGTCGAATCAAAATATTGAGGAAAATACGATACAGGGAGCAGAAAATGTTGCTGACCCGCTGATTTCGGAAGCAGAGCTGAAAGCTCAAGCTATTATTGAGCAAGCCCAAACTATTCTTGCTCAGGCTCAAGCCGACGCGGAACATATTAGAGCAAATGCTCAAATTGAAGCTGATGAGCTTAAAAAGAAGGTCAGTGAAGAGGCAGCGGCTCAGGCTCAGGCAGAAGGCTATGAAAAGGGGTTTAGCCAAGGGCAGGCCGAAGGAATGGCTAAGGTAAGACCGGAGGCCGAGCGAAAATTGCAGGAAACAAATGCTATTTTACAGCTCGCTCAACACGCTGCCAAAGAAGAATGGAGTAAGGCTGAAACTGACCTTGTACATCTTGCTCTGAAAATTGCCGAACGTGTGGTAAGGTCAAGTCTTGCGATTACACCAGAGTTGCTGCTTAATCAGATAAAAGCCTTAACCCTTTTTCCGCAATCACGCGAGGGTTGGCTGTTACATGTTTCTCCTGACGATTTTACATGGCTGTCTCAGGCAGACATTCAAGCCCAGCTTCAAGTGAACTGCGTTTCTAATGATACTTTACATCCGGGTGACTGTTTTCTTGAATGCTCAGAGGGAATTTTCGACGCACGTTTAGAAGTTCAGCTCGATCATTTAGAGTATCTGTTGAAAGAGGAATTAAAGCATGGGGAATTGGAATCAGCTAGCCATTAAAATACAAAATATGGAGCCTGTTATTTCACAAGGGCGGGTGGCAAAGATCGTCGGTCTTATGATCGAATCCGAAGGCCCTCGTGTCAGTGTAGGGGCGTATTGTAAGATCATAACGAGGGAGGGAGCGGAAATTCCCGCCGAGGTAGTTGGCTTTCGCAATTCGACAGCACTCCTCATGGCTTTAGCCGAGTTAGAAGGAATTGCTCCTGGAGATAGAGTTGTACCCCAACAGCAGCGCCTTATGGCTGGAGTGGGGGAAGGCTTACTGGGGCGTATCTTGGATGGCTTAGGACATCCTCTCGATGAGCGCCCCTTGGACTTAAAGGAGGTTTACCCTCTGCACAGCTCTCCGCCGAGTGCTTTCTTACGTCCGAGAATCCGAGAGCCATTAACCGTCGGGGTTCGAGCTATTGATGGCATGCTGACCATTGGACGAGGGCAGCGGATTGGAATATTTGCGGGTTCCGGTGTAGGAAAAAGCACACTCCTTGGAATGATTGCCCGAAACACTACCGCGGATATCAACGTGATTGCCCTTGTGGGTGAGCGGGGACGGGAACTTCGTGATTTTATCGAGAAGGATCTTGGGGAAGAAGGATTGAAGCGTTCTGTTTTAGTTGTAGCTACTTCTGATCAGCCGGCTCTGGTTCGTTTAAAAGCAGCATACACGGCAACAGCAATTGCGGAATATTTCCGGGATTGCGGAAAGAATGTTTTGTTGATGATGGACTCGGTCACACGTTTTGCCATGGCTCAACGTGAGGTGGGTTTAACCGCCGGGGAGCCGCCGGCTACTCGAGGCTATCCGCCCTCGGTTTTCGCACTTCTGCCTAAACTTCTTGAACGTTCAGGGATGTCTCAGCAGGGCAGTATCACCGGCATTTATACGGTATTAGTGGACGGTGATGACCATAATGAACCCATTGCCGATGCAGTGAGAGGAATCCTTGACGGGCACATTGTTCTCACTCGCGAAAAGGCTATGCAAAACCACTATCCGGCAATTGATATTCTTCAATCCGTAAGCCGTGTCATGACGGATGTTATAACCCCGGAGCACAAAGAATTAGCGGGCAGGCTGAGAGAATATCTTGCGGTATATCAAGATGCTAAAGATTTAATTGATATTGGAGCTTATGTTTCAGGAAGTAATCCTCGGATTGACGCATCCATTGAACATAATGAAGGAATTCGATCTTTTCTGAGACAAGGAGTGAATGAGAAATCCACTTTTGAAGAAATGTTTATTGCATTGAAGAAGAGCTTAAATCCAGATCTGGAGGAATAGGAGATGCCACGGTTTAAGTTTCGGCTTGAGGCGGCTTTAAAATTGGCTGAGCGGGAGCTGGATAATGAACGAAGGCGTTTGGCTGTCGAACTTGAGCAGTTGCGCCAAGTGAAAAATGCTGCCTGTAAAGCAGAAGAGGAATGGCAAGGGGCAATTCAAAATCAAAAAGAGGCAGGAATGCATGATCCGGAGAATTTAGGACGATGGCAAGCTTACGCAGTGAGTCGGCTAAAACGATTGAGAGAACTTCAAAAAGAATTAGAAGAACAGGAAAAACGAGTGGAAGCGCAGCGCGTAAACGTGATAGAAGCCCATAAAAATCAGGAGAAACTAAAAAAGCTGAAAGAAAAAAAGAAAGCCGCCTTTTGGTTGAAGGAGCAGCATCGTGAACAAAACCTTTTGGATGAAGCGGGTCAAATTATTTTTATGCGGCAAAGGGAAGAGCAGGAGTATGAAGTAGAGGATGAATTCTAAATGATAACAGTAACACGTATTAACGGTAAAGAATTTGTTCTAAACTGCGACCTTATTGAAACGATGGAAGAAACCCCGGACACGGTAATTACCTTGACGGGTGGAAATAAATATGTAGTTTCTGAGAGTATGGAGGAGCTGATTGAAAGGATTACGAAGTATCATCAGCACTGCCATCCCTTGTATTCAAGTGTAGAGGAGTCGAAGGAATGAAGATTAAACGGTTAATCTCGATTATCATGCCGGTTGTTCTGGGATTAGCAGTAGGCGTAGGCGGAACAATTGGCGTTCAGAAATTTATCCTTCCTAAACCTGCTGTAACAGCGCAGGCGGCAACAACTGAGGATGGACCGGTTGTAGAAATCGGTGAGTTTACGCTTAATTTGCAGGGAGGAGCTTTCCTAAAAACGCAAATTGCTGTGGTGGGCACAGATAAGAAAGCCGAAACTACTATTAAATCCAAAACTAACTTTATAAAGGATCGAATTAACACCTTGTTATCCAGTAAGACATTAACAGATATGCAACCGCAAAATAGGGACAAATTAAAAAAAGAACTAATAGCCCAACTTAATGAAGTTACCGGTAATAAAATACAGGACATACTTTTCCTGACTTTTATTTATCAATAAAACCAATTTATTTAGATTAAGTTCGAACTTTGTTAATGTAGAAAAAGTTGAGAGGGGGGATCTTATGGGAGACGTTTTATCCCAAGCGGAAATCGATGCGCTGCTCAGCGCACTTTCTGATGGGCAGGTGGATGCAGAAGAAATAAAAACTACCAAGGTACAAAAGAAGATTCGGGTTTATGATTTCAAGCGGCCAAATAAGTTCTCCAAAGATCAGATTCACTCTCTCCAGAATATTCATGAGAACTATTGCCGAGCCCTGACAACCTATCTCTCGGGACACTTACATTCGGTGATTGAGACGAAGGTACTTTCAATTGAACAGATAACGTATGACGAATTTATCCGATCGTTGCCGAATCCAACAATTCTCGGTATTTTTGCATTTAACCCGCTTGAAGGAACTGTGCTTATGGAAATGAGCCCGGGATTAGCTTTTATAATTATTGATCTCCTTTTAGGCGGTGTGGGAAATGCCGCGGAAAAAAATCGTGATCTAACTGAGATTGAGAGTACGATTATAGAACACCGGCTCAGCCAAATGATTGAGATGCTGGAAGAATCATGGGAAGAGGTTGCTCAGCTCAAACCCCAATTTATGACGCTCGAGACAAACCCTTCATTTACCCAAATTGTAGCTCCCAATGAAATGGTTGTTCTCATTACGATTGAAGTAAAAGTTGGAGAAGCGCTGGGAATGGTTAACTTCTGTTTACCGTATTTGGTGCTTGAGCCCATTCTCGATAAACTCAGTACTTTCTTTCTGTTCTCAACCCAGGCAAAAGTCAGAAGCCCGGAACAAGTTCGAGCAATCCGCAAGAAAATTGAATGGGCTAAAATCGATATGACTGCTTTATTGGGACAGACCGAGATTTTGGTCAGAGATCTGATCGAACTTGCTCCGGGAGATGTGATTCCTCTCCAGCAAGGAGTAGAAAATCCACTCTCAATTTATGTTGGGAATTTTAAAAAGTTTCGGGGAGTTCCCGGCCTAAACGGAGAACATCTTGCTGTTCAAGTAACAGAAATTCTAGAAGAAGGAGGGGATCAAGATGGGTAATGGAATGCTTTCACAAGAAGAGATCGATGCTTTACTTCGCGGATCGGCTACACCGGAGCCGGCTGCGGAGGAACCAGTTGAAATGTTTACAGATATGGAAAAGGACGCAATTGGGGAGATTGCGAATATCTCCATGGGAACAGCGGCAACGACCTTATCCCAGCTTTTAGGCAAGAAAGTCGAAATTACGACTCCTAAGGTGGATATTACGGATGCCAAACAAATCCGCAAGGATTATCCGATTCCGTCCGTCATTGTTGATGTTAAATATAAAGCGGGGATTGAAGGTTCAAACTTCTTGATTCTCTCACAACGTGACGGTGCGGTTATTGTAGATTTAATGATGGGTGGGGATGGTAAAAACCCGACAAATGAATTATCTGAGCTTCAAATCAGTGGAATTTCCGAAGCGATGAACCAAATGATGGGTTCAGCAGCTACATCCATGTCCACGATGTTTAATTCAATGGTCGATATTACTCCCCCACAACTTATCCTTAATGATTTAGGGGATGAGTCGAGTGAAATTCAAGATTTTCTAACTTTAGATGAGCCTGTCATACGGATATCCTTTCGAATGGTCGTCGAGGATGTTATCGACAGTATCCTAATTCAAGTAGTTCCCATCGATGTCGCGAGAGGTATGGTGGGTAAACTTATGGGTTCTATGGGCGCTCCTGCATCGCAGCCTGCGGTTCAACCCAAACCTCAACCTCAACCTCAAGTTCAGCCACAGCCACAACCACAGCCGATGGCTCAAACCGCAATGCCGTCGACTCCACCGCCACAAATGTCCCAGTCAGGTACACAGCCTATGTATGGACAGGCGTATGGGGCACCTGCCGGAGGGTATGCAGTTTCTCCCCAACCCAATTATTCCCCGACTTCGGTTCAGCCGGCTCAATTTGCTCCGCTTCGGGCTGCAAATATCAGCGTTTCTCAGGATAATCTCGGATTGATTCTTGATGTTCCGCTTCAAGTGAGCGTTGAGCTGGGTAAAGCCAAAAAAACAATTAAAGAGATTCTGGAATTGGGACCCGGTTCAGTGATAGAGTTGGATCGCCTGGCAGGAGAGCCTGTGGATATGATTGTTAATGGCAAGCTGGTTGCGAAGTGTGAAGTTGTTGTTATTAACGAAACGTTTGGAATCCGGATTACAGACATTATTCAGCCGAACGAAAGAATGGCTGCTATTAATTAAAATCTGGACAAATCCTAAATATTAAACTATTTCGCTAAAGTGCGACGAGGAGGAACACCTGTGAGTGCAAATGTATTAATTGTTGATGATGCAGCGTTTATGAGAATGATGGTCAAGGATATCTTAACGAAAAATGGTTTCAACGTTGTGGGTGAAGCTGAAAATGGTGCAGTTGCTGTGGAGAAGTATACGGAATTAAATCCTGACCTTGTCATCATGGACATCACAATGCCTGAGATGGACGGATTACAAGCTGTTAGAGAAATCCGCAAAATTTCTTCTCAAGCCCGCATTATTATGTGCAGTGCTATGGGCCAGCAAGCTATGGTTATTGATGCAATTCAGTCTGGCGCAAAGGATTTTATTGTAAAACCGTTCCAAGCGGATCGAGTAATTGAGGCTGTTAATAAGGCGTTGAAGTAAAATGTCGGATATTGAAGGTAAGATTTATGCTCCGAGTGCAGCAGATGTGGCTCAAACTGGTAGCTTTTCCTTGTGGGGACTTGTCGGGACAGTGCTCATCTTTATTGTCATCTTGGTTATTGCGTTATGGATAATTCGGCGCTTAAACCGCTCTGTCCTACGCGGAATGAACACACCATGGGCAAGAGTTTTGGATCGGCAAATCCTAAATGGGCAGCAATCGCTTTATCTTGTTGAGATTGCCGGCAAGCTGCAAGTATTAGGCGATTCAGATCATTATCTCGTTAAATTAACCGAGATAGACGATCCTGAGCTGGCAGCTGAAATTCTTGACGAGATTGCAAATCGCCCGGTAGAAAAGGCGGAAAGTTCAATTAGCCGCTTTTCGCAAAGGCTGTTTAGCGGGAAAAGACGTAAACCGAAAGGCACTTTTTCAAGCGAACTGGAGCAACTGCTTAAGGAGGTCGAAAAATGAGTGCCTTCTTAAGTAAAAAACGCCGGGTGATTTATAGTAAAATATTTAAATATTCGTTGGGGTGGGGCGTTTTTGGACTAGGAATTCTGCAGCAGGCAAGCCCCGTTTTGGCAGCAGGGTTAAGCCTGGATTTAGGTAACAATGCCGCACAGCAAACGAGCACTTCGCTGCAAATTCTGTTGCTTCTTACCGTCCTATCTATAGCTCCGGCTATTTTGGTTCTTATGACCTCTTTTACGCGGATCATTGTTGTTTTGTCCTTTGTGCGTAATGCTTTGGGGACACAGCAATTACCGCCGAATCAAGTATTGATCGGGTTGGCCTTATTCCTAACTTTTTTTGTTATGGCTCCAACGTGGAATGATCTTAATACGCAAGCTTTACAACCGTATTTAAAAAATCAAATTACACAGACGGAAGCTTTACAAAAAGCGGAAGAACCGTTAAGAACATTTATGTTTAAGCAGACCCGTGAAAAGGATCTTCAATTATTCGTTGAACTTTCAAAATTGGAACGGCCAAAAACCTATAAAGATATTCCTACGTATGTTCTTATTCCAGCTTTTGTCATCAGTGAGCTTAAAACGGCCTTCCAAATGGGTTTTGCGATATTCATTCCTTTTATGGTTATTGATATGATTGTTTCGAGTACACTCATGTCCATGGGAATGATGATGTTACCGCCGATGATGATTTCTTTGCCTTTTAAACTTTTGCTTTTTGTTTTAGTGGATGGCTGGCATCTTGTTGTACAATCCCTTGTTACCAGTTTCCATTAGCAAAGATTTAAATGGGTGTGATTTAAGATTTTTTTATTAGTTATTGGAAGGGGGATGCTGATGAGCCAGAACGAAGTAATATATATGGCGAAAGAGGCTCTTGGTGCGGCTCTGCTCGTTGGTGGACCAATTTTGGGGGTTAGCCTACTCGTAGGCTTGCTCGTCAGTATTTTTCAAGCGATGACCCAGATCCAGGAACAGACCTTATCTTTTATTCCTAAAATCATTGCTATTATCGCTTTAATGCTTCTTCTTGGACCTTGGATGTTAACTGTTTTAACTTCGTATACGACAAACTTATTTACTCAGCTTGCAACATTTGCGAACTATTAGTACCGAGGAATGATTTAAACGTTGAGTTTCAATGCTTGCCGGAGATGATCACATGGGACTTGCTCAATTTTTACAATGGAATGTATCGCTTTTTTTATTGATTCTATCTCGGCTGGCAGGAATGATAATGCTTGCACCGGTATTTGGGGCGCGAGGAGTTCCCGGCATGGTTAAACTAGGACTTGCTGTCGGCCTTTCGATTATCCTTTACCCTTTGATTAAAGCTTCAAACCCCGTAATTCCAGAAACGTTATTGCTTTATGCAGCCTTAGTTGCTAAAGAAACGTTTGTTGGACTTGTTATTGGTTTTGTAATTTATTCATTAACTGCAATTTTACAAGGGGCTGGACAGCTCATTGACTTCCAAATGGGATTTACCATGGGGAATTTGATTGATCCGGTTTACGGAATGCAAAGCCCGATGATGGGAAATTTTCAACTCATTTTAGCAACGATGTTGTTGCTTGCCACAAATGCTCATCACTATCTGATCGCGGCGATGGTCAAAAGTTATGCTTATATTCCGGTTAGTCCAACGGCGCTGCCACAGGGAATTGATTTTTATGTCAAATTAGTCTCCGCTGTATTTTCTTTATCAGTGCAACTTGCTCTCCCCGTTATTGGAGCGTTATTTATCGCTGATCTCGGGGTCGGGTTATTATCCAGAGCGGTACCTCAGCTTAATATTTTTACAGTTGTTTTTCCTGTAAAGATTATCTTTGGCTTTGTTGTATTGTTTCTTTCAATGGCTTTTTTCGGAGAAGCCATAAATAATTTATTTAACTCAAATATGGCTTGGATACTCCAGCTCTATAAAGGGTGGAAGCCATGAGTGAAAAAAACTTAAAAGCTACACCTAGACGACGGGAAGAAGCACGCAAAAAAGGTCAAGTACTTAAAAGCCAAGAGCTTGTGTCTGCATTTATGCTTCTGGGGTTCGTCGCACTTTTAAAATATTGGCTTCCGCTGATGCTGACTAAAATGCAAGGCCTTTTTAATTATGTATACAGCTTGCCCCACGAGTGGAGCGTACAATCTGTATCTGTGCTTATGGTCAATCTAATTTGGGTCGGAATACAGATTGTCGGACCAATTTTTATTGTCGGTGCTTTAGTCGCGACGGGGCTGAACTTCTTGCAGGTTAAATCCTTATTTACGATAGAGACATTAAAGCCTCAACTTTCAAGAATAAGCTTAATCAATGGCGCTAAAAGAATGTTTGGGGTAAGGGCGTGGGTCGAACTTGCTAAATCCTTACTTAAAGTTATCTTAATTGGATATTTTTTATATGCCGCTATTCGCGATAATCTTGAAGTTTTTCCTGCCCTCATGCAGCTTAGCGTCGCTCAAGGGACTGTTTTTATCGGACAAATTCTGATGAGTCTTGCCTGGAAGATTTCCATATCGTTTATTTTTATTGCAATTTTTGATTTTCTTTATCAATGGTGGGATTATGAGAAAAATTTGCGCATGTCCCATGAAGAAATGAAACAAGAGTACAAACAAACAGAAGGAAATCCGCAAATCAAAGGGGAAATTAAAAGGAAACAGCGGGCGATCGCGATGAGCAGAATGATGCAGGACCTCAAAAAGGCGGATGTCGTTGTTACGAACCCAACGCACTTTGCAGTCGCTCTTTGCTATAACCCGGAAGAAAACGCCGCTCCTTATGTCGTTGCTAAAGGAGCCGATCAGGTAGCGTTGCGCATACGGGAGCATGCCAAAGAATATGGCATTGTTATCATGGAGAATAAGCCGCTGGCACGAGCTCTTTTCGCTCAGGTTGAAATTGGGCAAGCCGTTCCTGCGGATTTATATAAGGCTGTAGCTGAGGTTCTGGCTTTTGTCTATCGCCTCAAGAAAAAACGACCGACCGCATAAAATTTGTCTTTGAAGAAAGGAGGAGTACCTATTGGCCACAAATAATATCAGTAAACGATTACTCGCGAATACTGACGTTCTTGCAGCAATAGGAGTTGTCGCTATTGTCATCATGATGGTCGTTCCGCTTCCTTCTTTCCTCCTAGATATTCTGCTTACCTTAAATATTACAGGATCAGTCTTGATTTTGATGCTGGCTGTATTTACGACGGATCCCTTGGATTTTTCAGTACTTCCATCGTTGCTCCTGACAATGACCCTGTTTCGGTTATCGTTAAACATCTCGACAACTAAACTTGTGCTTTTAAATGGTTTTGCCGGAAATGTCATTCAGCAGTTTGGCCAGTTTGTCGTCGGGGGGAACCCTGTTGTCGGTTTGATCGTTTTTATTATCCTTGTTGTAGTTCAATTTATCGTTATTACTAAAGGTGCGGAGCGGGTATCAGAGGTAGCCGCTCGTTTTACTTTAGATGCGATGCCAGGTAAACAAATGAGTATTGACGCTGACTTAAATTCAGGACTTATTAATGAACAGCAAGCCCGAGATCGCCGCAAAAAGATTCAGCAGGAAGCCGACTTTTATGGCGCTATGGATGGCTCCAGTAAATTTGTCAAAGGGGATGCCATTGCAGCAATTATCATTCTTTTTGTTAATATTATCGGTGGTTTTATCATGGGCGTTCTTATGCGCGGTGAAGCCATTACTGAAGCACTGCAAAACTACACGCTGCTGACGATCGGCGATGGGTTAGTCTCACAGATTCCCGCTCTTTTAATTTCGACATCTACAGGTTTAATCGTAACTCGCGCCGCGTCAGACTCCAACCTTGGCCAAGACTTATCAAAGCAATTGACCCGATCTCCGAAAGCAATGTTTCTTACGGCAGGGGTTCTTGTACTCTTGGCCATTTTCGGTTTGCCGCCAATTCCTTTATTGACGATTGCACTCGCTTTGATTGGAGTGGGATACTTCTTGCAAAAGAACTCTCGGCAAACGGTAGCAGAGGAAAGTGTTGCTGCACGGGAGACTGCGATCCAAGAAAGTAAAAAGCCGGAAAATGTTCTTAATCTTCTTCAAGTGGATAATATGGAGCTGGAGCTTGGCTATGCTTTAATCGCCTTAGTCGATGCCCAACAGGGGGGAGACCTTCTTGACCGAATTGTGCTTATCCGACGCCAGGTCGCCAGTGAGCTAGGTTTTATTGTGCCTGTTATTCGTGTCCGTGATAATATGAACCTCCAGCCCAATCAATATGCGATTAAAATTCGTGGAGCAGAAGTTGCGACAGGAGAGTTGCTCGCCGACCATTATATGGCCATGAGCGGTGGAATAGAGGACGAGAGTATACCCGGTATTCCGACTAAGGAGCCTTCTTTTGGGCTTGATGCAAAATGGATCAATGCCGTCTATCGCGAACAGGCTGAAATGTCAGGCTATACGGTAGTTGATGCACCGACTGTATTAGCAACGCATTTAACAGAAGTAATTAAGGGAAACGCATGGGAGATCTTAAGCCGGCAGGATGTTAAAACCTTACTTGATCATGCCAAAGAGCAAGCACCCGCAGCAGTGGAGGATGCAATGGAGAATCTTAACCTTGGACAGATTCAAAAAATCCTCAGCAATCTCTTACGCGAGAGGGTAACAATACGCGATATGGTAACTATTCTTGAAACTTTAGCCGATTACGCCTCTGGAACGAAGGACATTGATCGGTTGACGGAGTTTGTTCGGCAAGCCCTTGCGCGGCAGATTTTGCAGCAGCTTCTGGGCCAGGATAAAAATTTACCTGTACTGACGCTCGAACCAAAGCTCGAACAACAAATTCTTGATAGTATTCAGCCTTCAGATTATGGAAGTTATCTTACTTTAGATCCGCGAATTCTTCAGGAACTCATGCAATCCTTGAACCGGGAGATTGAAAAAATGATGATCAAAGGATATAACCCGGTCCTTGTTTGTGCACCTGTAGTTCGTATTAATCTAAAGCGTGTAACGGAAAGACAATTTCCTCAATTGATAGTTTTATCTTATAACGAACTCGTACACGGGGTTCAAGTTCAGGCAGTAGGAATGGTGGTGGCAGGAAATGCGAGTTAAACGATTTGTAGGGGATAATGTTGCAGAAACAATGGGTAAAGTAAAACGCGATTTGGGTCCTGATGCAGTGATTCTCCAAACACGTCAGTTTCGTGAAGGCGGAGTATTTGGCTTATTCGGTAAGCCTAAAGTAGAGATTACGGCGGCGATAGAGGATCAGCCAATTAGTAAAAAAAGTCGTCCTGAAAAGACGGTACGTTCGGAAGGTTTAAGCGCTCCGAAGGATTCTACATATCGTCAACAATCCACGGCAGAAAATTCGGAGGCTATTGTTAAACTTTTAGGGAAAGTTCAACAGAGCTCAAATGTAAACCGTTCGGATGCAGCATTGGAGCAAGAGCTGCAGAATATGCGAAAACTTCTCGATAAGATGAATAAGCAAATGGAGCAGTTTGGAAGTGAACGGACTGTTTGGCCGGTTCCTCTGCAGAAATGGGCAGATTTGCTTCAAGACCGCGGAATTCAGCCAAAATTAGTGAAACGTTTGATTCGCCATGTGCAGCAAAATTTGAGAGAAGACGACTGGGTTGATGATCTACGAGTTAAGACAAAACTCAAAGAAGAAATTCAGAGAATATGCCGTAATACGGCGACAATTCAGCCTGGGGTGAAAAAGGCCCGGGTTATAGCTCTGGTTGGACCGACAGGGGTTGGAAAAACAACCACGATCGGGAAGCTGGCGGCAGGTTTTAGTATAGTCGATAAACGAAGCGTAGCCTTGATTACAGCGGATACATATAGAGTAGCTGCGGTGGAACAGTTGAAAACCTTTGGTGAGATCATCGGTGTCCCAGTGGATGTGGTCATGACTCCTAATGAATTGAAGCAAGCTTTAACTAATCATGCGGATAAGGAACTTATCTTTGTCGATACGGCAGGACGCAGTCCTCATCATGATTTACATATGTCTGAACTTAAGGCTTTCTTAGACAAGGCACAGCCTGATTTAACTATTCTTGTTATGAGTGCAACTACGCATTCAGCGGATCAGCTTAAAGTTTTCCGGCGTTTTGAATCTTTATGTACCCATATTATTTTTACTAAGCTTGATGAAACAGTTAATGGGGGGGCGATTCTTAATCTCTTAGCACAGACGAATCTGCCCACAGCCTACGTTACTAATGGTCAAAATGTTCCCGATGACATTGAGGCAGCAACCCCAGAACGCTTAGGGCGCTATATTCTTGGGGAGGGGAATGAAAATGCATGATCAAGCTACTGTTTTAAGAAAAATGGCCTCCCGACAAAATGTAAAGCCCGCAGGTCTTCGGATTATCTCCGTGACAAGCGGTAAAGGCGGGGTGGGTAAGACCAATTTTACAGTAAATCTTGCCTTATCTTTAGTCGATTTCGGGTATCGAGTTATAATTTTGGATGGAGACCTTGGCTTGGCAAATATTGACATAGCCTGTGGAATAACTCCTCATTTTACCCTAGAACATCTATTGAGCGGTGAGAAAACCATCGAAGAAATTTTGATTACCGGTCCGAAAGGGTTAGGAATTTTGCCTGGAGGTTCAGGTGTTCAAGATCTAGCCAACATCGAAAGAGCTAACTTAGAAAATGTCATCCGCAATTTGGGACGATTAGAAGGAATGGCGGATATTTTAATGATTGATACGGGTGCTGGGCTTGGACATACCGTAATGAACTTTCTCAAAGCTTCAGATGATGTAATTCTATTAACGACACCGGAACCTACAGCGGTTACAGACGCGTATGGTATTCTAAAGGCTCTTCGCTCAGATGATAAAGAGGTTCTGGTAAACGTTGTAATTAATCGTGTTCATCGGGAAGCGGATGCAAAAGCAACTTTCGAGCGATTAGAGAAAGCAGTTAATAAATTTTTACACGGTTCAGTTAATTTACTGGGTTGGGTCTACGAAGATCCGTTGGTGGGTAAGGCCATTATGAATCAGGAACCTTTAGGTGTAACTTATCCCGACAGTTCAGCCTATCGTTGTATTCAATGGATAGCCGGCTCGGTTTCTGGACTTTACCTGCAACCTCCGCGGAAAGCGGGCGGTATTCGAGGATTTTTAACTCGACTTTTGCGTCCATTTTAATGGAACATTAAATTTCCTGATTAGGAGGTGGTGGCATGGATTATCGCAAAAGACTTATACCAGGTTTAGCCGTAGATCTTGAAGTTTCCGAAGGAGATTATGCCGGACAGTATAAAACCCATCTTGATGAAGTCGGTGAAAAAATTCTCTCTGTTTTTGTACCTATAGCGCAGGGAGAGTTGGTCCCTTTACATGAAGGAACCAATGTAAAAGTAATCTTCTGGGATGAAGTAGCGGCTTATACAATAGAAACAGTAATTATCCAGAGAATCGCCGTACCTGTTCCTCTCTTTGTACTCGAACTTCCTGATAAAATCCATCGCGTTCAGCGTCGTAATTTTGTACGAGTTCCTGCATATTATCCTATTACCTTTCGCTATGTCAATAGGCAGGGCTTAAGCGATTCGATAAAAGGAACAATGCTTGATTTGAGCGGAGGCGGAATGCGTTTTCAGACGAAGGAAAAGGTGGATAAGGGGGCTATTCTTATAGCCAACCTTGATCTTCCCTCAGGACTAATGCAAGTATCAGCACGTGTATGCCGTGTATATAAAATTGAAGATAGTCAAAATTACGGTATCTCCGTTGATTTTTACCAAATTACCGAGCGTGAACGGGATAGGATCATACGTTGTGTTTTTGATCTGCAGAGGGCCATGCGTAAGAAAGGATTGGTCTAAAAATGGAAATTACTCAAATCCAATTGGATGCTTTAAAGGAAATTGGAAATATTGGTTCCGGACATGCAGCTACTGCCTTATCTACGCTTCTTTCGCGGCGTATTGATATGTCGGTTCCGGAGGTCTGGGCTATTCCTTTTGAAAACTTAGACACAATCATTGGTCAGTTGGATACACCTCAAGCGGTTGTATATGTTAAAGCTGAAGGAGATGCACCAGGAAAGGCTGTTTTCTTCTTTCCGGTTGAAAGTGCGAAGATTGTTGCTCAAACCTTGCTCGGAATCGAGAAATTAGAAGATGTGGATGTCTTTGGTGATGAAATGGTTCAATCCGCTCTTAAAGAAGTAGGGAACATTATGGTAAGTTCTTTCTTAATTGCTCTTACCAGTTTTTCCGGAATTCCTTTACAACCCTCAGTTCCTGCACTAGCTGTTGATATGGCTGGGGCGATCCTCGATGCTATTTTGCTTGAAGATGGTTCACTGGATGATAATGTAATTTTTATCGATACACAGTTATCTGGTATACTGCAAATTGAGGGACAATTTATTTTTCTTCCGAATGATGGTTCATTAAAGAAACTGTTGGGAGCTTTAGGAATATGAGTAATATAATTACTGTCGGGATGGCGGACTTTAAAACATCGAAGGCACCGGATATTTTAATGACCGCCGGTTTAGGTTCTTGTATCGGAATTTGTATTCATGATCCTCTGGAAAAAGTAGGAGGGATGGCCCATATCATGCTTCCCTCGGCTAATGGGAATATAAGCGCAAATCAGGCAAAATATGCAGATACAGCCGTTGAACTCCTGATTAATGATATTCTTCATCTGGGTGCTTCGAAATTAAGATTACGTGCTAAGATAGCAGGTGGAGCACAAATGTTTTCTTTCCCTGGAAAAACGAATGTCTTAAAAATAGGAGACAGAAACGCCGAAGCTGTGGAGGCGGAGCTAAAACGGTTTGCAATTCCTCTATTAGTTGCAGATGTAGGCGGAAGTTTTGGACGAACAATTCATTTTGATGTGGCAAGCGGTAATTTAAGAATTAGAACGATCAATCACGGTGAAAAGGTGATTTAAGTTGGATGACGAGACCATGAGGATTTGGGCTTGGCGGTTTGCACTCGGGACAGCTGTTATTATCGGAATTCTTAGCTGGAAAACGGGTGTGAGTTTTTTACGGATTATGATTCGGATCATCTTTTCCTATCTATTGATGTATGGACTCAGCTATGGAAGCTTATATGGGTTTAAAAAAACTGGGATCTTAGAGAAGGAAGATAATGCGAATTCCTTAGTGGAAAGAGCTGTGAATAATACCTCTGGAGCTTTTCTGGATGTTGCTGTAGGACAGGAAGATTCACAATGGGATATACCGCGTGATACGGAGCAGGAGCAAGATAATTCTTCTGAGAAAAACAGTGCATTGATAGCTGGTCAGCTAAATGCGGATTTATCTCAAGGTATGCCTGATACGGAAAAGCAAGCAGAAATGGTCCGACGAATGGGATGGGGTGAGTAAACGAGGAGTAAGGAGGCGATGTTGCGTGGCAACGAATCCCTATGAGGCGGTTGCTAATCGAGGCTCATGGAAAAGTGAACAGGTCGAAAAATATTTGCCTCTCGTCAAACGCATCGCAGGACGACTTGCAATTTCTCTTCCTCAACATGTTGATGAAGAAGATTTAATGGGATATGGAGTTTTTGGACTGCTTGATGCAATTGAACGTTTTGATTATGCACGGGGAGTTAAGTTTGAAACATATGCAACATTAAGAATTCGTGGGGCAATGATCGATGGGTTACGGACGATGGATTGGGTACCGCATTCGGCCCGTCAAAAAGTAAAACATGTCCAGGAAGCGTTTGCTCAAGTTGAAGCGGCACAGGGCCGCCCGGCTGAGATAGAAGAAGTTGCAGCATACTTGGAGATGGATATTCGTGAGCTTGAAGGAGTTATTCAACAGGGTCAAATTATGAATTTGACCTCACTTGATGAATTAGCGGCTGGAGATGAGGGGGAGAGTTTATCTCCTTTAGGCATGATAAAGGATCCTCAAGCCCAGGAAGCTTATCAGGAGATTGAAATTGAAGAACGGCATAGAATTCTTGCTGATGCTGTAGAAAAACTTCCCGAAAAAGAGAAACTTATTATTGCCTTATACTATCAGGAAGAATTAACTCTTAAAGAAATTGCTGCGGTTATGAAACTGTCTGAATCCCGCATATCTCAACTGCATTCCCAAGCTATTCTGCGGCTTAGAGGCCGTTTAAGCAGACAAAAGAGAAACTTATTTTAAGCAATGAAGACAGAAACCTTAAGTTTTTGAGAGGTTTTTACGATATAAAATATAGAGCTTTTTTTTGGAGGTGATGCCATGTCAGAAATCAACGTCCTTGTTAGTGGAAATGTGACTCCTAAAGTTATGGATGGGGGCGTTTCAACGGATGGAAATTCAGTCACGGATAACAGTGCGGCAATGGAATTTGCAGCAATATTTGGTGGCTGGTTGGCTCAAGCAATAGGACAAGGACAAGACTCTGCGCTTCAAAGCAGTGATCCGGCAGGCAAGGAGGCCAATTCCGGACAAAAAGGTAAACAGGGATTAGAGGGAGTTCTTGGTTCATTACGGACGATTGCCGGGCTTAACTTGGGATCTGTCACAGGACAGGATCAGCAAGGTAATGCTCCTTTAACAAAGGCGGTCGGTCAGGAGCTTAACACTCTTCTTACCCAGGCTAACCTATTAGAGGGTGCTGCTGATTCAGGGATAGGATCAGGGCAGCTTCAAGGGGAAAAATCCCCGCTTACGGAGTTGGATCAATATAGAGTATTAATTACAAAGCTATTACAGGACATGTCAGGAGAAATCAGTAAAGTTTCTTTTAAACCCGCTGAGATTCAAGGACTTCTCAGTCAATTAGGTCAAGAGATGGTTAATCCGTCGGAAGCCATTACAGATGTTCAAGGTCAATTAGATCGCCTTTTGAGTCAAAATACAACTTCGTCTCAAGATCAAATAGGACAAAAGGATTTAATTCAGACTCTAACCGATCAACCATTAGATTTACTTAATCCGCAGAATCTGTCTAAGATCAATCCGTCTGGATTGAATGCATTAGTTGAAAGACTCAAACAGGGACTGGATGCAACTAAAAATAATACAAATAATGCTCAACCTTTAAATTCGGGTTTATTATCGAATGAACAACAAAGCCAAAGTAATGACCCGATTTTAGAGCCAGGGCAGCAATTCAAGCCAATAGCGATCCCCAACACGGGAAAAGGAGTCAATGATTCAGTCACAGTAACTAATATACAAGCATTTTCTTTAAGCAGAAATCTTAAACAAGATAATTCCATTCTAAGTGAAAATAAGAACACTGCTCTCACTGATGGAATTCCCGCAGAAAACCATCTTCCGCTTATGGAATTAAAAACGGAAATAGGCCAAAGTGGTTCTGACAACACGAAAAACGAGTTATTTGGCAGTGAAAAAGTAACAAGTATTGAAAAATCTAAAGCTGTTGATAGTGATAATTCAAACCTAGGGAATTTAGCCCTTGGAAGCGTGAATTTGGATTCAACACCTGATGTCAAAAACAAGATAGAAGCTTCTTCTAAATTGCCAATTTGGGACCAGGTTGCTCAACAGCTTCAAGCTAGAATACTCCACCAACTGCCTTCAGTTCGTGAAATAAATATTCAACTGCATCCGGCGGAACTTGGTCAAATTAATATTACACTGGCTTGGGATAACGGACATATCAATTTGCACATGCTGGCTTCAGAGGCCTCAACAGGCCAAATCTTGCAAAGTAATTTCCCGGAGCTTCGCGAGTCTCTTTCACAATCAGGGATTCAATGTGGCATGATGCAAATGGGATTTGCCGATTCTAACCCAAATTTTGATCAAAGGCAAAATCAAACATTTTCTCATACCGCTCAAAATAATGAAGACAAGCAGTCTGAGGATCATAGGGTGATTGATGATGTCACCAGTGTTAGGCATGAAACCAATGATTCGATTCTGAATGCACGACCAAATCGAATCAATGTTACTGCTTAGGAGGTTATATGAGTACTATAAGTTCAACGAATTCTACATCCCAAACAGGGTCAAATAGTTCATCAAGTACAGCAGTGTCTAATGCAGTTACTAAGACGTTAGGCAAGGATGATTTTCTTAAATTGCTGACGACTGAGCTTACCAATCAAGACCCACTGCAGCCAATGGACAACAAGGACTTTATCGCACAAATGGCTCAGTTTAGTTCGCTGGAACAGATGAATAATGTGTCAAAATCTGTACAGGATCTAAACACCAGTATGACAAGCTATTTCCAACAGGGTCTGCTTAGCCAAGGAGCGGCATTAATTGGAAAGCAGGTTAGCGGCATGGATACTGATGGAAAGACGGTTATTTCTGGGAAAGTGGACTCTGTAAAATGGCTTGACGGTAATCCGCAACTCAACCTTTTGCAAACAGACGGTTCCTATAAAACACTGGAAATGAATCAAATTATAAATGTGTCGGAATAAAAATAGAGGAGGTTAACCCCTTATGATGCGTTCACTTTATTCAGCTATTTCTGGGCTGAAAAATCACCAAATTGAAATGGATGTTATTGGCAACAATATTGCCAATGTTAATACGACTGGGTTTAAGCGGAGCCGCGTGACCTTTTCGACGACCTTAAGTCAAACGCTTAAAGGAGCCTCTTCTCCCTCCGCGAATCAGGGAGGGACAAATCCGGCCCAAATTGGTTTGGGTTCTATCTTAGGTTCGATTGACCAGATTATGACCCCAGGAAGTGCTCAATCGACAGGTAAAAATACGGATATGATGCTGGAAGGTTCGGGCTTCTTTGTATTAGATAATGGTGGAAATACAGTTTATTCCCGTTCTGGCGGTTTTAGCCAAGATAAAAACGGATATTTAGAAGATCCGGCAACGGGAGCCCGAGTTCAGGGGTTTAGCTGGGGAACTGATGATACTGTAATACCAACTTTTAGTGGTGCAAATTATGGTGCAATTAAGTTTGCTAAGGGAGATGTGTTGCCTTTGGATAATAATCTGCCTGTTGCAACTACAACTGCAAAATTTACAGGTGCTGCGACGGTCTCGGGAGTCACATTTACGGCGGAAAGTGCGGGCCCTCCAGTAGTCCCAGCTACTTTGACAGGCTTAGATGGGGCAGGAAACCTTAGTATTCCTGGTATGACCGAAACCCAGGCTGCTACTCCAGGAGCTAATCAATATACATTTGACAGAAAGACCGGAACAGTAACATTTCCTACAGGATTTGCAACACCTACGGCGCCTTCACCCCTCAATGTGACATTTGTTCCTGAAGCTACCCCTGTAAGCGTGACCGGTTTAACAGCTGTTGTTAATTATCCACCGACTCCAGGAGCAACTGTGTATATTACGACTGCTGCTGGAAGCGATGTACCCTATACTGCAGCAGCAAACAGTGCTGCACCAGGGGACGGTGAATATGCTATCAATGTAGTTAATGGTAAATACCAAATTACGTTTGGCACAAACGAAGCTGATGGCTCTACACCAACTCCTCTTGCAGGGACTAAGGTTGGCTATGATTTTGTGAACAAACCTCATACCCTGGAAAGCTTTAGCATCGATCAAAGCGGAGTCGTTACTGGGGTTTACAGCAATGGGGTCGATTCGACAACTCATAAAATTGCTCAAGTCGCAGTGGCGAAATTTGCAAATGATGCAGGTCTTGAAAATGTAGGAGGTAGCTTCTATGTCCCGACAAATAACTCAGGAACCGCATCCATCGGTGCTGCAGGGGAAGAAGGCCGTGCAACCATTGTTTCAAGTGAAATTGAAATGTCTAATGTTGATCTTTCCCAAGAATTTACGGATATGATTGTGGCTCAACGCGGTTTCCAGGCTAACTCTCGTGTTATCACTGTCTCTGATACCCTGCTTCAGGAGCTTATCGATCTTAAGAGACAATAATCCTAGGCAGAGAAAAGGAGGATAAATTATGCGGATGATTGGTATTGGTGCTGCCGGACTTCGAGGGCAGCAATTAGCTTTAGAAACCTTGGGCCATAATGTGGCTAATGTCAGTACCCCCGGCTTTAAATCGGATAAAGTGGATTTCGCCGAAGCTTTTCAAGCGAGTCTCGCCGGAGCTACAACTGTCAACGGGGCTCCTATAGGAGCTCCTTCTGTCGGACCGGGATCTGGGGTAATGATCAGCGGGATGAGCAACAACTTTCAACAGGGAATATTGGTTCCTTCTGACAGCCCTTGGGATCTGGGGATAGACGGTGAAGGATTTTTCCAGGTTGAAATGCCCAATGGAACTATGGCTTATACCCGTGCGGGGTCTTTTGAACTTGACGGTGAAGGTACGCTGGTTGATCCCCAGGGAAATAAAGTCGTAGTTAACAATCCTCAAAACTGGGATCAGATCGGAACAGCAGAAAACATCGGTGTTACTGCGAATGGGACCATTACGGGATCAGTCAGTGGAACGGATCAAACTTTCGGTACGATTCAGCTTGTAAAATTTACGCAACCACAGGGCTTGACCAAGATAGGCGGAAACCTATACTTGGAATCGGCGAATTCAGGAACCCCTCAGATTGGGGATGCTCAAACTGAGAACTATGGCACGATTCGTTCTAAGATGCTTGAGCAATCCAATGTTGATATTGCTTCAACAATGACGGATTTGATTCAGGCCCAAAGGGCATACGAAATGAATTCTAAAGTCATTCAAGCCGGCGATGAAATGTGGAGTATTGCCAATACGCTGAGGAGGTAGTTAAATGGCGGGCTGGTTAGATGGTCCGATGCTGACAGCTTTAGAAAAGGGGCTTGATGCCTCAAGCTTAAGGCAAAAGGTACTGAGTGATAATGTCGCCAATGTCGATACGCCGAACTTTAAGCGTTCCGACGTAGATTTTCAAACGGTTCTTGGTTCTGTTATCGGTGAAGAGGGGGGAGATTTGCCGCTTAAAGTGACAATGCCTCAGCACATATCAGGGACCCAAAACATAAGTCAAAAAGCAGTAATCACTGATCAAAGTTCGACCTTTCGCAATGATGGAAATAATGTCGATATAGAACGCGAAATGGCTAATGTAGCGGAAAACGGACTTTATTATAACTCAGTTACTCAGGCAATCACGTCGCAGCTTGGTTTACTAAGGATGGTTATTCAGGGTAAATAAATGAATGATGTTAGGGAGAAGGTGAAGGCGTGATACGGGGCTTATATACGGCAGCTTCGGGAATGTTAGCGACCCAGACACAAAGTGATCTGATTGCAGAGAATGTTGCGAACGTTAAAACTCCCGGTTATCAGGAAAAGGATGGAAGTGCGGTCGCTTTTCCCACTCTACTGATGGAAAGAGTGGCAAAGGAATTCGGCGATGTTCCCACGGCAGTTCCTATTGGGGAAATGGGGACTGGTGTTTATGTTAATCAATATAATATTGTTGATCGGCCGGCAGAGCTTCAGCCGGGTTCGAATAGCGATTTGGCCTTGACTTCACCCGGATTTTTCACACTTCAAACACCTGATGGTCTGCGCTATACGCGTAAGGGTGTTTTTAAGGTAACGGATCAAGGGGAGTTGCAAACTCAAGAAGGATATGCAGTTATGGGAAAAAACGGACCAATCAGGAATCTTACTTCCGATTTTAAAGTAAGGCTTGACGGGGCGGTATTAGTTAATAATCAGGTTGTAGATACCCTGCAGATTGTCAATGCGCCTTTAATCAATTTGCAACAAGTTGGAGATTCTCTCTATGCATCAACTGGACAACCCCTTCAGCCGGCGGCCCAGGTAAAGGTTCAACAAGGAATTATTGAAGGTTCAAATGTTGATATCCCTGGGCAGATGACAAAAATGATTACAGTTATGAGAGCTTATGAGGCTAACCAAAAAGTCATACAAACCCAAGATTCAACCCTTGAAAAAGCGGTTAACGAAGTAGGCAAAGTTTAATAGCATTAGGGTTGTTGAGGGGCGATAGTAAGCCTTAATATGATCGAAGATAGGAAGTGGGTAGTTTCAATGGGAAAACAGGTGGTTATTTTTGCACTAGGACAAGAGGAGTACGGAATACCGATCGAAGTTGTACGAGAGATTACTCGACTTGAAGCAGCTCGCCCGATTCCCCAGGCCCCCGCATATGTTGAGGGGGTAATCAATATTCGGGGATCAGCCATTCCTTTAATTAACTTGCGTACCCGCTTTGGAATTGCCAGCGATGATGTCCTTGTATCTAAAGAAGGAGAAGAAAGCAAAGATCAAAAACTTGCACTGATAACCGAGGTAAATGGGGAGTTTGTTGGATTTGCCGTTGACCAGGTTCGAGAAGTGAGAGTCTTGGAAGACATCGTACCCCCTCCGCAATTAGTGACCGCACCTTTTATTGCCGGAATAGTCAATTTACCCGATCGAATTATCATGTATCTTAATCCAGATAAGATTATAGAAAAGGATGAGCTTCAGGAGCTTCATCAGGTAAGGTAATTTAAGGCTTAATCTTAATTGTAACGTTTTAGGAAAGAGGGAGTTATATTGAACGTTGCAGAAATGCTTCTTTTTTTCCAGCTTCAAAATATGAACAAAGCTTGGCAAAGCTCTTCAGAATCTGATCCATCAACAAACCCGTCGTCAACAACGGACTCTTCTCAAGCGCTGCTTTTCGCAAGCCTGCTTAAATCGGCTTTAGCCAGCACGGATCAGAACGCTGACACGACAGCGATGTTAAGTGCGCTTAGTGCAGGATTAGGAACGGGTTCTTTAAGTACTAAAGGGTATTATTCGTCTCAGGGCTTAGGCTTAAATTATTTAGGGTATTACGGATTTAATCAGGTTTCGCAGCTACAGGGTGTTAGCTCAGGAAAACCAGAGATAGACGGTTTGATCAGCCAAGTTGGACAGAAATATGGTGTTGACTCCAACTTAATTCGACAAGTCGTTTTGGCAGAGTCCGGTTTTGATACTTCAGCAGTATCCCAAGCTGGGGCAGTAGGCCTTATGCAGCTCATGCCAGGTACGGCACAAACCTATGGTGTTTCTAACCCGTTGGATCCAGCTCAAAATTTAGACGGCGGAACTCATTTCCTTAGGGATTTGCTGGATCGTTATCACGGAAATGTTTCTCTTGCATTAGCTGCTTATAATGCGGGACCGGGTGCGGTGGATAAATATCAAGGAATTCCTCCTTATCAGGAGACACAAAACTATGTTCAGAAGATCTTAAATGGTACTGGAAAATTCGATGTTCAAGCTTAAAGACCGTTATTCTAAAGCGAATAGCGGTTTTTTTATTTAATTTAATATGGTCAATTGGCATTATCAATGATATACTAAAGTTTAGATATACCCCCTATGGGTATTTTGAGGATATGGCTTAACTTTTGTTATTGATAATGAATACCCTATCATTAAATCTAAGGTAATGGTGTTTGCACGGTTGAGGAGGATTTTCATTGATTCAGATAAAACATACTGAAGGGTGTATGATATGCGGAAAGGAACTCATCTATAGTGAGGATGCCCAAACGCATATGTGTTTCTTCTGTAAAAAAGAGTTTACAAACAATATTGCCTGTGAGCACGGACATTATATCTGCGATGAATGCCACCGGGCAGATTCGGACCAAATTCTCAAAGTTATTCTGGAAGCGAGTTCAAGTACGAATCCAATCGAACTCGCACGAGAAGTCATGGCCTCTCCAGCGTTTCAGCTGCACGGACCAGAACACCATATAATGGTTCCTCTTGTTTTACTGACAACGCTAAAGAATCTTGGGGTAAAGATTACAGATACCCAAATGAAAAATATATGGCTTCGCGCGAAACAGATCCCTGGAGGAAGTTGTGGAATTTGGGGTGCTTGTGGATCCGCGATTGGCACAGGAATAGCACTTAGTGTATTGCGGGGGCTAACTCCTCTCAGTAAAGAAAGTTGGGGTCAGAGCAATAGGGATACAGGAGAAATTCTTCAGTATGTTGGGGCTTTTGGTGGGCCGCGGTGTTGTAAAAGGAGTACTTATACTTCATTGCTTGCCGCTATAAAGATAATAGAGCGCGACAAGGTCGCTGTGTTTACTGAAGAAGCCCATGAAATACCGAAATGTAGGGATTTTTGGCGCAATAAGCAATGTCTAAAAAAAGAATGTCCCTATTATCCTCGTTGACCCGTTGCCGAGAACATCCTATAATGTCTCTATAAAAAGATCTTTTAGATGATCTTTGATCAGGATAAAGTTTTTTGGAGTGGAATATGTTAGATTATTATATCTACCTTTGGAAGATAACCTGGCCAGAGGTTTTAGGGTTAATTTTTCTTATCCCATTTGTCTTAGCCCGCTTAATCTGGAAGGTAGGTAAAGATCTAAAACGTTATCGAAAATGGGGACGTCTGTTGATCATCCCAAAAACCGGATTTTGGTTAGGTATTTTAAGTTGCTACCTATTGATGTTTTATTTTGCAATTCCAGACTGGTTTATTTCGCCAAAAGAAATCCAAGGTGAAATCCAAGGGAAATTCTTAACGGATAGTCAGGTAAAACCATACAGCATTCAAGTTAAAGCAGGATCAGATCCGATAACGCTTTCGGTCGATTATCGGACTTATAAAACCCTGAATTTGGGAGATGAAGTTAAGATTAAGGAACTGCCGAACCGTCTTGAAGTTTATCAATGTGAAGTTTTACCCTAAAGACAATTTTGAGGAGTGAGATGTAATGAGCGCTAATGTTTATTTTACGAATTTCGGCATCAAGCAAGGTCAAGGCCTTCTTAACAAGTTAGAAAGATTAGTAAATCGTTCGGGGATAATGGAGGGTATTTTACCTAAAGATTTAGTGGCGCTTAAAATTCATTTTGGTGAACGCGGAAACTTAGCCTATATTCGTCCCCAGTTTGTCCGCAGGGTAGTGGATCAAGTTAAAAAGAAAGGCGGACGGCCTTTTCTTACCGACGCAAATACTCTTTATGTCGGTTCACGTTCTAACGCAGTTGACCATTTAGAAACGGCGATTGAAAATGGCTTTGACTATTCTGTCGTTGGGGCTCCGCTTGTGATTGCCGACGGCCTAAACGGGAAAGACTATGTATCTGTGCCGGTGGGTCTAAAGCATTTCCAAGAAGTTAAGATTGGAAGCGCAGCTGCTCATGCCGACGCGTTATTAGCGATTACCCACTTTAAGGGGCATGAAGCAACGGGTTTTGGTGGAACACTGAAGAACCTTGGAATGGGATTAGGCAGCCGAGCAGGAAAGCAGCAGCAACACTCAGATGTACTCCCAAGAATCAATGAAGAAAAGTGCGTCGCTTGCGGTAAGTGTAAATTGTGGTGTCCTGCCCAGGCTATAACCATAGAAGGGAAAGCTTACATCAATCAAGCGGTTTGCATTGGCTGCGGTGAATGTACAGTGACCTGTCCTCATAAAGCAATCGCAATAAACTGGAAAACCGAACAAGATGTCATTCAAGAAAAGATTGCGGAATATACAGCGGGTGTTCTCAAAGGAAAAGAAGGAAAAGTAGGATTTATCACGTTTGTCAACAACGTTTCTCCTTTATGTGACTGTGTGGCCTGGAACGATGTTCCGATTGTCCAGGATATAGGTATTTTGGCGTCCACAGACCCCATCGCGATTGACCAGGCGGCAGTTGATCTTGTTAACCAGGCTCACGGAAACCCTCATTCATTGTTAGGAGATCGTCATAATGAAGCGGATAAATTCCGAGTTCTTTATCCTGATATTGACTGGTCTGTTCAGTTAAATTATGGGGAAGAAATAGGTTTAGGAACCCGAGAGTATAATCTTATATCCCTCGATTAAATTTCAATTATCAATCATTTCCCAACATAGATTAGTCGTAATATGATATTATATGAATAAACTAAAATAAAACTAGGGAAGGAGAGGTGAGGGTTATGCGTATACAAAAAGTTAATGATAGTACGATCCGCATCTTCATCTCCTTTACCGAACTTGCCGATCGTGATATAACGATGTCTGATTTGTTTCAGCGAACTGCAAAAACCGAGCAGCTTTTTTGGGAACTGATCGCGCAAGCCAGGGAAGAAGTGGAGTTTAACCTTGACCAACCCTTTTGGATTCAAGCGACAGCAGCGTCAAACGACGAATTTGTGATTACCGTGATGAGGCAAGAGGATTCGTTGGAAACTCCAGTTAAAGAGAAGGAGAAAAAACGTACGCCGCGTAGTCGGGTTTTGGAATGGGTTTATGTATTTAGCGATTTTGAGGATGTCCTAGCGGCTGTTAAACGTTTACCTGAATTCCCTCGCGTACGCTCCAGTCTCTATGAATTCGAAAGGGAATATTATTTAGTGGTAAGCCATTTGGGTTCAGGAAAGAAAAAACAATACGGAGAAGCACTTTTAGACGAATATGGAGAAATTGTAGATATTGCAAAAGTTTTTCTAGAAGAGCATGGCCGAACGATTATGGCAGAGCGTGCAATTCAAAACATTAAAAAGACATTTTAACTCAATTAAAAAAGGGGGTATTCCAGATTGAAATTACTTTCAAATTGGATATCCCCTTTTCCATTTAATTGATTAAGTATGTCAAGTATTTTAAACCTTTAAACCTGATTATTTTCCAAAAGTTTCTTTTCCTTTTTGATTTGGTATAATAAAAGTTAACCTATGAAATTGATTTAATAACTGCAGGCGAAGAGAGAAGGTATTCGCTCCAAACATGCCGAGCAAACTGCTTTACCTTTAAATGTCTGGAGATGAACGGTTTCTCCGCAAAAGATGCACGGTTTAGGTTGTTTTTTGCTTTGGGCATTTTCAAAAAGAATAATTACGCCTGATTGTTGCTTATTTTGTTCGAGATCGGTTGGGACTGAACGCATGATGAAATACCTCCTGTCTAACATTAAACCTATCATAAGACATTCCCTGTGTCGAAATCCTAAAAAGGACGCGGGCGATTCAGGAAAAAAGAGTCGACAAGAGAATAGAATTTTAAGGAGTGTCTAAAAATGGATCAAAGGAAACCCCTACTGAGAGCCTTACCTGCGGTACATGAGGTCCAATCTCGCTTGGAAGTGATGGAAGAATTCACTGAGTTTTTGACGAATCATGGAGATAAATTATATTTAACGAAATTAATTCGAGAGGTATTGCAAAAGGCACGGGAAAATATTTTGTCCGGACGGGTCGAGGCTGAGGAAAGCCAGATATGGAACTGGATTATGAAGATGATGCAAAAAGAACTTCGGAAGCAAAAAACAAGTTTGTGCCGTGTAATCAATGCAACGGGAGTTGTCCTCCATACAAATTGCGGGAGAGCAATTTTAGCTCCTGAGGTTGTAGATTTCGTTGCCGAGCAGGCGGGTCGATATAGTAACCTGGAATTGAACCTTGAAAATGGCGAGCGTGGTTCGCGCTATGTCCATGTTGAAAAACTGCTTTGCGATTTAACGGGTGCGGAAGCAGCAATGGTTGTTAATAATAATGCGGCCGCTGTTCTTTTGGTTATCAATACATTTGCACTCGGGAAAGAAGTTATTGTTTCCCGAGGTGAGCTTGTGGAAATCGGTGGATCTTTTCGAATCCCCGAAGTTTTAAAAGCAGGTGGCGCACGCCTTGTTGAAGTTGGCTCAACCAATAGGACCTGGATTAAAGATTATGAAGAGGCGGTTCATTCGGAAACGGGTCTGTTGTTTAAGGCACATACAAGTAATTATCGAATTGAAGGATTTACTCATTCAATTTCAAGTCAGGAATTGGTTCAGTTAGGAGAAAAGTATCAAGTGCCTGTTGTTGAAGATTTAGGGAGCGGAAGCTTTATCGATGGAACAGCTATGGGTTTTCAACCCGAACCAACGGTCTCACAGGCGGTACAGGCAGGGTTAACCCTAATCACTTTCAGTGGAGATAAATTGCTGGGGGGCCCGCAAGCCGGAATAATTATCGGAAAACGGGAATTTATTGACAAGCTAAAGAAAAATCAATTAACGAGGGCGCTAAGAATTGATAAGTTAACCTTGGCGGCGCTTGAAGGGACTTTGCGTTTATATGAACGTCAAGAAGCGGATAAAATCCCTATTTGGAGGATGCTGACCAAACCAGAGGATGAAATTCGTGCAGAAGCGGAGCTGCTTAAGAGTGAGATTGAAGAACTGAACCGTTTTCAAGTGGAAGTTTTTACGGATTTTTCCCAAGTTGGCGGTGGGGCCTGGCCTACAGAAAAATTATCAACTTGGGTTTGTGCTATCCGACCGCTTCAGGGAAATATTCTTGAGCTTGATAATTTTCTGCGTACGACTGGAATTCCTGTGCTGACCCGAATTAAGAAGGATTGGATTCTTTTTGATCCCCGTACGTTGTTAGAAGGCGACATAGGGGAAATTACCGCCCTTTTAGACCAATGGAACACATAGAATTTAAAGATCAATAATTGGCATGCCATGGCTTGATAAAAACGAATAGCTTGCTAGCGTTTAAAGTGGGATATATAATTATCCTATTATTACAAAAAAAGATTATTTATAGGCGTAAGTAATAATAGGGAAGGAGGACCTATTCATGATTCTGGATAATTTAAAACATTCAAATAACAAAGATGAGATCCGCTTGACCCAATATTCGAGTAAAGCGGGCTGAGGCTGCAAAATAGGTCCTGCGGACCTGGCGCAAGTTTTGCGTCATATTCCAAGAAATGTCGAAGATGCTAACCTCTTAGTGGGTATAGATACGAATGATGATGCCGGCGTTTATAAGCTCAATGAGGAACAGGCCATTGTTCAGACTGTGGACTTTTTTACACCCGTCGTTGATGATCCATATGCTTTTGGGATGATTGCTGCGGCTAACGCACTCAGTGATATTTATGCAATGGGGGCTAAGCCTTTAACTGTTATGAATATGGTTGCTTTTCCGGTGAATAAGTTGGATAAGTCTGTCCTTGCGCAAATTTTGCAAGGTGGTTACGAAAAAATTAAGGAAGCTGGAGCAATTTTAGTAGGCGGGCATTCTATCGACGACCAAGAACCGAAATTTGGGCTTTCTGTTACTGGCGTTGTTCATCCTCAAAAGGTTCTTTCCAATTCCGGTGCAGAGCCAGGAGACTATCTTGTGCTGACTAAACCGTTAGGAATTGGAATTGTTACGACAGGAATCAAATATAGCGTTGTATCTCCTGAAAATAAGGAGGAAGCTATTCGGATTATGGCGGAGTTAAATAAATCTGCTTCCGAAGCAGCGATTGAGGTTAACGTAAATGCTTTAACGGATATTACCGGCTTCGGATTACTTGGACATCTTCATGAAATGATGAAAGGAAGCGGTGTTCAAGCTCAAATCAAAGTGCAGAAGATTCCTGTTCTTGAAGCAACCTGGGAGTGCATTAAAAAGGAAGCTGTTCCCGGAGGTGCGTTCGCCAATCAACGTTTTCTCATGGATAAAGTCGACTTCGCAGGTGATATTTCTGATGAACAAAAGCTTGTTCTCTGTGATCCTCAAACTTCAGGCGGGTTGCTTATTTCTGTTTCGGAGGAACGATTGCAGAAATTGCTTGAAGCTTTAAACATGCGTAAAACTCTTGCGGCCGCTGTTATCGGGCGTGTGGAAGCAGGCGAGCCTGGGCTAATCAAAGTAATTCAATAAGAATAGAGTAAGGGGTAAGGCTTTGCAGACGAAAAGGCTCGTTTCGCAAAGCCTTTTTGAGTAAAAATTTTTATAATCCCCTTTAAAATACATTATTTTCGGTTAGACTGAAATTAAAAAGACAGTATGGTAAAATAAGCTCATAATGTTCCTTTCGGAGTTGATGAAATGATAAGAAAAAAAGGATTAATAATTACGCTCTCCGTTTTAATGGGGATTATTGCAGTTGCCTCAGTGTATGTTTGGTTTTTTCGAACTTCGCAAATTTCTAATCCTTTTTCCTCAGATAACCAATCCGGAGAAGATTCTAGCGGAAGGATTTCTTTTCTTTTGATTGGAGCTGATCAGCGCCCCGGTGACGAAAAGTATAATACGGATTCCTTAATCCTAGCAAGTATTGATCCGGTAAGTCATAGGATTAGTATGCTTTCCATTCCACGGGATACTAGGGTCTCGATTTCCGGACATTCCAATATTAAAATAAATTCTGTTGTTGCTCTTACAAACTTGGAAACACTTCAAAATGTTGTTTCCCATTTAACCGGGATATCAGTAGCAGGTTACATTCAAACGAACTTCAGTGGTTTTAAACAAATCATTGATACTCTTGGTGGAGTTACTGTAGATGTAGAGAAAGATATGTATTATGAAACGGGAGATAAAACCGATGGATATATTAATTTAAAAAAGGGTGAGCAGCGTTTAAACGGCTCGGAAGCACTTCAATATGCTCGTTTTCGTTATGATGCTTTAGCAGATATATCACGAACTGCGCGGCAACAGGTTGTTTTGAAAGCCGTAGCAAAAGAAATGCTGCAAGCCAGTACCCTTCCCAAGCTTCCTTGGCTTGTCCCTCAATTATCAAAAGCAGTGCATACAAATCTATCATTAAGTGATATGCTTAAATTATCTAAAGTTGCGGTTGGGTTTGATAAGACCGATATCGTTTCACAAACTTTGCCTGGGAAATTTTTAGATGTCGAAGGAGTCAGCTATTGGGATGTTGACCCCCGGGAAGCTAAAAAAGTTGCAAACAATTTACTTCAAGGAATAACAACGGCTAAAATTATTGATGATCAGGATGTTGATTTACTCAAACCTATCATAACAGCACCATCACAATCTCTGCCCAAAGTTCCGGGCAATGCCCTGGATCCAAATGGACAGCAATCAACAGGGTACGAGGATGTAGAGGTTCATTGGCCCTTAGGTGCTGATGGTGGGGCATAATTAGAAGCCACTGCAGGCTTATTCCAAAAGAATGAGGTGTTGGAGTTGCGAGATGAAGAGGCACGGGGAAAATCTCTGGAGGGAATTAGAAACGAATATTCACTGAAATGGAGTTGTCAACCTGATGAGCTTGATCTAATTGTACTCGATAAACCAGGACTATTTTTCCGAACATGGAAAGTACGAGTGTGTCTTAAGTCAGAACATCTTGACTCAGTACCCCAAGCCTACACTACATGTGAAGTCATTGAAGTAGGCAAAGAATCCGATACTTTAGGCGAAACACAAGGTGAGTTACAACAAAGCGCTAAGATCCAAGCGATTTGGAATGAAGACGGGGAAAAGTTTGAGATTAAGTTAACATTTTTTGTTCAACAGATTGTTCCTTATCCTTTAGCGGGAGCTCTTTATCTAAATGGGCAAATTCAAGAAAAGAACTTTAGGGTTAAACAAGAGGATCAAATTGAATTCATTCCATATAAGAGTTCGGGGCAGAGAACTTGGAAACTTGAAGTACGTGAGAAGGGATTAAGGGCAGTTGCCAAAGTTAAACACGAAAAGCCGGGACACTATGAATTGCCGGAATTTATAATGGCTGAGCCTCATCTGAAGTTAGAAAAAATAGCGGTTTGGAAAGATGATCCCCCAGAAGGTGAATATTGGGATGAAGGTCGATTGCAGGAGGATCTCCAAAAATTAGGGGTTGTACATGGGATTAAAGATTCTGCCTGGTCTGACGTTCAGTCTGTCGAGGATACAAAAGAGGTTGTTCTTGCCGAAGCGACTCTGCCTTTGGCTCCTGAATCTGCCCGACTTGAAGACTTCGTAGGGGAATGCGCAAAGGAATATGATCAGCTCGAAGAACGCATCGATTTTTTTGCTTCGAAAATGAAGTTTGTTGAGGAAGGAAAGGTTTTAGCACGTAAAATACCGGGAAAAGAAGGTAAACCGGGTCAAGATGTCCTTGGACATTCGATTTCTCCTGCTCCGATAAGAGATTTTCAGTTTAAATTAAGAAAAAATGCACATTTATCCGAAGATGGCTTGGAAGTAATTGCTTCCTGCGCAGGATTACCCATTCGTGTCGATGAAACAACCTATTTAGTGGAAAATATTTATATTTTGAATCAGGATGTAGATTTAAAGACAGGAAGTATTGAGTTTCCGGGAGATGTCTTTGTTTATGGAAATGTTCAAGACGGGCTTCATGTATTCTCACAGGGAAAGATAGAGATTCAAGGTTCGGTTTCGAAGGCAGAAATCCGTGCGGAAAAAGGACTTAAAATATATAAAAATGTTTTAGGCGGACAACTGGTAGTCGGATCAAAATTTGTCATTCGTTCAGAATTATTGAGGCGTCTGCGCGAACTCCAGGAATGGCTGGCGCTATGCTTAGAGCAAACAACGGAGTTAATGCGTTCCCCGAATGCGCAGCATTTAAAACCGGGTCAATGCCTGAAGCTTATTCTGGAGCGGAGATTTCCTGACCTTCCTAAACAGGCTGCCAGTCTGGAAAAATTTACTATTGGGAAGAAGGACGATCTTCTTACACAAGAGTTAATACTATCAATTACCACAGCTAAACGTTTTCTTGTGGGGTTGGGGCCTATTGATCCTCAAGCTTTTCCCCTATTACAACGGATAAGCTCGGTATTTGCCCAGATGATTGCCAATATTTCGCTTGAAGTTCCGGAAAAGTTGAATTGTTCTATCGATTATATCCAGGGAGCAAAGGTTGAATGCGGCGGATCTTTTCTCTGCTATAAAGGTGCCTATAATTCGGTGATTGCTGCAGAAGGAGATGTAAAAATTGAAGGGGTTTGCCGAGGGGGAACAGTAAAAGCCGGCGGAAATGTTCAAATTCGTGAATTGGGCGGATCCGGTGTTAGTATTACTTCTGTTCAGTTTCCGAGTTCAAAGAGGCTGAAGGTCGAATACTGTCACCCTAATGTTGTGATCATGATTGATAAAGAAATCATTCATATCGAAGAAGCCTACAGAAACCTGGAGGTCTATCAGGAGCAAGGGTATACGCAAGTGGAACATCTTCGTGCGTAGAACTTAATTCAGCATATTGAGATTATCTTATTCAGAGTTGAAAGCCTGAATGTATGAAAGGAATACTGGAATGGAAACAATGATTTCATTGGAACGAGCTTGGGAAATTATTTCAGAGAAGATACATACTCCTGAAACAGAAGAGATTCTTTTGCAGGAATCCTACCATCGTGTTTTAGCTAAGTCTGTAATTTCTCCCATAGCAATGCCTCCCTTTGATCGTTCACCGCTTGACGGATATGCTTACGCGGCTTCAAATTCTGATCCAGCTTCCCTTTCTTTGCATATGGTCAGTGAGATTCCTGCAGGGACATACCCCGATCGGGAGTTAAAACCAGGAGAATGCGCAAAAATTTTTACCGGAGCGCCAATACCTGTCGGTGCAAATTGCGTAGTACGGATGGAGGATACAGAGCCTCAAGGTAATCTTATCCAAATTCGGAGGCCTGTTTCCCCCGGTTCAAATATCGTTCATCAAGGTGAGGAAATTCAGGAAGATGAGGTTGTACTCGTCGCTGAGACCCTTCTTACCCCTTCAACGGTAGGTTTATTAGCAGCCTTGGGTGTAGAAAAGGTGACAGTATACAGGCGGCTGCGCATTGGTTTATTATCTACCGGGTCAGAATTACGGGAAGTCGGACAAGCTCTTTCCCCAGGCAAGATCTACAATAGCAATACGTATACCTTACGGGGAATGCTGATAGAGTGCGGTTGCGAAGTAGAGGCGGCTTCTTTCGTCCCTGATCGTCTGCCGGAAATGATCGAGACATTATCAGGGTTGCAGGATATGGACGCAATTATAACAACGGGCGGAGCATCAGTTGGTGAATATGACTTAATTCGTGAGGCATTATCCGGAATAGGCTGTGAACTCCTTTTTTGGAAGGTAAATTTTAAACCGGGTACTCCTGCTGCGTTAGGAATTAAGGGAAAACAGTTTTACTTTGCCCTATCTGGAAATCCTGCGGCGGCTATGATTACGTATGAATTGCTTGTGCGTCCCGCTTTGAAAAGAATGTCGGGACTAAAAGACAATGAAGCCGTTTTTCCGGTAAAGATGGCGGGGAGATTTGGCAAGTCCGGGAGGCAGAGACGTTTTTTACGTGCTCGGGCGATCTTCCGAGACGGTGAGATATGGGCGGATCCTGACTATGCTCAAGGATCAGGTATTTTACGTTCTATGATTGGATGCAACCTTCTTGTCGATGTTCCCGGAGGACATGGACCTGTTGAAAAAGGAGAAATTCTCTTAGCGCGCTGGATTCCTGCAGAGGGAGAGATCGGATGAATACAGATGTGAATCAAGGATCGAATTTATCTCGGGCACCGATAGTTTCGATTGTAGCAAGACATTCAAATTCGGGTAAAACCACGTTATTAGAGAAACTTCTGCATGAAACGAAAAAAAGAGGTTGGCGGGTTGCAGTTGTTAAGCATGACGCGCACGAGTTTGAAATGGATAAACCGGGAAAAGATACCTGGCGTTTTGCTCAGGCAGGAGCAGATGTGGTGGCAATTTCTTCTGTACATAAAATGGCTATTATCGAAACAAGGGAATTCGAGCGGACTTTAGATGAAGTTTTGGAACGACTTCCCGAGGTTGATTTAATCTTCACTGAAGGATATAAGCATGGAGATAAACCCAAAATAGAGGTCTTTCGTTCAGAGGTACATAAAGAGCTTTTTACAAAGCCAGAAGAACTCATTGCTATCGTTAGCGATGTTCAGTTTAAAGTAGGTGTTCCCTGTTTTGATCTTGATGATGTCGCAGGCATCTGTGATTTTCTTGCAGAGAAGTATCAGATTAGACGCTCCTAAAAACATATGAAAGTTCTTTTTCACCAGGCGTTTAGGGATACTTAGGTATTCTTAAACGCTTTTTCAGTTATTACGATAGCTAATTGACGGCGCTAAGGATCATCTGAGAGGGAATAAAGGAGCAACAAAAAATGACACTTGAAGACCTGAGAGCGTAGCTTCCCGCACAGAAGTGAACGATTTCGCATAGGGGCGTTATAGGAAACTTGGTTTGTGTTGAGGAACGAAACGCAAACCTTAGTTGACTTATCCTCGAAGGGGATAGGGAACACGATGCTTTCGTAGTACAGCGGAGCCAGTGGACTTGGCCAAACAAGTGCGATACTCTCCACTGGAGAATATCGGGAAACAAGTGCGTAAGCATGCTTACGGGCCTGATGTCGCGGGTGCAACCTTCGGGCGAACAGTTTAGCGACTGTTCGGGATGCACAGGAGCGACGTACATCAGGTATTACCCTAAGGTTTGGCACGAAAGTGTCCGGTGGACATTTTCGCTCGAAGCGGCTATCTCCAAAGAATGCTTATCCGCTGAAGATAGCTCCCTCAAAAGCAAGTGTACCAGCCTCGGAGCGGGAAAGTGAACGGATGTGCGAGAAGATACATTGCCCTAACCGATCTTTTTACTTGCGCTTTCTTTTTTGACTGTTAATGCTCACTTCAGAATTCGCGTTAAGAATCGAGTCGCTAAAGGCAAAAAGGGAAAGGCCGCAAATGAAGAAATAACATTGAAAAGTGTATGAGCATTCGCGACTTGACGACTGAGGCTGCCGCCTAATCCTTCGAGAAGATGGGCAAGCGGAGTTAGAAATGGCAAAAAGAGAAGTACTCCAAAAACATTAAGCAAGACATGAAACAGAGCTACACGCTGGGCACCTCGGTTTGTTACGAGAGCCGCGATTAAGGCAGTAAAACAGGTTCCAATATTCGCTCCAAATATAAAGGCAAGTGCCGTAGGGAGAGTTAGATATCCTTCATTAGCAAGCAGCATGACAAGTCCTGTTGTGGCTGCGGAGGAATGTAAAAGTGCGGAGAGAAGAATACCGGCCAGAACTCCTTGAAAATGATGATCTCCCAGTTGTTGAAGGAATTGCTTGACAACAGTAAATTCAGCTAAAGGAGCCATTCCGCTTTTTAATAAATGGAGGGCGAGAAACAACATCCCAAGCCCTAATAGAGAAAGAGCCAGGTAGCGATAGCGATTGGAAATTAAGAGAAACCCCACGGAGCCAAAAAGCATGAAATAAAGAATAAAAGAATCGGGAGAAAAAGCAAGAAGCTGGGTCGTTAGTGTTGTTCCGATATTGCTCCCCAGAATTAACCCGAGTGCATTTTCAAAGGGAATGAGCCCTGCGTCAACAAAGGAAACCGTCATGACTGTAAGAGCCGTACTGGATTGAAGAAGCGCTGTCGCAACTGCTCCGCTCCAAAATCCACGCCAGGGCGTTACCGTCATTTTTTGGAGAAGGTTTTTAAAAGCATCAGCTGCAAAACGTTCTAAACCGAATCGAAGAACGGACATTCCATAAAGCAAGCAAAAAAGCCCGAGGAATAGGGAGAGTAGGAGCGTCATGCTCTATTCCTCCTTTAGTTTACATGTCAATAAATATATGGCGGATATTTAATGAACAGAACAGGAGCAACTGCATAACTCAGTGCGTAAATTATCCCAAGGGGTGATTTTATGCGGGTCCGCCAAGGAAACGTTCGGGATTGGCCTTTTATGTATTCCTTAGGAAAAGATGTAATTCCGGCCAGCATTTCTCCATGGCGTAAGCAGCCCATGGAAGACACACTAAAATATCGGGAGAAAATTCTAAAAGGGTTTTGGACGTGGATTCAGCAGACAGATTCAAAAGTTTTTATTGCGGAAACCGAAAAAGAAGAACCCGCAGGGTATCTGGTCCTCTATCCCTCCTCACGTGAAGAGCTCACGGGAATCTTACAGGCTTGGGTTATGGACTTAGCTGTTTTGCCTAAATTTAGACATCTAAGGATTGGGCGAAGTCTAATGGAAGCGGCAGAACAATATTGCAGAGAGCAAGGCATTAACTATTTAGGCTTAGCAGTGAGCAGTCATAACCTAAATGCTCTGCATCTTTATGAGAAACTCGGTTTTGCAGAGGAACGAAAATTGATGGTGAAAGTTTTAAATCAGGAAAAGTAAGTACAGGAAGAGTTATTCAGAAGAAGCTGAATAATAAGACAGTATGACAACTCTCAAATTAAATAAACAGACGAAAATATAGGAATCGAAAAGTATAAGCGAAAAAATAAAGTCAAAGATAGGTTATGACCTGTCTTTGGCTTTTTAAATAAAGAAGACCCGGCTTTGCCTTCGCACTTGTTAGCCTTCGTGAAGGCAAAGCCGCTGGTTGCACTTATACTATCTACCGATAAATATTTATACTGATAGTATAAAAAAAAGCTTGCGACGCGTTATGTAAGACTCGCCGCAAGTGAAGTAAAAGAGAGGAGTGGGGATAAAAAATTGGAAAACGTGAGACTATTAAGATTGTGTCCGCTGGGAAGTTAAAATATACATTCCGTTAACAATGAATTGTTTCATAGGATTTATGTTCAAGATATAGGCGTGGTATAATACAATACATAATCATTAGGGAAAAATGGAGGAAGAACGTGAATCGCAATGAACTTCGCGAGCTGCTTGACCAGCTCTTCAAAGAATCTTCGAGCGGGTATAGTATCATTCGCATAGAGTCTAAACGCGAATGGGGTATGCGTTTAAGCAATGGGCGTTTCGAGCGTGTTTCAAGCGGCTGGGACAGCGGAATGGGAGTTCAGGCTTTTACGGAAGACGGCGCAGCAGGCTTTGCATCCACTGATGTATTAAATCTTGAGGCTGGCCGAACCGTTCTGCAGAGAGCGGTTTCGTTAGCTGAGCGCAATGCAAAAATTGGAGCGGAGCGCAATCGGGAGATTTTTAAGGCTTCTCCTATTGTTGAGGATAGCGATGATTCGCGGGCGTATTCGTTTGAACATTTTTCTTTGGCTGAACTCCAGACAAAGGTTCTTAACCTGCACCAACGGCTTCGGGAGCGTAACTCTGGAATTGCATGGCAAACCAGTTTCCGTCAAGTTGAAGACCTATGGTGTATAGGGCGTTCTGATGGAACACGGGTTACCTTTGTAATTCCTCGGGCGGTGCTGATGCATCAAGGAACAGTCCGTGAAAACGGGCGAGCTCAAAGTACTTTAGTTCACCGCAGCGGTGTGGATGTTGGGATTCTATTACTAGAACAAGAGGATGCTTACCTGGAAAATAAGGCGATTGAACGGTCTGAGTTTGCAAGGGCCGTTTGTAAAGCTCCTCAGCTGCCCTCAGGGCATTACCCGCTAGTTATTGATTATGGCTTAGCCAAAGGGTTAGCTCACGAAGCCTTTGGTCATGCCGTAGAATCTGATCATATGAAAGAGTCTGTACTTGGGGAAAAGGGGAAATTGAAAAAAGGGCTTAAAGTTGCTCGTTCAGGTGTACATATTGTTGACGGGCCGCTTGTTGGTGATTGGGCTTATCAGCCTTTTTCTGCGAATGGGCTTAGACGGGAAACTGTCGAGATTGTTAAGGATGGAGTGCTGTTAGCTGGCTTAGGAGATGTTTTCTCAGCAGAA
Organism: Desulfitobacterium nosdiversum; assembly: GCF_049860565.1. Taxonomy (GTDB): domain Bacteria; phylum Bacillota; class Desulfitobacteriia; order Desulfitobacteriales; family Desulfitobacteriaceae; genus Desulfitobacterium_A; species Desulfitobacterium_A nosdiversum. Next base: position 1,625,282 of record NZ_CP172056.1, read on the forward strand.
GAAGCGGGAATGAATGTCTCTGGGGCGGGACGGGCTGAAAGCTATGGGCATATCCCTTTGCCGAGGATGACAAATATTCGGCTTACTGTCGATCCGGAAATTCCGCTTCCGCAAATAGGAAATCTGTGGGAAGAAGTACGCCAAGTTCGGCAAGTCCTTAAAGAAAAAGGTGAACTGCGGGAAGAGGGAAAACATCTCCTCTTATTGGGTTATCGAGGCGGGCAAGTCAATCCGAAAACAGGTGATTTTGTTTTTCAATGTGAAGGGATGATTGATCTTGCAGACCCGAGTTTGCCTGTCTATCAACCCAGTATTTTCAGTGGTAAAATTCTTTCGGCTTTGCAAGCTATACGTGCCGGTTTAGGGCAAGGGTGCTACGATGTGATTGGAACCTGCGGCAAATCAGGACAATCCGTTCCGTCGAGCGGTGGAAGCCATCGCTACCTTTTGCTGGATCAGGATGACCAGGTTAGTTTGGGAGGGGAATGAGAATGAAGCTCGTTGCGCAATTGGAAGATCTTTTATATAAAGCCCAAACTTCCCCGGTTAATCCGGAGCTTAAAGTCCATGATTGGCGAATTGTCATTCACGAGGCACAGCTTATCTCGTTGGGAATAAGAGATAATGCACCGGGAAGTGTCTATACCCCTCCCAGCTATCGCCAAGGAGAAAGCGGGGAAATATTTATTGTATGGGAAGATGGCCGCTTGAGCCAAGCTCAAGTGCAATCGCTTCCAGGAAATAATTCATTTTACGGACAAGAACAATTGAATGAATGGTACCAGGCTGCATATGAAGATCCGGATGGGCGGGAAATACCTGCTCCGGAAGCGATGCCTTTAGTTGCTGTGGAAGACCGTGCCGTGCAAAAGATCCTCGCTGGCGAAGATGAAATCCTTTTTGAACAATTGAAGCGATTGCTGGAGGGGCGTCCCAACCCTGCTAAAATGCAGGCATCAATTCAAGCGGTCTGGGGTTATCGTCACGTCCGTCATTCAAGGGGTTTAGCCGTAACCTATCAGGAATCTCAGTATGGATTTTCTTTTTCCTTGGATAGTTTAGTCGGCGGAGGATTTGCTAAAAGACGTTTGATTCGTGAAGATGAATGGGATAAAATCTGGCGGCAAACTCTGAACTATTACCAAGCGATGGGACATGAGGGAAGCCCTGTCGGACCTCAAACAACTGTTATTTTCTCTCCGGAATTGGTGGATTCTTTCTTAAGTCAATTTATTATTCCGAATTTTGTGGGACAAAGCATTTTAGAAGGTCAGAGTTCTTTTCAGACTGAACAATTTTTTAATCAGGAGAAAGTGTTTGATGAGGGGTTAACCCTTCTTATCGACCCTCTTCGCCCGTTTGAGCTGGGATCTTATCTTGTTACTTCGGAAGGAATAGCTGGGAAACGGACAAATCTCGTTCAGAATGGAGCGCTTATAACACCATTCCTGCGGGTGAAAGATGCCCGCCGCTGGGGAGGCAGCCCTACAGCAATACCTATGGGTACATCTGGGCTTTACCTTAAGCATGATCGGGAAAGTGCTTCATGGCCGGAAGCTATAGCAGGAATTGAAGATGGAGTTCTCATTCTCTCCGTTTTAGGAATGCATACTCAAAATAGTGTCTCCGGAGAATATTCATTAAGTGCTCCGCAAAGTTTGCGTATTCAGAACGGAAAGATAGTCGGCAAGACCGATGTAAAGCTTTCAGGCAACTTTTTTAAAGATTTGAAATCACCCTTAACCCAATATGTTAAATCTGAGCTGGGAACAAAGCCATACCTTGTAGTCAAAACGGGGTTACAGGCGCTATAATAACGATAACCAACTGCTAAAACAGTAAAGCGTGAGTGTATTCGAGAGGAAGAGAATGGAAGATGTTGGATTTACACACACATTTGATCGGTCATCAGGATCGGCCTGCAAATCAAAAAAACATGAAAGATTATTTAGAGGCAGCCCAGCGAGCCGGACTTAAGGAGTTCGGCTTTGCGGACCATGATATGTATTTTAAGGAATTAGATTTGCCGTTAATCCGTGAAGTTGCTAAAGCTTACCCTGAACTCAATGTACGAGTTGGCTTGGAGGTTGATTATCGCGCTGAGGATGAGGGGAAGATTAAAAATCTCCTGCAGTCTTTTGATTTTGATTATGTAATTGGTTCAGTTCACGAAATACAAAATTGGTTGTTCGATTATCCTGAAGAGGCAGAAAAACATAGGAAAATGGAACCTGATCAATTATATATTTCATATTTCTCTCTTGTTGAAAAAGCGGCGCGCAGCCATCTTTTTACGACGATCGGACATTTTGATCTGATCAAACTTTTTGGGGTAAGACCGCGCACCGATGTTCGGGAATTAGCGGAGAAAGCAATCAATGCGATTGCTGAAAACGGTTTGGTCGCCGAATTGAACACGGCCGGCCGATATAAGCCCATAGGTGAATTTTATCCCGAAGAAAAATTAATTCGCGAGATGGTGAATCATGGGATTGACTTTACGCTGGGATCAGATGCGCATGAAGCTAAATTAGTAGGAAGAGATTTAAAGGAAGGAATACGATTTCTTAAGTCCTGCGGGGTAAAGCGACTCATTAGTTTTCAGCAGAAACAAAAACTGACTTTCCCCTTAGATTAGGGGGAGGTGTAGACAGCAAGAATTAAATGAGCAGAGAGGAAGAACGAAGATGTACGGTCAAGAGATCCAGCAGCTATTAAAGGATTTAGCGTGGGTGGATGATGTAACCTATTATCATAGTTTAAAAGTTGCATTTCTTATGTCTCGTTTTGCTGAAACTCTTACAGGCAAACTGATGATCAAGCAGGCTTGGGTCACCCGAAACGAGTGGGTAGCAACAGGTTTGCTCCATGATATAGGCAAGCTTCGCTGGCCTCGAGAAGTTCTTTTTTCTACTACTCTCTTAAAGGATATGGAAATTGCGGAATTAAGCGATTCTTGGCGGTATATTGTTGAACACCCCTTAGCTTCTGAAAAAATTATTCTTGAATTCTATGAACGAACAGGGAATCGTTTCTGGGAGCGAATAGCCAAAGGTGTAGCAGCTCATCACGAAAACTATATGGGTGGGGGTTATCCCTATAAACTTAAAGGAACAGAAATCCCGCTGCTTGCCCGAGGATTGCAAATTTTTGATCGGTTTGCAGCCCTCACTGGAGTGAAGCGATACCGTATGGAGAGCTTAGAATCACCAAGTGCCATTAAGGAAATGCAGAATATGTTAGGCTGTATTTTTGATCCTTACTGGGGTGAAAGAATTCTCGATTTTTTGGCAGGAGTTGAAGTAACTCCTAATTTGGATGATTGGATAACTGAGGAAATGAAGAATTTCGATTAGTTAATCTGTAGATTTTAAGGTCAGGCAGTACTTCTTTAGGCTAAGCGCTAAAGAGTACTGTTTTTTCATTTTAGGTTTTTATTTAAGCATAGGAAATAAGCAATTTGGAACACTATGGAAGGAGTTGGGATTTTAATGTAAGGGAAAGAAGGAAAACCGCATGCCATGGATGGAGCTTCAGTTAGATCCTCAATCCGAATGGAATGATGAGGGGTTAGATGATTGGTCAGAGGCCCTTTCTGCTTTTCTCGTTGAAAAGGGAAATGGAATTACGCCTAATTTAAAGGCTTTACCTGGATATCATATTATTGCTTTAGGAGAGAACGAGGAGCGTGGTGAGTTGGTGATTAGTTCGGCGGAACGAATTGTCGTGCTGCTGGGGCTGTCCTTCGAAGATTCAGCGGAAAAGGAATTTGCAGTCTTTGTTGCCCGCTTTGCTCAGCAGATGGGAGCAATTGCTTTACGAGTACCCATTTCCTCTTCTAAAGGCAAAAGCTTTTGGGAAAGGATGGGGGCTGTGTTCCAACCTGATCCAGGTCAGCTTAAAGAAAAAATTCATCGGGAAAAGGTGGATGTTGAACCTTTATTTCGTTACAGCCTTCAAGTTACCTACAAAGGTAAGCCGGCGCTGTGTTTAGAACCTATTTTCTGTACTGCTCGTTCAAAAGGGGTAGTCAGTTTAGCCCAAAGACGTGTTGAAAAACGGTTAGGAGGGCAGCCGATTGGTTTTGCAAGCCGGGTATCCGCTTATTGCCCTTGGGAGCTAAGTCAGATTCAATGGGATGATCTTTTAAGTTTTAGCCGTTTAAAATGTTTTGAAGTTTTGGAACAACGATTTAAGGAAACGGTAAATTCCTTTAATAATTGGCAAGTAATTTGTCTGAAATTTAGATTTTATTTTGCTTCTATTGGATTTGTGCTAAAATTATAGATAATTTCTGAATTTTCAATATAATTATTCCGTGATATGATACCCCTATGAAGTGAGGAGGGGTATATATATGAATAGCAAGATGACACTCGATGAATTTGAACAGGCCATGGCAAAAATCGGGTATATTACGAAAAAAAGGGACCGAATTGCGCTTACGGCTTATCTTGCTATGCAATTAGAGAAACCGATTTTAGTGGTAGGCCCTCCGGGAGTGGGTAAAACCGAGATCGCAAAATCATTAAGCCAAGCCCTAGATGCATTTTTGATTCGTTTACAGTGCTATGAAGGATTGGATGAAAATAAAGCTCTTTATGAGTGGAATTACCAGAGACAGCTTTTAAGGATTCAAATGCAGAAGGCAAATCTTGAAGAGGACGATTTATTTTCTCAGGAATATCTGCTTCCTCGTCCTTTGCTTCAAGCTTTGATGAGTCAAAATCCATGCATTTTATTGATTGATGAAATTGACAAAACAGATGCAGAATTTGAAGCGTTTTTACTGGAACTGCTCGGGGAATTTCAGGTCACGATTCCGGAAATGGGAACTATTAAAGCAAAACAACGTCCAATGGTCATATTAACTTCAAATGGAGAGCGTGAACTTTCCGATGGGCTGAAGCGGCGTTGTGTTTTCCTGAATGTTAATCCACCTTCGGTGGAAAAAGAAGTAAAGATTCTAAGAGCCAAACTTCCAGACCTACCGAAGAAACTGGCTTATCAAGTAGCTAAGGCTGTAGGTGTACTAAGGGAGAAGCTTGTACTGCAAAAAATACCGTCTGTTTCAGAAACCTTGGACTGGGCGAAGGCTCTTCTCGTGATGGGGAAAGCAGATCTTGATCCGGCTTGGGTTGATGCAACGCTGAACCTTCTTCTCAAAAGTCAAGAGGATCTAGAGCTCTTCTACCAAGAGATGGGGGCCGAACGATTGCTTTGGGAAGCGAAAGAACTATAGGTATCGCCAATGACAGCAAAAGAAATGCAAGGACAAACTGAACTCGACCGCCATCTTCTTGAATTTGCCCGGCTGCTGCGTGAGGGTGGAATTCCAGTGAGCATAACTGAAGTGCAAGACGCCTTACAGGGTTTGCTCCAGATTGGAATGGAGGATAAAGAGCAGACAGAGGGAATTCTACAGGCTACTTTAATTAAATCTCCTCAGAATTTGCCTTGGTTTAAGGAGGCTTTCCGTGTGTTTTTTGCCCCTCCGGAGCAGTTAGAGAAGTGGAAAGCTGAAGCCCATGGAAAGGCGGAGCAGTTTCATAAAGAAATGACCAAAGGCCGTAAGGAACTGAGTTTTCAGGGTGGAGAGCTCAATTTAACTGAAGAACAGCTTCAGGTTTATCTTAGAATGCCTTCATCAGATCAGGAAAAGCTGAAGAGATTTTTAGAGCGTTCTGAGCAGGGAATTCGGAATGGAATTCCAGTTGATCATTCGTTCCAGCCAATGGTTGAACGCGTTCTAAGGGGATCGCTTGAATATTGGCGGCGAAAGCTTGGCGAGGAGTTTCCTCTTCTCCCAGCTGGAGAGAGCGGAATACTTTCAGAGGTTGAGCGGGCTTTTCGTGAGCAGGAGATTCACTACTTGACACAGGATTTAAAGGATATTGAGCCGGAAGAGTGGCCCAAGGTTATGAAACTGATACAGAAGCTTTCACAAGAGCTAGCCTCAAACATATCACGAAGATATCAAGTTAGGGGTAAAAAAGGCGGCATTGAAATGCGCCAAACTTTGCGTGAGAACCTCCGCTTTGGAGGAGTTCTCCTTAAGCGCCGGTACCGTATCAAGCGAAAGAGCCCTTTAAAATTTGTCCTGCTTTGTGATATATCAGGTTCGATGATGAAGTACGCAGAGTTTATTGTCCAATTTATTTATGGTTTATCTTCTGTTGTAAGCGGGATTCAAACCTACGCTTTTGCTGACAACGTGCTTGATCTGACAAGGAAAATCAATAAAGATCGTCCCTTAAAAGAAATGCTTAATGAAGCTTTACCGGAGGTCAGCAAGGTGTGGGGAAGGGGTACTAATCTTGCGGTTTCTTTAGAGAAATTAACAAGAGATTTTGGATGTGTTTTTTCACACAGAACGTTACTGATCATCCTAAGTGATACACAGACTCTTGAAGGGGAAAGAGCGGCTTTGTTTCTCAGAAATCTTCGCGGAAAAGTTCGAGAGATTATTTGGCTAAATACCCTTCCTGAAAAACGTTGGCAAGAAACAAAAACGGTAAATTATTTTCGGCCATACTGCCAGATGTTTGAATGCTATACATTAGCTCACTTGCAGCGAATTATGGAAAGACGATTTTAGCAACTTGGCTGTCAATAATCCATTAAATTAGGTTTAGCAGCGAGTTTTAGTGTACATACTATAAGTATTAGTTAATAGTTCATAAGCTCACAATCTAGGAGGTAATCCCCGTGCTGGAAAAATGTCGTTCTTGTGGTTTTGAACACGAAGATCTAAACAGTGTTCTTTTTAGAAGAAATCATGTAAGTAATCGTATCTTACCCTATTGCTCACATTGTATGAGAAGACTTTATCAGGTTCCATACCGCCCTGATCGGGAATTATAGAGCAGCTTAAACGAAAAATCATTCTCTTTTATTCATTTTTGGGACTTTTCAGAAATGAATAAAATTTAATTGGAATGGACAAAATCATAAATTACAACTTGCCTATTCTTCTCCCCTTTGATATATTAAACTCGAAGAAGCTTGAAGGGGGTTGTTAACAATGGCATATGTAATTTCTTCAGACTGCATTAGCTGTGGTGCTTGTGAAGCAGAATGTCCAGTAGGCGCTATCAGTGCAGGAGATGACCATTACGTCATCGACGCTGATGCTTGCACAGAATGTGGTTCCTGTGCAGGAGTTTGCCCTGTAGGTGCTCCAGCTCAAGGCTAATAGATACTTAGCATTAAAAGGGGGAGACGAAAAGCTCTCCCTTTTAATATTGCCTTCATTAAATTCAACTATTGCCTTTTTTGACAAAATAAACCTGAACTTATCTTAAAAAGTAATAATTCTTGACATAAGCCTTAAAGAGATTTATAATCAAGTTAAAATAATTATAAATTTAATTTTAAATAGAAAAGGTTAACGGTAGGGGTTAGAGGTACGGTTTAAATATAGGGAAGGCAAGGAGATGAGAACGATGTATGCAATAGAGATTCTAAAACAACTGAAAGAAAAAGGAGTGCGGTTTACGCCCCAGAGACAAGCTATCCTTGAATACCTTTTAGGAACGGATACTCACCCGACGGCTGAAGACATTTATAATCATGTAAAAGCGAAATTCCCGGGAGTAAGCCTTGGAACAATTTACAATACGCTCAACATGCTTAAAGAACATGGTCATATTCTCGAATTATCTTATGGTGATATGTCAAGTCGATTCGATGGTAATCCCGTAAATCACTATCATGTGGTATGTACGGAGTGTGGCAAGGTTGTTGATTATCACCGCCCTCTTATATCGATGGAAGACGAGGTTTCTGAAAAAACCGGTTTCAGAGTGATGGGCCATCGGATGGAGTTTTATGGTGTTTGCCCGGAGTGTCAAAAAGCAATGGCTATTCATTAATCCCTAAACCGTATAATTGCAAGTTAAGTCGTTAGTTAAAGCTAACGGCTTTTTTTATCTTGATTTGCAAGGAATTTCTTTAATGTTGGCGAAGTAATGGTAATCCAAAAGAAAGGGCATAGCGTAATTATGTTTAAACGTCGCATCATTTTTCTTATAATTGCTTTTACTTTCATGCTGGGGTTCCTAATTTGGAAATGGAATGAAGCTTCTGGTCTATCGCTTGAAACGGAGGCGGGCCTTGTAAGCGCCCAACGCTGGACTCAAGATTTACGGGGAACCTGGAATAGTTATCCTTCTCTAAGACAAGCTATGGCTGCTGAAACAGAGGGGGCTAATCATCAAAATAAATTTTACGCGCTGACTGCTGGGGGAACCATTGATTTGCCTTCAACTCAAAGATTTCATGTAGCAGTTAAACGTTTTCAAATATCCTCAGATTGGAGTGCCCGAAGTGTTCTTCTGCAAATAAGAGGAGTTAATGGTGAAGGCTCAATCTATCTCAATGGAATAGACAGTGCCCATAGAATCGGACAGTTCGCAAATGACGGGGGGGCGGAAGAATTCCTTCTTCCAGCAAATTTATTTCATTATGGAGAAGATAATTTGCTTTTTATTGAGACCTCAGCTCCTCCGCTGCAACGAAATACACTTTGGGGTTTAAGTTGGCCCTCTGAGGGCCAAATAAAAGGTTCTTTGCAATTAGTGGCCACCATGGAAACCAGTTTAACAACACCCCAGGTCAATGTTCAGTGGGATCAAGACAATGCTACTGTAACTGTAAAAACGCGAATCAACCATCATCAAGTATCAGAATACGGTCCGTGGGATATTCAAGGGGTTATTTCTGACGGTTCATCAGGAATAGCGACAGCTTCGGCGCAGGTTCAGGTTGATGAATCGCCGGTTCAAGATGTCAATTTGACTTTTTCAATTCCGCATGCTCGCCGCTGGACAATATCTGATCCTTTTTCCTATCAACTTTATTTAACCATTATGAACCCAAAAGGGGATAAGGATGATATATCGGTAAACCTTAATTTGTCTTCTATAACTTTTCAACAGGAAAAGTTTGTGCTGAATGGGCAAGCTTTCGCGGTCAAAGGAATAACCCTTTCTCCTGAACAAGAAGCGCAGATACGACATACAGGGAAAACGAAAGATTGGTTAATTGAGCAAAAAGGAAAGGGATATAATCTGATCTATTTTATTGGTCCATTTCCGGATGAAGTGTGGTTAGAGTCTGCCGATAAAATAGGAATGGGGATTTGGGCAGAACTGCCTGCTAAAATGATACCGGGAAACCGTCTTCCCAATCCGTCAATTTGGGGAACCCTGATCCAGGAAGAAAGCATCCATCCTTCTCTATGGGCGTGGAGCTTGGGTACGGGTCTAGAGGTTGATCCGCGGGTAAATAATGCAAGTTTCTTGGAGAATGTTCAAAATCTGACTCAGCCTTTACCTGTATTTATGGCGCATGTGACTGGGGCGAAGGGTCAAACATCAGTAAGAAATATTCAGTTGACGGAAAAGGGTTTTTCAGGAACTTGGGGAGATATTGCCAATGTTTCGCAAAATCAAATAAATATTTCGGCAATTGGCTCGCAAGAAAAACTGATCATAGGATTTTGGGCAGTCTGGGTGCTTATTGTTGTATTTGCTAATATTGGAATTATTAATTGGCGCTATAAAGAGATCAATGAGCGTAAACCAAAACGGCCGCTTCGCAGAGCTTGGCATTGGCAAGGCCTAGCGCTTTTAAGCCGCGAGACAACCTTGGCGGGAATAGTAACTTCTCTCCTTTTTCATACTCAAGTTCCGTGGGCTGTTTGGTTTCCGGGGCAATGGCCCCTATGGGACAGTTTAAAACAACAACCGCCATTGCTTATTTGGCTGCTGCTTTCACTTTTTTTGATTCTCATTCGTTTATTGCAAATGGGAGTCGCTGCGCCGCATATGCCTGAAGTACCTGAACCCTTGGGGCTTGCTATGTGGTTAGAACGCCGCTATCGCTGGATTTGGATTCCAGCGCTTTTGTGGGCGGCAGAACCGTGGGGTGTTCCCGGCTATCTTCCATTGGCTGTGTATGCTGGATTAACTCTCTTATTTTTTCCTTTAAGGCTGAGAGATGTTCACAGGATACAAGGACGCTATCGACCGCTTGCGTTTGTTCCGGGATTATTCTTTTTGACATTAGTGGTTTGGGCAGCTTGGCGATGGACAGATGCATATTATCTATGGTATCTGATTATGGCCTTAAGGGGGTAAAAAGCCAAGGTCGTGTAGCTTGTTTCCCGATAGTCTCCAGTGGAGAGTATCGCACTTGCATGGCCAAGCCAAGTGGCTATGCTAAAGCTAAAGCGCGAAACCCCTTCCAAACAAGTGCGATAGCCTTTATGACTATCGGGGCTTTCGTTACAAAAGCGTCGTAACGCCTTATCCTCGAAGGGGAAAAGCTACGCTATCGGGCTTTTGTTGTGCATAGAAATAAGAATAAGCGGATAATAGTGTTAGGAGGGTCTAGGCGCATTTGAGGAGGGGTTATTCTGAGTGAAAATGGAAACAGTCATCAAGATTTTATAACAAAAGTTTGGGAGCCTCGCTTTTTAGCGACAGGGGTAGGAAGTCTGCCGCATTTACGTCCGGAAGATGCCTTGGAATTGATTTGGAGATCAGTTCCGGCTGCACCTCATTGGCCCCAACTTCCGAATTTAGGAATAGAAAGTTCTTTTGTGGCCCAATATCTGAGCCCCTTGATTGAAACCGGAGTGATCAAGGGGTTAGCAACCCCGCGCTTTCAGGTTGAGGCTCCGGATTGGACAGAACGCGTGACTCGTTTTTACGAGCTTTATTTACGTGCAGAGAGCGTAGAAAGTAAGGCGCTGGATTCTTTCGGATTTAGTCCTGAAGCGGGAATAGGATTTGAACGCTTTTGTAAGGACATAGAACAGCGAGATCCTGAAGGTGTTTTATTGATAAAAGGGCAGTTAAGCGGGCCTTTGACGATAGGGTTGCAAATAACGGATGCTGGACGGCGGGCAAGTTATTATGATGAAACGCAACGGGATCTTTTAGTTAAAGCCTTAGCCATGCATGGTGAGTGGCAAACAAAGTGTTTAAGACGTTTCGACTATCCTGTCCTTATTTCAATTGATGATCCCTCGCTCTATGCCTACGGAGCTTCAACACATGTGACTCTTAATCGGGAAATTCTTATTTCTCAGATTAACGAAATTGCTGATGGAATTCTCCGACAGGGTGGAATACCGGGAGTACATGTTTGTGCAGGAACAGATTGGACATTGCTCTTTGATTCAAAGGTTCAAGTGGTAAATTTTGATGCTTATGAATATATGACGAGTATGCTTGTTTTAGCTGGTCCTATCAATGAATTTCTGAAACGAGGCGGTATTCTCTCATGGGGAATAGTACCGACTTCAAATAAAGCTTTGGAAGAAACTGTGGAAAGTCTTCAGAAACGGCTTGAGGGTAACATCGCTGAGCTTGTCGCAAGAGGTGTAAATGAATCAAGATTACGGGCGCAAAGTATGCTGACACCAAGCTGTGGAGCGGGAACGCTAAGTATTGAATTGACCGAAAGGATTTATGCATTGCTTAATGGGTTAGGACAAAAGATGCGGGGATTCTAATTGATGTAATCTTGCTAAAAGGACAGGTTTTTCATATAATGAAGAAAACCGACCATTTTAGTGCGAATTTATTTTGCTCGTGAGTAAAGGGAGGAATAGATATGATAACGAAAGATATGACAGTTGGCCAAGTTTTGAGAACTTTCCCGCAAACGGTACAAGTTTTTTTGGAATTAGGAATGCATTGTTTAGGTTGTCCGTCTTCAACGATGGAGAGCGTCGAGGGGGCGGCATTAACACATGGCAAAAAACCGGATGATTTGGTAGATCAGTTAAACAAAGCAATTGCTGAGAATTAAGGTTTTTATTATATCGTACACAACAAAGTGATCCATGACTAAAACTGTGAAAACGGGTTTGAAAGATGGATCACTTTTTGATTTTTATCTTCCTTCTTGTTAAACATACGGTTGATAGAAAGAGGAAGTGCAGGGAATTGTTAAGTTGTGTTGAATTATGTCTAAATAAGTTACAGATTACGAGGAGGGTTATTCGTGAAATATCAAATTGGAATATTGGGCGGCGGCCCAGGAGGATATGTCTGCGCGTTGCGGGCAGCACAATTAGGACTATCTGTAGTTTTAATTGAAGGTGAACGTGTTGGCGGAACATGTCTCAACAAAGGATGCATTCCGACAAAAGCTCTTGTAAAAAGCGCCGAGCTATGGCGTGAAGTTCAACATGCTGAAGATTTTGGCATCCGGTTTGAGCATGCAGGTTTTGATTTTGCAAAAGTTATGGAGAGAAAGGAACGAGTTGTTGAAACCTTGGTGAGCGGAGTAGAACGCTTAATTAAGGCAGCTAAGATTAAATATGTAAATGGGTGGGGAGAGGTTCACGAAGCCGGAAAAATCGAAGTTGAAACTGAGGAAGGCCGGGAATTTTTTGAGGTCGAAAAACTCGTACTGGCAACGGGATCAATTCCCGCCCGCATTCCGATTAATGGAGTCGATTTACCCGGTGTTCTATCCAGTGATGATATTCTTGAGATCGATAAACTTCCCGAGCATTTAGTGATTATTGGCGGAGGGGTAATTGGGCTCGAATTTGCTTCAATTTATCAAGCATTTGGGGTAAAAGTTACAGTGGTTGAGATGCTCCCTTCACTGCTGGCTAATATCGATGAGGAAATTCCCAAAAGGATGACACCACTTCTTAAACGATCAGGAATAGAAATTATGACCAAAACTGCGGTGAAAGAGATACGCCAGGAAGGTGCACAGCTGATTGTTGTTGTAGAAGATGCAAAGGGTCAAAAGGAATTGTTAGCCGATAAGGTCCTCGTTTCAACAGGGAGAAAGCCGAATTTGCGAGGACTAGATATCGATCGCATAGGGCTAGAGACTGAACGAGGCGCGATTGTTGTCGACTCTCGAATGCAAACCTCGGTACCTGATGTCTATGCTATTGGAGATGTGACAGGAGGGATAATGCTGGCTCATGTTGCATCTATGCAAGGAATTGTTGCGGCTGAAAATTGTGCCGGCCAAGCAGCAGAAATGAATTATGAAGCTGTCCCAAGTGCTATTTTTACTTATCCGGAAATTGCAACCGTTGGTCAAACCGAACAAGCGTTAAAGGCTGAAGGAAGGAAGTATAGATCAAGCAAGTTCCCCTTCAGCGCAAATGGCAAAGCTATTGCCTTAGGGGAAACAATAGGTCTGGTTAAAATCTTGGCCGATGAACAGGGGAAAGTAATAGGTGCGAGTATTATGGGCATTCAAGCAAGCAGTTTAATTCAAGAACTCGTATTAGCTGTTAAGAAAGGGCTCAAGGCGGAGGATTTAGTCCAAACCATACATGCACATCCGACTTTGCCTGAAGCGGTCATGGAAGCGGCGCACGGGGTTCTGGGAAAGCCATTGCATCTTGCTTAAGGCTGCGTTCATAAAGAGATCCCTATCTGGATAATCTAGGTAGGGATTTGTTGAGGTATTGATTAAGTCTTGTAAAAAAATAAATATGATAATAAGCCGAACGATGAAAAAAATATATAGATAAATATTCGGAAAAGGTATAAAATATTCAAGTCAGGTCTCAACAAAATGGAAAAGTTTGAGATGAAAAATAATAAGGAGGAGTTTTGATGCTTGAAAGATTGTTTCATCTTTCAGAACGCCGTACAAATGTCCGCACTGAGATACTAGCTGGACTGACGACGTTTATGACGATGGCCTATATTTTGGCTGTCAATCCCAGTATTCTATCTCAAACAGGAATGGATCCCAATGCAGTATTTTTTGCAACAGCAGTCGCTGCAGGCCTTGTAACGATGGCTATGGGTTTATTTGTCAATTTCCCGATTGCATTGGCACCAGGCATGGGATTGAATGCTTACTTCGCAGTTGTTGCCTCAGCACATGGCGGACAGTTTTCTTGGCAGGTTGCACTTGCAGCGGTCTTTATTTCCGGTATTATTTTTGTTATCTTAACCGTCACAAAGATTCGGCAGATATTGGTTACAGCTGTTCCTGCGGGTATTAAATCCGGAATTACCGTAGGCATTGGTCTTTTTATTACGATTATTGGACTGAAATTATCGCATATCTTAGTTGCCGAGGTGCATACCAGCTCAGATGTAATCAAAACGATGACTGCACAAAATGGTTTTGTCAATAGCTTGCACTTTTGGGACTGGGATTTAAAATTTGGAAATATTTTAGCACCCGATACACTAACCGCATTAATAGGCTTAGCGATTATTGCCTTTTTAATGGCCAAAAGAGTAAAAGGCGCGTTGTTATTTGGAATTATCATTACAACTTTAATCGGAATTCCGCTCAAAGCCACAAATATCGCGGATTTCCATTGGGCTCTGCCTAATTTCAGCAATCTTGCCGTGGGTGCCCTGGATTTAAAAGGAGCATTTACGACCGGGATTGGAACCTTAATTTTGACCTTTACCTTTGTTGAATTATTTGATACCTTTGGAACCTTGGTCGGGACAGGAAAGAAAGCCGGACTCATCGATGAAGAAGGCAACTCACCGGCTATTGGCAAAGCAATGTTAGTCGATGCTTTGGGAGTCAGCTTCGGAGCCCTTATGGGAACTTCTACGGTGACCTCCTTTGTCGAAAGCGCTGCCGGAATCGGCGAAGGCGGCCGTACCGGTTTAACTTCTGTCACAACAGGTGCTCTTTTCCTTCTTTCCTTGATCTTAGCGCCGATTTTTATCATTGTTCCTGATGCGGCTACCGCTCCGGCCTTAATTACAGTCGGTTTGCTCATGATGAGCGGGATTAAGGATATCAACTTTGATGATTTTACGGAAGCTATTCCGGCTTTCTTGACAATCATAATGATGCCTTTTACTTACAGCATTGCTAACGGTGTTTCTGCGGGTATTGTTTTCTACACTTTCTTAAAGTTAACGACAGGTAAGGTGAAGGAAATCCACTGGATGATGTGGATATTAACCATCCTTGTTATCTATCGTTACGTTGCGCTAGCAGGTTAAACGGACTAACAAAAATTATTAATAAAGAGATACTTTTGTGACGGAACACAGTGAAGATTAAATCCATCTTCACTGTGTTTTTTATTATTTTCTTTTTCTTTTACTTTATAGATTTCGAAGAAGATTTAAAGCCCATTTGTTCAGGGTATCACTTATCCTAGAACTTATGGGAAAACATGACTTTCCTGGAGGAAACTTAGAATAAATGTAGAATAATATCATCTAAGTATATCAATCAGATTATTCACAGGAGGTGTGATTTGGAATCGTAGATATTACTCAAGATTAGCTTCGGTTTGTATAATGGTTCACCTAAAGAGGAAGACTGAAAAATTAGGAATCTTTTGGAGATATCCCGGAAGATTGGGTTTGCCCTACTTGTGGAGTCGCAAAAGATCAGTTTGAACCTGTTGATTAAAGTTCCGTAGGGTAGTCAGCTCCAAAAAGCGAAATATTACTATGAAAGTTGAGGTAGAATTAAAATGACGAAATTAAGAGAAGTGTACAAATGCAGTATTTGCGGCAATGTAGTTGAGGTCATTCATCCAGGTGCCCCGGCCCTTGTATGTTGTCATCAGCCAATGGAGAAACTGGAAGCTAATGCGGTTGATGCCGCGAAGGAAAAACACGTGCCTGTTATTGAGGTTTCTGGTGCAGGAATTTCGGTTAAAGTGGGCAGTGTAGAACATCCAATGGAGGAAAAGCACTTTATTCAATTTATTGAAGTGTTGACTAAAGACCAAGTTTTGCGTGCAGAGCTTGAACCGGGGCAAAAACCGATTGCTGAATT
The DNA here is from genome assembly GCF_049860565.1 of Desulfitobacterium nosdiversum. GTDB lineage: Bacteria > Bacillota > Desulfitobacteriia > Desulfitobacteriales > Desulfitobacteriaceae > Desulfitobacterium_A > Desulfitobacterium_A nosdiversum. The sequence goes on from NZ_CP172056.1 coordinate 1,641,053, forward strand.
TTCCGTTAAACAAGAAGAAGTTATAGAAGTAAGAGAGTACTGTAATCTGCACGGCCTGTGGAAGACAAATCAATGATCATAGAGAATTTCCAATAAAGATTTAAAGATACGAAGACGAAAAAGAACAAAAATGTACCTCTAAATACCAGCAGAAGAAGCTAAGGATGAAGGGTTCGAGGATATTGCGCTTTTAAAAAGGCACACTGACAATTTGTCAGTGTGCCTTTTTGTCACCTCTTTTAAAATGCCTTTTTGTCACATCAGCAATAAAAAAGATTAAGGTTATTTTTGGTGGTTCCTTGATTTATGCAGATAAACGGTCTATTAAAGTTGAAAATCAAAAATTGGTATGCATCTTGCAATGAAAAGTGTTGCGATTGTTCTATATAAAATCATCTATTTGAATCCCTGAAATGTCAGGTCTAAGAGAAAGGAGATTAAGAAATGAATAGGCGCGAATTCCTGAAATCTGTAGCTGCCGTAGGTACTATTACTGCTGCTGGCTTAGGAATGGAAAATATGCTTCCTGCGGTTCTTGCGGAGGAGGTAATTAACAACCCTACGCCTTATGATCATGATGCCTTGCCTGCAGAAATGAAAATTGACCCGAAGACCGGAAAACTTACCTTAAATCCAGATATTACACTGAAAAACAGTGTTTGTTTAGGCTGTTGGAGCAACTGCGGCAACCGGGTTAAAGTCAATAAGAAAACAGGCAAGATCCTAAGGGTATTAGGCAATCCCTATCACCCAAGCAATGCCGAGCCTCATCTGCCTTATGCAACGCCATTGATGGATTCCTACCTGAGTTTAGGACAGTATAAAGAGCTTGGACATACCCAAAGGGCAACGGTATGTCAACGGGGCAATGCTGCATATCAAATGGTTTATGATCCGAACCGGATTCTTACTCCCTTGAAACGGACAGGTAAACGGGGCGAAGGAAAATGGAAACCGATTACGTGGGAACAGGCGATCCAGGAAACCGTTGAAGGCGGGGAACTCTTTAAAGAAATTGGGGAAACCGGGACTATTGAAGGACTTCGACAAGTACATGATCAAACCGCCCCGCTTAATCCTCAGCAGCCAGGATGGGGACCGAAGGCAAATCAACTTGTGTTTATCGGCGGACGTGATGATGGACGGATGGAATTCCCCAAACGTTACATTACTCAATCTTTTGGATCACCCAATTTTTTCGCGCACGGGGGAATTTGCGGTGCCAGCCGTCGGATTGCCTTCTTGGCGTTCCTCGATACGTGGGATAAAAAGCCCCATATGAAGGCGGATTATATGGGTTCAGAATTTGTCATGTTCTTTGGCAATGCACCGGGTCAAGCGGGCGCTCCCTTTCAGCCCATGGCGCGGAAATCCGCTCTTGCTCAGGCTGAAAATGGAATGAAAGCGGTGATCGTTGATCCTGTACTGCAAAATGGCATGTATACTTCCCCTAATGCTGAAGAGTCCTCTTGGGTACCGGTGCGGCCCGGTGCTGATGGAGCCTTGGCTATGGCAATGATTCGCTGGGCTTTCGAAAAAAAGAAAATAAATGAGGCATATCTGTCAGCTCCGAGTAAAGACGCTGCAACCAAAAAGAAAAATCCGTCATGGACAAATGCCACGTATCTCGTGATCCAAGAGCCGAATCGTCCGGATTATGGCAAGTTTTTAAGAACAGAGCAGATTGGATTAAAGGCGAAACAAATTCTGCAACCCGAAACAAATGCACAGGCCAATGCTCAACCTATTGATATTAACTACGTAGTCATCGATAAAGCAACGGGTAATCCTGCGAATTATACGGAAAGCGATGAAGGAGTTCTGCTTTACAACGGAAAGCTGACAATTGAGGGACAGGAGGTTCTTGTCAAGAGCTCTCTGCAAATTTTATTGGAGGAAGCAAATCACTTTACCTTTGATCAATATGCTGAAGCATCAGGTGTCGCTAAAGAGCGGATCTTTAAGCTTGCCCAAGAATTTTTCAGCCACGGGACGAAAGCAGCAACCGATCATCACGGCGGAGTAACCATGCACGCCAATGGTTTTTATAATTCAATGGCTGTGATCATGCTCAATGCCTTGGTTGGAAATATCAACCGCAAAGGAGGCTCGACCAAGAGCGGCGGAGGATATCTCGCCGTTGATCAAGGAAAACGTTACGATCTCCTTACTGTCCCAGGCATGGTAAAAGCCAAGGGCTTCAAAATCAGCCGTGAGGGTGGAAAGTACGAGGACACCCCAGAATTCAAAGCGCGTCAAGCGAAGGGTGAAAATCCCTATCCGGCTACTCTGCCGTGGACTCCTCTTTCCGATTCTTTGGAGGGACATGTCATACCTTCCATGATGGCAGGCTATCCGTATTCGGCTAAAATTCTTATGCTGTGGATGACCAACCCGCTCTATGCAACTCCGGGCCTTTTCCGCAAAGAAGTTGAGGAGTATATTACGAACCCGAAGAATGTTCCCCTGATTATCGGGATCGATGTTATGATGGGAGATTCCAGTCAATATTCCGACTATATCATTCCGGATACGACGTTTTACGAAAGCTGGGGGATACCCACCGTTTGGAATTTGATCCTTACTAAGGTAAATGGGGCCCGCCGCCCGGTGATTGATCCTCTTGTACCGAAGACAAAGGATGGACAGCCCTATTCGTTGGAGGCTTATTTGATTGAAGTCGGAAAACGCCTTAATTTGCCTGGGGTAGGAGATAAAGCAATTCCTAATGCCCAGGGTGAAGCAACTCCGATGAACTCCGCTGCCGATTTCTTTTTAAAGGCCATGGCCAACGTTGCCTTTGATGAAACTCCTATTCCGGATATTGATGAGGCGGAGCTGAAATTATCGGGTCTCGAAGAGGATTTAAAAGCATATCAATCTTCACTGACGCCTGAAGAATGGAAAAAAGTCTACTACCTGCTTGCACGCGGTGGACGGTTTGAGGATTACGACAAAAACTATGATGGTGAAATTCTTCATAATAAATTTGCCAAAGTCATTAATATTTACAATGAAAAATTAGGGACAACACGCAATAGTATGACAGGTGAACGACTCCCCGGTACGGCAACTTGGCAGCCCCCCGCGTTTGCTGATGGACGAACAATAGATCAGGTTTATCCGGATAAAGATTGGCCGTTTCAAGTCATTTCCTATAAGCCGCGATATCGCACAGGCGGATATTTATCGAATATCCCCGTTCTCAAGGATATGCAAGATACGAACTTCCTTGAGCTTAATCTAGCAGATGCTGAGAATTTGGGCATTAAAGACGGCGATAAGGTTAAGCTGGTTACCCCTTCGGGTGAAGCAGAAGGAAGAGTTAAAATTCGCCGGGGGGTTCGGCAAGGAACAATTGCGGTGGAATATGGCTATGGACATTGGGGTGCGGGAGCAAAATCTTATACAGTAGATGGAAAAACAGTTCCGGCTGATCCCAAAGGAGGGAAAGGAGTTCTTCTCAATCTTTTAGCTCTACGCGACATCAGCCTTAAAAATGAACACCCTCTGGTTGATCTTGTAGGAGGATCTTCTGACCGCAACACGATTAAAGCGCGTTTAGTGAAGCTTTAGAAAGGAGGCTGAGTGATGTTAGGCGTGGATGAAAATGCGATTGAGCGTGCCCGAGGTTATGAGTTCTTGGCAAAAATATTTCTTCAAGAACCTTCATTGGAGGAGCTAAAGGTATTGCAGCTTTGGGTAGAAGCAGAAATAAAAGTGGAGGCCCTCGGGTTACAAAAGATTCTTCAAGAATTTCCAACCAATGATCCGGAGCTATTGAAATTAAAGCAGGAATACTATGATCTTTTCTTTGTGCCTGTTTCCGGACGGTATATCCCTCCTTATGAATCAGCTATTCGGGGAGCGGTTCGCTTAAAGAAGGGAAAAATGAAATATGGATCGCATTGGGGAATTCCTGCCCAGCAGCTTAGCGATCTATACGAAAATACTGGATTTAATCCTAAGGCTTTAGATATTTTTGAGCCTCTCAAGGAAACTCAGCTACCGGATCACCTTGGACTGGAACTTTCGTTTATGGCCTATTTATGCCGGCTGGAAGACAAATTTATAAATAAAGGCGAAGAGATTCGGGGGCTGCGCAATCTGCAAAAGAGCATACTCAAGGATCATTTGCTGGAATGGCTGCCTCAGTTTACAACCGAGCTATTAAACGTGGAGGTTTCGGGGTATTATTCTTACTTTGCACTCCTGGCCTTAGAGCTATGCCGGGAGGAGTTCAAGAGCTTATCGACAACGATTGAAAGGAGTGGCATATGTGACTGAGACTAAGAAACGTTATGCGATGGTCATTGATTTGCGCAAATGCGTAGGCTGCAATGCGTGTACCGTTTCCTGCAAAATCGAAAATCAAGTTCCGGACGGTGTTTTTCGGACTTGGGTTAAGGAGATGGAGAAGGGAGTATATCCGGAAGTGACGCGTTTCCGTTTGCCTCGTTTATGCAACCACTGCGACAATGCGCCTTGTTTAGCAGCGTGTCCTGTGCAGGCAACATACCGGACGGAGGACGGTACGATCTTAATTGATTATGACCATTGTATCGGCTGTAAGTACTGCATGACAGCCTGTCCTTACGATGCCCGGTTTGTTAATCCAATCCGCAAAACTGCCGAAAAATGTACGTTCTGCTATCACCGGGTACAGGAGGGCTTGCTTCCGGCGTGTGTTACGACTTGTGTAGGCGGTGCACGAGTATTTGGCGACCTAAATGATCCCCAAAGTCTAGTGGCTAAGCTTGTAGCGAACAACCCTGTTCAAGTCTTAAAACCTGAGATGAATACGGAGCCGATGGTTTATTACATTGGAGCTGACCGGGATATCATGGGTGCGCGTTATACAAACCTGGAGAAAGGAGGAAACTAGGATGGATAATGTTACGTATATCGCAAACATTGAGCATCCCGTTCAATTGGGTGTGATGATTGCCATTTATTTTTTCTATACAGGGCTAAGTGCCGGTGCGTTTGTACTCTCCAGTTTAGGGACCGTATTTGGGATAAAAAAATATAAGTCGATTGCTAAGGCCGGCGTTGTCATGGCAGTTGCTTTGCTGGCGATTGCTCCGCTTCATTTAATCGGTGACCTGGAGCAGCCTCAACGCTTCTATACCCTGTTTTTCCGCCTTAACCCGCGTTCCGCAATTTCTTACGGTACGTTTCTCCTGACCTTATATCCTTTAAATAGCGTGATTTACCTTTGGTTCATGATGCGCCGCGACTTTGCGCAGGGAGCTCAATCCTTAACAGGATTTAGACAAAAGTTATATCAATTCCTAACCTTTGGCCGCATGGATCTGTCAGGGCAAGCTATTAGCAAAGATGATAAGTGGATTAAAAGACTGGGAACACTTGGAGTGCCCCTGGCATTGCTCGTTCACGGATATACAGGATTTATTCTGGCAAATATTCAAGCCCGGGCGCTCTGGCATACCGGCCTTATGCCGCTCATTTTCTTGATGTCGGCGATGGTATCAGGAACAGGACTTTTGATTTTAGTCCTGATCATTACCCAACGCTTCCTTTCTCCCGAGAAAGTTTTAACTGCTGAACGTCAATCCTTGATCTTTGATATCGCCCAGTTGATGAAGTGGTTTATTGTTGTCGATGGTACACTCATGTTTATTGATTTTATTGTCCTCTACTATACGAATGCGGCAGGTCATGCAGCAGCTGAACTCTTTTTATACGGCAGCCATAAAACCATGTTTTTGGGGGTAGAGATTGGTTTAGGTTTACTGGTTCCGTTTATCCTTACGTTGCTCTCAAGGACAAAAGAATCCCTGCCATGGATTTCTTTAGGTTCTTTACTTACCCTGATTGGGGTTATTGCAATGCGGATCAACTTTGTTATCGGAGGGCAGCAACTTCCGCTGAGTACGGATCGGTTAAACCCCTATTCTGCCGATCCCAAACATTTGCTAATGATCGGACTTTTTGCTTTAACAGAAGTGATTATCCTTTACCTTGCTTTTCGCTTTCTTCCGGTTTACGGTCTCCCTAAGAATCCCCCAACATCCCAAAAACAATTCATGTCTGCTCAAAATGCTGTTGTGAAGTAAACGAGCGGGATTATAAGCAAGTCGATGACTGCGGTTTTTAGTGCCGCAGTCTTTTTATAAGTGCAACTAAGGCTTCCACCTGGGCAAAGCTAACAAGTGCGAAGACAGTGTCTTCGGGTGAAAGCCAAGTTTTCTTTATACTGTCAGAAAGCATAAGTGTAATCAGCGGCTTTGCCATAAGCTTTTAGCACGAGCAGTTGATATTAATGATATGATTTAAAATATGGATGGTTGGAGTTAAGGAAGGTGAACCCATGAAAAGAACAAGGCTGATCGCCTCCGCAGTGATTAGCGCAGGAATTATTCTTGTCATTTTAATGACGGTTTTAATTCGCTTTCCTGCCGAGAAATCTCCAGTATGGAAAGTCGGAGTTTTGGTTGCCAACGATCAGCGACTCACCAAAGTCGAGGGGTTGAAATCTGAACTCCAGCAATTAGGTTATTCCGAAGGAGCGGAACTAAAGTATCATATTGAAAATGCACAGAATGATCTCCAGAGGATGGATTCGCTGGGAGATTTACTCTTAAAGGAAAAACCGGACGTACTTGTCGCTGCAGGGGCAGTCGAAGCACAAACCCTGCAGGAAGTAACAGCAAATAATAAGGTTCAAGTTCCTATTGTTTTCATGGGTACACTTTCACCTGTAGATATTGGATTGGTTCAAAACCTGTCCCAGCCTGGAGGAAATCTAACAGGGTTGAATAATTATCATTTTGAATTAACACCGAAGCGTTTGGAACTTTTGCATCGGCTTTTGCCTAAAGTCAAAAAGGTGGCTGTGCTCGGGGATACTCGAGTCCCTGTTTTTACAAAAACCCAGGAAGAACTGAACAAGGTCGCCCAGGTTCTAGGATTATCGGTTCAGATGTATACCGTGATGAATTCCGGGGAGATTCAGCAAGCTTTTGAAAGTGTACAAACGGATCAAATGGAAGCCATTATTTTGCTCCCGGGGTTTTTCTTGGAATCAAGTACCCCTGAGATCATCAATCGTGCGAAATTAAGCAAGCTCCCTGTTTTTGGAGTGTATCCGCAAGATACGGAAGAAGGTTGTCTTGCATCCTATGGAACTTCAAATCGGGAGCAGGGGGTTCAGTCTGCGCATATGGTCAGTAAAATACTGAGGGGATACAAACCGAATGATATTCCTGTCGAGACCCCTGATCATATTGTTTTTTCAGTCAATCTTAAAGCGGCTCAAGAGCTTGGAATTCACCCTTCGCCCAGCATCTTAAGCCTGGCGGATCAGGTGATACAGCCATGATCAACGAAAAATTTCATTGGTGGATGAGGATTAAGATTCGCGTTCTAATCTTTGGTGTATTGATGTCTATTTTGCCTCTCGCTATTTTTGGATTAGCGAGCTTTCAGGCCGCCCGGGCGTATTTACAAAGCAGTATTCAAGAGCAAAACTATGAACGTGCGCATATTTTATCCGCTCAAATCGAGGACAATATTACAAACATGGCAGTCAATCTTACGCACGTGGCTTCAACAAATGCGTATACTCTTGTAGGAAATGATGTGGGCGCCCGTGATGCAGCTCTTGGGACACTGCTTCATGAAGTTCCTGCCTTTGAGGAATTGGAAGTTGCGGATGCACACTATCATGTCATAACACAGCTTTCACGAAGGGAAGTTATCTTGCCTAATGAAGCAAATGCTATGCTTGAGAATTTACAGATGACTTCTGAAAGCACATTTTCTTTAAGCCGCGTTTTTTTCTCCTCGGATAACCGTCCTCAGATCTACTTAACGGTAAAAATTCAAGATCCTCAGACTCGGAAAATTTCAGGATATTTGCAGGCTAAAACTGACCTCAAAAGTCTGGTTACTAAGTTTACAAACTTGCAGATTGGACGGGCAGGGTATATTTATTTAACCGATGAAAAAGGAAATCTGATTGGACATACAGACTTTAGCCGGGTTCTTGTTCAGGAAAATGTGAAGAAGAATTTGGCAGTCAAGAATTTTTTAAGTGGATCTTCTCCTTCTCACGAAGGGAATGAATATGTAAACCCTGAAGGAGTTCAAGTGATTGGAACGTTTGCCCCGGTTGGAATTACAGGTTGGGGAGTATTTATTGAGCAGCCTGTGAGCGAGGCTTATAACCCGATTCAACAGTTTGCCATGCGTGTGTTGATTATCCTGGCATTGGGGATTTTTATGGTAACGTTAATCAGTATCTTCTTTGGGTTAAAGCTGACCCGCCCCATTGAACATTTGGAAGAAGGAGTAAGACGTATTGCCTCGACTGATGACCTTCGAGCAGAGATACCGCAAGAAAGTCAGGATGAAATAGGGCAGCTTGTCATTGCGTTTAATCGAATGTTGAATGAGCTGTTTCAAAAAAATCAAAATTTAAAAGCCGAACAGGAATTGCTCAAAACGGTTGTCAACGGAATCGGGGCAGGAATGGCTTTACTTAATGAAGAAAAGCAAATTCTTTGGTGGAATCCTCTTTTTGCCCATTGGTTCGGAACGGATGATCTGTGGCACGTACCCTGCGACAGTGTTCTGTGGGGGGAAGGAATAAACTGCCTTCTGCTCGAAAATGGCCAGGTCGTTCCTCTCGAGGTTATGGGAGAAAGGCGTTATATTCGCCCCATGTATTATTCATTAACTTCTGGAAATTCGGAAGGGGCATCACATCTGCTCCTGCTTATCGATGTAACACAGCAGGTGAAGATGGAGGCCCGCGTGATTGAAACGGAGAAAATGGCCGCTGTCGGCCTGCTGGCTTCTGGGGTAGCGCATGAAATCAATAATCCTTTAGCTATTGTTGCGGCAAACAGCGAGGATTTGCTGGATTGTATGCAAAAGAAGAATCAAGCCCCGAATGAGCAGGAAATTCAGCAAGTCCTGAAAATTATTTCAGAGCAAATCGAGCGTTGTAAGCATATTACAGGGAGGCTGCTGAATTTCGCGCGCCGCGGTGAAGCGGGGCGGGATATCTTGGATGCGGGAATAGCAATACAGCAAATTGTGGCTTTGTTGGCTCAGCGTACTAAGCAAAAGAAACTGACCATTGAAACAGAAATAATGCCCGGGTTATGGGTTTTAGGCAATGAAAATGAATGGCAGCAGGTCCTGCTGAATATTTTAACGAATGCTATTGATGCTTCCCCGGAAGGAAAAACAGTAGAAATTCGGGCGTATCACAAGGAATGTGAAATTAAAGTAGAAGTTCAAGATTACGGCGAGGGGATATCCAGTCAAAATTTACAACGGGTCTTTGATCCCTTTTTTACGACAAAACCTGCCGGCCATGGAACGGGCCTAGGGCTTTTTATAAGTTATGGCATGATTCAGAGAATGCAGGGACAGTTAAACATTGAAAGCAAAGTATCGGAAGGAACCTTAGTTGTTATTTCATTGCCGTATCAGGAGGTGGGATGATTATGAAGTATCATTATAAAGTCCTTATTATTGATGATGAAGAAGGTCTTCGTGCGATTATCGATAAACGCCTGAGCCGTAATGGCTACGAGGTTCATCAGGCAGGAACGGCCCAGACCGGTATATCCCTGCTTCAAGATCATCTTTTTGATGTTGTTTTGCTGGATTTACGCTTGCCGGATGGCGATGGGCTCTCGCTTCTTCCTCAGATAAAACAGCGTCAGCCGGACTTGCAGGTTATTATGCTTACCGGACACGGGACCTTAGAGTCGGCAATAGAGGCCATGAAATCAGGGGCTTTCGATTATCTTACCAAGCCGTGCAATTTATCAGAGCTGGAAATTACCCTCCAAAAGGCATTGGAGCAACGCAAACTGCTGATTGAAAATACGGGGTTGCGGCAAGTCGTCAACCGGCAGAATTTTGAGCCGAAAATTATAGGTGAGAGCGAAGGTTTAAAATCGATAAAAGAGCTCACTCGAAAAATGGCCCAGGTCGATACGCCTATCTTGATTCAAGGAGAGAGCGGAACGGGTAAAGAACTCTTTGCCCGTGCTTTGCATGTTTGGGGAGCGCGTAAAGATCAAGCCTATATTCCCGTAAACTCAGGGGCTATTCCTGAGGCAATTATGGAAAGCGAGCTTTTCGGATACGAAAAGGGAGCTTTTACGGGAGCAAATACGGCTAAAATGGGGCTGGTTGAGATGGCGGATCGGGGAACACTTTTCTTGGATGAGATAGGGGAAATGCCGCTTCAACTCCAGGTTAAGCTCTTGCGCTTTTTGGAAACCGGAGAATTTCGCAGAGTGGGGGATACCCGTTTGCGTCGTGTCGACGTTCGAATTATTGCTGCGACCAATCGCGAATTGCAGCATGAGGTAGAAAAGGGGCGTTTTCGGCAAGATCTTTTTTATCGATTAAATGGATTGACGCTTAATCTGCCTCCTTTGAGAGAGCGTCGAGAGGATATTATTCCTTTAGCTGAATATTTTTTAACAACAAAGACGAAAATTGATTCCACAGTCTGTTATTTATCGGATAAAGCGAAACAAGATTTGTTTCAGTACGAATTTCCGGGCAACGTTAGAGAAATGGCACACTTAATTGAGCGCGCTGTTATCTTGGCAGAGGGCCCTGAGATTTATCCGTCTGACCTTTGGCCGGGGCAAGGGCATAAGGAAAAGAGTAATTCTGATTTTGCGAAGGAGACTGTTCTTATAGAGGATACAGAGCAAACGAGTGGAAAGCGGAATGAGGACATGGAAAACGGAAGACTTGCTCAAGAGTTTTTAACTCTGTTAAGCAAAGATGAACGTCCAGCTTTAGATTCTGTGGAACGGGCCTATATCCTCGGGATTTTGAAGGAAACAGGGGGGAATCGAAACCAGGCGGCTAAGATTCTGGGGATAAGTGTTAGGAATCTCTATCGAAAAATTGAAGAGTACAGGAAGCATCAATAAATTGCATTTGATCATTGACATTTAGGCATCCAATTCGGATGCCTTTTTATGTAGATACAATTGTTTGCTTTTAAGTTAAATTAACCTAGGACTTTTTTCCTAATCTTCATGTTTTCAGAAAAAAAGTGTTAGAGGAAGCAGGAGAATTCCTTTAAATAGAGAATAAGTGGGGTAAAGTGGGGGAAAGTGGAGCGACTTATTACCGGAGTGGGGTGACAGTGATGTTCATGGGGGAGTACCTCCATACGATCGATGGAAAGGGCCGTCTTATCGTGCCAGCTAAATTCCGCGAAGCCTTAGGCGAGAAGTTTATCGCGACCAAAGGCTTAGATCACTGTCTGTTCATTTACCCTGCTGAAGAGTGGCAAGCGCTTGAACAAAAGCTCCGCGCTTTGCCTTTTACCCAGCCAGATGTCAGAGCTTTCGTCCGTTTCTTTTTTTCCGGGGCATCAGAATGTGAAGTAGATAAGCAGGGGAGAATCCTTCTTCCTGCAAATTTGCGGGAATATGCCCAGTTGGAAAAAGATGTGGTTCTCGTAGGAGTCTCGTCCCGGGTAGAGATTTGGAGTCAGGCACTTTGGACAGACTATAGCCAGCAGGCTGAAGACGCCTATACTGCTGCGGCAGAATCTTTGGTAAACCTCGGAATATAAAAAAGGGGACGAAAACCTTGGAATTTCATCATATCACTGTTTTGCTCAACGAAACAATAAATGGAGTGTTGAATAACCCATCGGGAATTTATGTTGATTGTACTTTGGGTGGTGCAGGTCATGCCCGCCTTTTATTGTCAAAAATGTCCGCTGAGGGAAAATTAGTTGGATTTGATCAGGACCCGAAAGCGATTGCTAATGCGCAGGAAGCTTTTTACAATGATCCGCGGCTGATCTTGGTCAATCAAAATTTTGAACGTCTCCAAGAGCACTTGGAATCGCTTCAGCTTTTACCCGTAAATGGCATCTATTTTGATTTGGGGGTTTCTTCTCCGCAGCTTGATGAAGCGGGGCGAGGGTTTAGTTATATGCAGGATGCGGAGTTGGATATGAGGATGAATCCTGAGAATACCTTAACGGCAAAACAGCTGGTTAATGAATGGAGTGCCGAACAACTCGCAGAGATCCTTTGGAAATACGGCGAAGAAAAATGGTCGAAGCGGATTGCCGAGTTTATCGTCAATGCTCGGGGACAAAAAGAAATCGCAACAACGGGTGAGCTTGTCGAGGTTATTAAAAGGGCAATACCTGCTGCCGCGCGTCGGGAGGGCCCGCATCCGGCCAAACGAACATTTCAGGCATTGAGGATAGCTGTAAACGATGAGCTTGGGGTATTAGAGAGAGCCTTGGATCAGGTTATTGCGTGTTTGGCTCCGGGTGGCCGGGTTGGTGTCATTACGTTTCATTCTCTGGAAGATCGGATTGTGAAAGATAAAATGAATGCCTGGCGCGGTCGGTGTACTTGTCCGCCCCAGTTTCCGATCTGTCAATGCGGGGCTAAACCTTTAGCTAAAGTCATTACACGCAAGCCTATTTTACCCACGAGCGAAGAAATCGAGGAGAATCCTCGTTCACGAAGTGCAAAACTCAGAATTGCTGAGAAACTTTAACGGTCTAAAGTGGAAGGAGGAAGAATACCTTTGGTAGTAGCGCAGGAGAAATTAGAATGGCAACAGCCCTTAGAAAAATTACCCCGGCGAAAAAATAAAACGATTTCCAGGCGAAAGGTGAAATCTCATTGGAAAAGCGTTCTGGTTTTAGCCTTATTGGTTTCGACAGCAGGAGCCATTGCTGTGGAAACGATCAACCTGACGGTTGTTAAAGGCGCTCAAATCCGGGCGATGGAGAAGGAGCTTACTACTTTAAAGTCAAATAATAACCTCCTTCAGGTCCAGGTAGATAAGCTGCGTTCGGTGGGCCGAATCGAGAGTGAAGCCATCGCTATGGGAATGGAAAAACCTGCGGGTACTGTATATGTAGCTGGAGCTTTACCTGTTGCTAAGAGCCAAACGGGTACCGTGCCGACTCAAACTGCCACGCAGCCAGCAACAGCAACGGAACAACCTTCGGTTTTAAAGCAATTGTCTGAAAAATTCACAAGCTTTTTTGCTTCAACTCAACGCTGAGCAAAAATAAAGGCGGTTTGGTATACGGTGACGCCCCGGAAAAATAGGGGGGTGAGGACGCTGAGTCCTTATGTTGTCATGCGTAAACGAATCGCTTTTCTTTTTCTGTGTGTAACTGCTTTTCTGATTGTACTTATCATCCGGTTAGGCTATGTCCAGCTGGCTCAGGGGATGCAGCTTTCTAAAAAAGCCGATGAAAGCCATTTCCGTGGAGTTCCGGTAGCACCCAAGCGGGGGAATATTGAAGACCGGAATGGAAATCTTCTGGCGATGAGTATCAGTACGGAAACGGTTTATGCTCTGCCGGCTGAAGTCAAAGCATCGGGAAGAGCTGCAGAGACTGCCCAAAAGCTTTCTGAGATTTTGCAAATGCCTGTGGCAGATGTTCAGGAGCGGATTACTAAGCGTTCGGCTTTGGAATATGTCAAGAAGAAGGTTACTCCCGAAGTATCGGCCCAAGTGCGGAACTTAGCGCTGCCCGGGATTGGCGTAACTGAAGATAGTCAGCGCTACTATCCCAATGGCGCCTTAGCTTCTCATATTATCGGGTTTGCGGGGATTGACAATCAGGGGCTTGAGGGAATAGAGTTGACAAGAGATGCCCAGATGAAAGGAATTCCGGGGGCTGTTTTGTCTGAATTTGCCGCAAATGGGATTCCCTTGCCCCAAGCTCAACAGATGTACTTAGCTCCGAAACAGGGAAATACGATACGTTTAACGATCGATAAAAATATTCAGGCTTTTGCCGAACGTGAAATTCAAAAGATTATGTCTGGCCAAGGAACGAACATGAACGGTCAGGTTCCGAAAAGTGCTTCCCTTCTCGTTATGGACCCTAGTACGGGTGAAATGCTGGCTTTAGCATCGGCACCAACGTTTGATCCCAATAAATATCAGGAGTATGACAGCAGCGCTCGCCGCAATATTGCGATTCAGAATGGGTATGAGCCAGGTTCAACCTTTAAAATAATTACCCTGGCGGCGGCTTTGGAAGAGAAAAAAATAAAGCCGACGGAACATTATTTTGACCGGGGTTTTTATACTGTCCTCGGTAAGAATGTGCGCTGCTGGAAGGCCGGCGGTCACGGCGATCAGACTTTTCGGCAAGTGGCAGAGAATTCATGCAATCCCGGTTTTATTGAAATGGGACAGCGCTTAGGAATAGATAAGTTCTATAAGTACTTAACCGCTTTTGGTTTCGGACAAAAAACGGGGATCGAGATGTCCGGGGAAGCAACTGGAATTTTGGCCAACAAGAAGAAAGCGACAGCCTTGGACTTAGCAACCATGTCCATCGGCCAGACGAATAACGTTACGGCAATTCAGCTTCTTACTGCTATTTCCGCCGTAGCGAATGGCGGAACCTTAATGAAGCCTCAGCTTGTCAAAGAAATAGTGGGACCAAGCGGAAAAGTCGTCGAACCCTTTCAGAAACAGGAGGTCCGCCGGGTCATCAGCGAGGACACCTCTAAGCTTGAACGTGAAATTCTTGAGTCTGTGGTAACAAACGGAACAGGACGCCGGGCGTTTTTACCCGGTTACCGCGTTGCCGGAAAGACTGGAACTGCTCAAAAAGTGGCGAATGGTTCGTATATTCAAGGGGAGTATGTGGCTTCCTTTGTGAGCTTTGCTCCAGCGAATGATCCTAAATTGGCAATTCTTGCGGTCATTGACGGAGTGCCTTTTTTTGGCGGTGCAGTTGCTTCACCTCCGGTACAGTCCGTTATGCTTGATTCTTTAAAATACCTCGGTATAAAGCCTGATTTAAACGCTCCTTTAACACCAAGCAAGCCGATGCCGGATCAAATTTTTGCACCTGTTAAGAAGGCGGCTACAGTTCCTTCCGTTTTAGGTCTTCCTCTGGGAGAGGCTCAAAAAGTACTGACCCAAGCCGGATTTAAGGTTATGACTGAAGGAGAAGGTCAAACTATATTAGATCAAATTCCCCATGCGGATGTACAGGTGGAAGCAGGCTCAACCGTATTGCTTTATCTTGGAAATGAAGCAGGCACTCAAACGATGGGACAATGGTGGGAAGATGAGGATGAGGATGTGGAAGCGATCGAGATGATGGAAGGGAGAACGCCGTTGACGGCACCATAATACAAGTGATACTTTCAATAAAGTCTCTCACTCAGGCGTCTCCATGGCTACTCGCTCTTTTCCAACTTCCATGTCACACACGACACTAGAAACGTCCTGTTTCGTCGCATGTTCATCTATTATTCTTCTCGCTTCGGAAACTTCACTCGCTTACGCCATTCCGACGAATCGTTTGAGCCTGTATTGGAAGCAATCATACTGTTTTTAGGGTTTAATAATATGCTAAGAACAATTATACTGTTATGGGGTTTACATGTATAAAAGCCAAGTTTAATGCCGTTCTACGACTGTAAAAAATAAAAGAACTTCAGGTCTGCCCAGAATTTGAACTGTCTATACTAGAATTGAAAGGTGTGATGAGGGTGCCAAAAGTCAATAAGAAACTTGCGGATGTTTTAGATGGAGTTAAGGTACTGGCTTCCTCCGGAAATAATGAAGTAGAAATAAAGGGGATAACGATGGACTCCCGTCAGGTTCAGGCGGGTGATCTCTATGCGTGCGTTCCGGGAGCAAATGCAGACGGGCATGACTTTGCGGCTCAGGCAATTGCCAAAGGAGCGGTGGCTCTCTTAGTAGAGCGGATTCTGCCGCTGGAAGTGCCTCAAATACAGGTGGGAAACGTTCGATCTGTACTTGGGAAAATTGCCGCTAATATCTATAACTATCCCAGCAATCATTTAGAAATGGTTGGAGTAACAGGAACAAATGGAAAAACGACCGTCACCCACCTTATTGAACAGATCGTTGAGAAACAAGGGAAAAAGGCAGGACTTATCGGAACTCTCGGCGCTCGCATTGCCGGCCGCGAAATACCGGGAAGTCGGACAACACCGGAAGCTGTCAATGTTCAAAAGCTTTTAGCAGAGATGGTTGAAGAAAACGTCGATTTTGCCGTAATGGAAGTTTCTTCTCATGCTTTAGATCTCGGCCGTGTCCGGGGCTGTGAATTTGATGCAGGGATTTTTACAAATTTAACACAAGATCACTTAGATTATCATAAGACAATGGAGGGATATTTACAGGCAAAGGCCCGCCTTTTTAAAGAATTAAAGGGAGCTAAACAGCCGAAGATCGGAGTTATTAACGGTGATGATCCTGCTTCGAAAACGTTGCTTGAAGTATCTGCTTCACCTGTGGTTACGTATGGAGTTCGAAGTGAAAACTTGGATTATCGGGCGGAGAATATTCAACTATCTGCCCACGGAATTCAATTTACCGTGCGATTTAAGGGAAAAACCCAAGATGTTCATTATGCGACTCCGGGTATGTTCAGCGTTTATAATGCATTGGCTGCATTTGCCTGGGGAGTGGAAAGCGGGCGTAATCCTCAATTAATAGCTGACGCGTTAGCAGAAATAAAAGGTGTGCCGGGGCGTTTTGAAAGCGTTCGTAAGGGACAGCCCTTCCCGGTTATTGTCGATTATGCGCATACCCCGGACGGTTTGGAAAATGTCTTAAATACGGCTCGTGAATTCACGCACGGTCGTTTAATTACCGTCTTTGGTTGCGGCGGGGACCGGGATAAAGGAAAGAGACCTCAAATGGGTGAAATTGCCTCAAGATTGAGTGACTTTGTTATTGTGACTTCAGATAACCCGCGGACAGAGGTGCCGGAACAAATCATTAAAGATATTCTCGCAGGGGTAACCGGAGTAGAATATACAGCGATGGTTAATCGCCGGGAAGCTATTGAAACGGCTTGCCGAGCAGCTAAACCGGGAGATACCGTTTTAATTGCAGGAAAAGGGCATGAGGATTATCAAATTATTGGTAAGGAGACATTTCCCTTTGATGATCGGGAAGTAGCCAAAGATGCCTTAAGGGGGCTAGGCTATGTGGAAAAGTAAACAGATTGCTGAAATTTTAAAAGCAGAATTGAGGGGTGATCCAGAGATCAGCGTTTTTGGCTGTGTTATTGACAGCCGACAGGCCAGGGGTGGAGAAGCTTTTTTTGCACTTGCGGGTGAAAAAGTCGATGGACACGATTATATAGAAGCGGCCTGGCGTAATGGAGCAAGCGCAGCGATTGCCGAAAAGGCTAAATTAAAGGGACGTCCTGATATTTCCGTACCGGAAGGCAAAGCGCTGATCCTCGTCGAATCTGGATTAGCAGCGATGCAAGACTTGGCCAGGGTGTGGAGGTTGGAGCTTGGCGCGAAAGTTGTCGGTATAACTGGAAGCAACGGCAAAACGACGACGAAAGATATGGCTGCGGCTGTTCTCGCGCAGAAATATCAGGTCTATAGAAATAAGGAAAATCAAAATAACGAGTTAGGTGTTCCTATGACCTTGCTTAATGCGCCTGAGGGAACCGAGATCCTTGTTGTTGAAATGGGAATGCGCGGATTGGGGCAAATAAAGGCTCTCTGCAAATTTGTCCAACCGGATACCGGTGTAATTACGAATATTGGGACAACCCATATGGAGCTTCTAGGTTCTCAAGAGAATATTGCTAAGGCCAAATGGGAGTTAATTGATGCACTGCCGAAGGATGGAACGGCTATTTTGAATTCCGAAGATTTTTGGAGTGTCAAGAAAGCCGAAAAAGATTCTCATCAGCAGTTTTTCTTCGGAATTGAAGGTAAATATCATCCGGCAAATCTTCAGGGGAAAAATTTGATCCAGACGGGAACCTTGGGGACTCAGTTTGAGTGCGGAGATCTGTCGGAAGAGGCGTTAGTGCAGCTGCCTTTACCTGGGGAGCACAATGTTTTGGATGCTTTGGCCGCTTTAGCTGTCGGGAGGCTGTATGGGGTCTCAATCAGTCAAGGATGTCAAGGTCTAAAGGAATTGGAATTGTCAAAAATGCGTTTGGAATTGCATAAGGGAATTTATAAAAGCACAATTCTGAGTGATGTTTATAATGCAAATCCAACGTCAATGAAGGCCTCGCTCGAAGTGTTAAGCCAAAGAGCAGATCAGAGAACACTAGCGATCTTAGGAGAGATGTATGAACTCGGGGATGCAAGCGCAAGCGGGCATTATGAAGTAGGCCAAGCAGCTGCTCAACTCGGTATAACAGAGTTGATCACCGTGGGGAAGTTAGCTGACGCAATTGCTCAAGGGGCTTTGGAAGCGGGAATGCTGCCGGAGAAGGTTCATATATGCCCTGATCGTGCTTCAGCGATTGATCAGGCAAAGAACATTCTCAGCACATTTGGGGGTGAGACTTGGGTTCTCATTAAGGCTTCACGCGGAATGAAGATGGAGAAAATTACCGAGGCATTGGAAATAGATCATAACAATTTATCCGATAGCTAACCGCCGCTAAGACTCCCGCTTCTATAAGAGGGAGATAAGCGGCGCTAAGCTCCTGGATAACATCTTCTAAATTCAGATGGGGTTAAAACCCCACCTGAATCAAGAATATTGTTAATAACGCTCAGCTTTAACGCTAGGGTTAGGAGAAAAGGAAGGAATCGATTCATGTCAGAACGTTTGCTCATGGCTGGGGGATTAGCGCTGATTATCAGCTTGATTCTGGGACCATTTCTTATCCCCTTATTGCGAGTCCTTAAATTTGGTCAGAATATTCGAGAGGATGGCCCTCAGAGACACTTGAAAAAAGCAGGAACGCCAACCATGGGTGGTATTATTTTCTTAGTCGGGATTGTCGCTGCATCTCTTTTAAGTGCGGAACAACCTACTTCGGTAGAGATGGTTACTGTTGTGGGGGCAATGCTCGGTTACGGACTTATAGGATTTATAGATGATTTTATTAAAGTTGTAATGCATCGCTCTTTAGGGTTAAGAGCATATCAAAAACTGATCGGACAGATCGGGCTGGCCTTGCTTTTGACATGGGTAGCCGTACGTTTCCTTGGACGAGGGACAGACTTGATTATTCCGTTTACTTCTATTCATCTTGACCTTGGATTATTTTACTATCCGTTTGTGGCTTTTATTATTGTTGGAATTACGAATGCTGTTAATCTTACGGATGGCTTAGATGGACTGGCTGCTGGGACTACTCTTTTCAGCGCGTTAAGTTTTATGCTTATTGCTCTTCTTGAATCAGCTCAAGGTGGAAGAGTAGCAATTCTAGCCCATGAAACAGATTTGGCCGTATTTGCGGCAGCTGTAGCCGGAGGATGCCTGGGCTTTTTAAGATTTAATAAGTACCCTGCCCGGGTGTTTATGGGAGATACAGGTTCCTTAGCCCTAGGCGGTGCCTTGGTCGGATTGGCTGTCCTTACAAAGTCAGAGTTAGTACTCCTTCTTATCGGCGGAGTTTATGTTATAGAGGCGTTCTCGGTCATCATCCAGGTCATTTCTTTTAAGACAACAGGAAAGCGTGTCTTTAAGATGAGTCCTATACACCATCATTTTGAACTTTCAGGCTGGAACGAATGGAGAGTTGTCCTGACGTTTTGGGCTGCAGCGCTTGTGTGCGGCTTATTAGGGATTGTCGCATTTTTGCCTGGTTTAGGATAATGTCTCAAGCATGGAAAGGAAATAGTTGAAGGTGAAAAGTATGAATTTAAAAAATAAAAAGGTTTTAGTTGTCGGTGCGGGACGAAGCGGCCTTGCCGCCGTCAAAAAACTTCAGGAGTTGGGTTCGGGCGTTATTCTGACAGACAAAAAGTCTCCGGATACGTTAGAAGGAATTTCTGAGTTGGGGCTTAACCCCAGCCAGCTCATTCTCGGAAGAATTCCGGAATGGAAAGAAATCCAGGCCGATTTAATTGTGGTATCTCCCGGGGTTTCTCCGAAATTAGCGTTTATTGAAGAAGGAGTGGGCCAAGGAATTCCGCTGTGGAGTGAAGTTGAGCTTGCTTTAAGGGATAATCCGGCCAAGAAGATTGGAATTACAGGTACAAACGGGAAAACAACGACGACGACTCTTATTGGGGAGTTAACTAAACAGACAGGGCAACCGACGATAGTTGCCGGAAATATTGGGGTCGCCTTGAGCGGAAACGTTGACGCCTTGTCACCGAATGGAATTATTGTCGCCGAACTTTCAAGTTTTCAGCTCGAGCTTATCGATCAGCTGCGATTAAATATCGCAATTTTGCTCAATGTCACGCCAGATCATCTCGACCGTCACGGAACGTTCGAAAATTATTTAGCCGCAAAAGCTCGTATTTTTGAGAATCAAACGGCAGAGGATCTGGCCATTCTCAATTGGGATGATCCGGCTGTACGTTCTCTGGGATCAGGGCTGAAGGCGGAGATTCTCTATTTTAGCCCAACAACCTACCTTGAAGATGGACTTAGCCTTCAGGGAGAGGATATCGTTTATTCGAAAGACGGTCACGTTACTCGGATTATTAACCGGAAAGAATTGCAAATCAGAGGAAGTCATAACTTGGAAAATGTCATGGCATCCATCGGAGCTGCCCGTAAGCTTGGCCTAAGCTTTGAAGAAATTGCAAGAGGACTTAGGGAGTTTAAAGGTGTCGAGCATCGCCAAGAAATCGTAGGAACGTTTGACGATATTTTATTCATCAATGATTCGAAGGGTACAAATCCCGATGCCGCAGAAAAGGCATTAGACGCGTTTGAAGAGCAGCCTATTGTTCTGATTGCCGGAGGGAAGAACAAAGGACTTGATTTTCATGATTTCATGAAAATCGTTAAAGTAAAAGTGAAAAGTCTGGTTTTATTAGGAATGGCTGCCGATGAAATGGAGCAGGCAGCAAAAGATGTCGGTGTTGCACGGATTGTCCGGGCGGGGAGTTTTGAGGAGGGTGTTCGGTTAGCGATAGCTGAAGCTGATGCAGGAGATGTAGTTCTTCTTTCCCCTGCTTGTACAAGTTGGGATATGTTTAAAAGTTATGAAGAAAGAGGGGAATTCTTTAAGGAGTTAGTGCGTAGGCATTATAGTGAACCCATTTCATAAATCAAAGGGGGAGCTGAATAATGCCGAGACGCCGCAGGCCGGATTTGATCCTGCTGGGATCAATACTTGCACTTTTGACCATTGGAATAATTATGGTATATAGTTCGAGTGCAGTGAAAGGATATGTACAGTATGATGACCCATATCACTTTCTGAAGATGGAGGTGATATGGATAAGCATCGGCCTAGCAGTAATGGGTGTGACTATGCGGCTCGATTTACAAATTTTAAGACGTTTTGCTAAATCGGCATTAATTCTTGCCATTGTTCTCTTGATTATGGTGAAAATCCCTGGAGTAGGACGCCGTGTTAATGGCGCGGACCGTTGGATTGGGTTAGGCCCGCTGTCCATTCAGCCTTCTGAAGTTATTAAATTGGCAATGGTATTGGTTATGGCGCATTTGTTGGCGCTTAATCCATATAAAATTAAATCATTTCGCAAGGGATTATTGCCTATTTTAGGATTGCTGGGACTCATTGCCGGATTAATTATGCTCCAGCCGGACTTGGGGACAACACTGGCGATTGCTGGGACGACCTTCTTCATGCTGATCGCGGCCGGGGCACGGGTAAGCCATATGTTAGCCTTAGGAGGATCAGGGGTGGGATTGGTCGTTGCTGCTATTGCCGCCGCACCATACCGAATGCGGCGTATTACAGCTTTTCTTGATCCCTGGGCAGACCCGGCAGGAAAGGGGTATCAAACCATTCAAGCTTTGCTGGCCTTAGGCCCGGGGGGACTTTTCGGTTTAGGACTTGGACAAAGCAAACAAAAGTTCCTCTATCTTCCGGAAAATCATACAGACTTTATTTTTGCAATGATCGGTGAGGAACTGGGTTTTGTTGGGGCTTCTTTAGTTGTTATTCTGTTCTTTTTATTTGCCTGGCGAGGGTTTCGTGTAGCGATGGGTGCTCCCGATGCTTTTACAGGACTGTTAGCGGTTGGCTTAACGGCGATGGTCTGCATTCAGGCCATGATCAACATGGGGGTAGTGAGCGGCGTCTTGCCTGTAACCGGCATTACGCTGCCGTTCTTAAGCTATGGAGGAACTTCGCTCGTCTTTACCATGCTGGGAGTTGGGGTGCTGCTGAATATTTCGAGGGAGTCAAAGTAACGAAGGAAGTTACGTTACAGTTTCCAGGACGCACGTTCGTAGACCAAGCTATGGGCAAAACTGCTGAATGCAAGCTTCGGGATACCCTCCCAATTCGCCATCCTTGGCTCACGGTCGGCGAGTCACATCGTGTGACTCGTCCCTCTAATCAAGGGCAGTTTTGTCCAAGCTTGGTTGCTACTCACGTAAAGTCCTTGCATACTGTAATCGTAACTTGCTTCGAAGAATTACTTAAGAATGCTTTTAAAAATCACGAAAAGACCCGTAAGCGTACCTTTATCGCGCAGGCACGAACGATTTCATCGGAGGGGCGTTAAAGCGCACGATGCTTCCGAAGGACAGCGACGCCGAGGTTCACTTGCAGAAAGCAGAAGGGTTGGCAGAGCTGCCTCGGAAGCGAGAGAGCGAGCCCCGGAGATACTAAGAGAGTGAATGCGCGAAAAGCTACACTTTCCAGATATACTCTAGATAAAGGAATAAAGTGATTAATGAAAGGGGTTAGATCCCGTGCGAGTGATTGTGACCGGTGGAGGAACCGGAGGACATATTTATCCTGCCTTAGCCATAGCTAAAGGGTTATTGTCCGCTGACTCACGAACTGAGATCCTGTACGTTGGCACTGAAAAGGGAATGGAAGCGAAGCTTGTCCCTGATGCAGGGTTTCAGTTTGAGAGTGTGCCTGGACAAGGCCTTCCGCGCAAGCTCAGTGTGGAAACACTCAAAGTAGGAATGAAAAGTTTGACTGCACTTTGGGAGACAAAGCAGATTCTAAAGCGCTTTAAACCCGATTTAGTCGTGGGTACAGGAGGATATGTCTCCGGACCTGTTGTATTATCTGCAGCTCTTTTTGGGATTCCTACCTTGCTGCATGAGCAAAATGCTTTGCCTGGAGTGACCAACAAGATTTTGGCTCGTTTTGTACGTAAGGTTATGGTGACCTTTCCGGAAAGCATCGCTCACTTCGGGGTTCAGAAGAAGCTCGAACTGACAGGATTGCCTGTTCGCCCGGAAATCGGTGCGGTGAGCCGTGAGGCTGGAGCAGAGCGTTTAGGGTTAAATCCTAAACAATTAACCTTGCTTATTACGGGCGGCAGCCGAGGGGCAAGGAGCATCAATCAAGCTATGCTGGAAGTTCTCAAGGGATTGTCGGCACGCTCCGAAATTCAGGTGGTTTGGGCTACCGGCAGTGCGACTTATAAAGAAACACTTAAGGCCTTGAAAGATGCCGGGATTAACGTGAACCGAGATAACTGGAAAATACTTGAGTATCTGAAGGATATGCCTGCAGCATTGGCCTGTGCAGATCTCTGGGTTGGGCGTGCAGGTGCCGCTTCACTCGCAGAATTGATGGTCGCCGGTAAACCGGCAGTTCTAATCCCTTATCCCTATGCTGCGGAAAATCATCAGGAATATAATGCACGGGCTTTAGAGCAAGCTGGAGCAGCGCGTGTTATTTTAGATAAAGAATTAGATGGAGAGACTCTTTGGCAAATCCTTCAAGAACTATTAGGGCAACCGGATAAGCTTAAGGCGATGGCCGAAAAGTCAAAGGGATTAGGGCAGCCTGATGCTTTGGCTAAAATCGTTAAAATTTGTTTGGAAACGGGTTGGAAATAGATACGATTTTCCTGAATCACACCTTCCTTACGGTCTGCATAACATATGACAGTCAGAAGGAAGGGAGTGGATTGTCATGTGGCCGAGGCGAAAGATCCTTGTACTTATGCCGTGCGGCGCTCAAGAGGGACTTGGCTTCAAGGCTTTGCTTGATGCCTTGGAGATCGAGGCGGTCTTCAAGGAAATTACAGCCGAAGAATCGCTGGATTTAGTAAGCCCGACAATTCCAGGGGTGGAAGGGACAGAAGAGGAATCCCTGGATTGTGGACCAACAGAAATCGTGTACTGGCCGGAGTCTTTGCATGATCAATATCGACAATGGGGAGAGAGCCGTGGCATAATGCCGATTACGGTTGTAGATTTCCTGCGTGGTTTATGGGAGCAGGAAATAATTCTTCCCGTGCCGCTTAATACTCAACAAAAAGAGCAGCCGGTTTTATGGACATTATTATTTGAAGCAGGCTATGAACCCTCTCTATTATGGCCTAAGGAAGACGGACAATGGAGTGTTATTAAGGGTCGGGGCTTGCATTGGGTAGTTCCTGAAACTTGGTTGAACTCACTCCTGAAGGAAGAAAAAGTCGGACGGGAATCAAGAAATCAGCTGCCGGAAGGTTCTTGGACCGTACGGAAAGATACTGTGGATTTTTACTCTGAACCATCACGTTTTCAGTATATAGGTAATCTTAAGCGTTATCCTGATGCTGAAGCGGAGGAAAGTATGTATCGCTCGATCCTAACGGGTTTACAGCTTGGGGTAACCTGGTGGGAAGTGAAGAAGAACATAAGGTGGAATATTGATGCAGATAAACGGGATCAAAGGACGAATCGAGCAGAATGTGTCTTTGAGGACGCTCAGTACATGGAAAATCGGGGGAATAGCAGAGTGGGTGATATGGCCGAAGGATTCTGATGAGCTTGAAACCCTTTGGTGTTGGGCTCATGAGAATCAAATTCCGATTCGCTTGATTGGGAGGGGATCAAATCTCCTTTTTCCGGACGAGGGACTTAAAGGAATTACGGTTGTAAGTACCGCCTTGAATCGAGAGATATGGAAAGAGTGCTCTTTAAAGGCTGAGGCAGGATGCTCTCTCGCTCGGCTAGCTCAAGAGGCAGGTGAACGGGGGATGAACGGTCTGGAATTTGCTCGCGGCATTCCGGGTACGCTTGGTGGGGCGATTGTCATGAATGCCGGGGCACATGGCGGGGAAATTCAAAACGTTCTTCGTTCTGTAAAGGTGTTAACAGAGGATGGCGGGGTTCGAACTTTTGATAAAAAGGAAATAGCTTTTGGATATAGGGAATGTTCTCTGCAAGGAAAAGCTTGGATATTAGAAGCAAAACTTCAATTTGAGCCAGGGAATAAAGAAGAAATCAAGAGGCAAATGGCTGAGAACCTGGAAAAGCGCAGAGCAGCACAGCCGTCAGAGCTTCCTAACGCCGGAAGTGTATTCCGTAATCCTCCGGGTGATTCGGCAGGACGTCTCATTGAGCAAGCGGGCTGGAAAGGAAAGGGGATCGGCGGAGCTCAAGTTTCACCAAAACACGCTAATTTTATCGTGAACTTGGGAAATGCAACGGCACAAGATGTTCTAGCCTTGATTGAAGCGATACAAAATGATGTTTTGGCAAAGTTCGGAGTAAGACTCCAGACGGAGGTCCATTATATTTCACCAGTTTGAGGAGGTAGAGTTATGACGATGGATCGCTATGTCATCACTGGAAAACAAAGGTTGGAAGGAAAAATTAGAACCAGCGGCGCTAAGAATGCATCCTTACCTCTGTTGGCGGCGACCCTTCTTGTTTCGGGAAGATCTGCACTCATGGAAATTCCGCAACTGGCAGATATTGAACATATGATCGAAGTTTTAGAATACATAGGAGCGGGCGTAAGTTTTAACAATGGGGCGTTGATTGTGGATTCATCCGACTTGAAACGCTGGGAAGTAGACGAGGGATTAATGCGTCAAATGCGTGCTTCCAACCTGATTTTAGGTGCTATGATTGCCCGTAACGGCCGGGTTCGGATATCAAGGCCGGGGGGATGCGCCATTGGTTCCCGACCGATGGATCAGCATATTAAAGGACTTCAGGAGTTAGGAGTCCATGTTAAAGAGAGGCATGGCTATATTGAAGCGTGGGCAGATGAATTGAGAGGCGCAGATGTCTATTTTGATGTTCCCAGTGTAGGCGCAACTGAGAATGTGATGATGGCTGCCGTTTTGGCCAAAGGAACGACATTGATCCATAATGCAGCGCGTGAACCGGAAATTGTAGATTTGCAAAATTTCTTGAATAAGATGGGGGCGAAGGTTCGGGGTGCAGGTATGGATATCCTGCGGATAGACGGGGTAAGTGAGCTCAAACCGGCCGAGCATACGGTAATTCCCGATCGGATTGAGGCAGGAACACACATGGTGGCAGCAGTAATGACCCAGGGAGATATCGAAGTAGAAAATGTAATTCCCGAGCATTTAGAACCTGTAATTGCCAAGCTCCGTCAGATGGGTGCCGATGTTTCGATCGGAGATGATTCTGTTCGCGTTCGCCGACCCGGCAAAATTAGAGGAGTAGATTGTAAAACGATGCCCTATCCCGGATTTCCAACAGATATGCAGCCTCAATTTATGGCTTTATTAGCGACGGCTGACGGTACCAGCGTTATAACAGAGACTATTTTTGAAAATCGTTTTCAGCATGTGGATGAGTTAAGAAGGATGGGAGCTCAAATTACGATTGAAGGTCGAACCGCTGTCATACGCGGGGTTAAGAACCTGGACGGAGCCTTTGTCGAGGCAACCGACTTACGTGCGGGAGCAGCCTTATTCTTAGCGGCTCTGGCGGCTGAAGAAGCCACTGTTCTTGAAAAGGTGGGGCATATCGATCGGGGCTATGAGAATCTGGCGGAAAAGTACCATCAATTAGGTGCGAAACTGACTCGAGTTAAATCTTAAACAAAAGTTAAAAAAGAATTAGTAAAAAGGCATGACAGCATGGGCTGTATTGGTTATACTTGGGACGGGGAGGAACATGCATGGAACCCAAGAAAACGAGTACAGTCTTTCTTTATGGTGCGATTCTGGTGATCCTGCTGACTGCAGGCATAACCCTTTTCCTGAGATCAAGTTATTTTTCCATCCAAAACATTAAGATTGAAGGGTTACAACAGATACCCCAGGCTGAAATCGAACGTTTAACGAGCAGTGCCAAGGGACAGAATTTAATCCTGGCGGATCAGGAAAGTTTAAGAAAAAAAGTTACACTTCACCCCTTAGTTAAAAGTGTTCAATTTAAACGTCAATTTCCATCAACCTTAGTTATCCAGGTCACAGAACGTGCCCCTGCAGCTTTAGTCGTAGTTCCGAACGGTGTAGTTAAAGTGGATGAAAACGGGGTATTCCTCCAGCGAAGCGAGGGATGGCCCGATAAAAGTTATCCGGTGATTAATGGAGTGGACATACCTGATACGGCAGGCCCTGGTCAGGAACTGAAGCTTCCTAATTTAAAAACTGGACTTCTGCTTGTCCATGAAGCGCCAAGCGAACTTTTGCCTTTGATCGGTGAGGTTTTTGTTAACCCCATTCAGCAGATCACGATTTATTTGACGAGCGGGGTTGAAGTACGGTTAGGACAAGCTCAAGACTGGAAAGATAAATTAGATGTGCTAAATCAACTTCTAAAGGATAATGGATATAAATCCGTCGAAAAGGGGATAAGATATATTGATTTAACAGCGGCCAAGCCCGTAATTGGACGCTGATAGGAGGAAATTCAAATGTGGCTGCCGATTTTAGGTTTAATACTGGGGCTGGCGATTGGCTGGTTTAGCCCTTTTACAGTTCCTGTTGAATATTCGAAATATCTTTCGGTCGCAATATTAGCTGCGTTGGATTCTGTTCTTGGAGGATTAAGAGCAGCTCAAGAGGAGCACTTTGATTCGACGGTTTTCCTGACAGGCTTTTTCACAAATATTCTTTTAGCCGGACTGCTTGCTTATATTGGTGATCGAATTGGTGTTGATCTCTATCTAGCAGCGGTCGTTGCTTTCGGAGTACGATTATTCAATAATTTGGCGATTATCAGACGACATATCCTAAGAAAATGAAAAATCCTGCAATTTTTGAGGATAAACCATTAATTTCAGGGGCAGGCATTAACGTATACAATTTTTAGAGTGGATTTTATAGACTTATTTAAAAAAAATTATTCGTGAAAAAAGGAATATTGAGCTTGTCCATAGAATCTGTAAGCAAGTCTGAATAATGTTTGTTTTAAATAGACAGCCAATTTTGCGAGGGGGTAGAAAAGCTAGATGCTTGAATTTGATATTGACTTTGATCAGTTTGCCGGAATAAAAGTCATTGGTGTCGGTGGCGGAGGAAACAATGCTGTTAATCGCATGATTACAGCAGGACTTAAGGGTGTTGATTTTGTATCCGTTAATACGGATGCTCAGGCATTAAACCTCGCTCGCGCAGCGGAAAAGGTTCAGATTGGCTCGAAACTTACCAAAGGCTTAGGAGCAGGTGCTAACCCTGAAATTGGGGCAAAAGCCGCTGAGGAAAGCCGCGAGGACCTTGTTGAAACCCTGAAGGGTGTTGACATGGTTTTTGTTACTGCCGGAATGGGCGGCGGTACAGGTACCGGCGCAGCACCGGTGGTTGCCGAGGTAGCGAAGGAACTTGGAGCCCTGACCGTCGGTGTAGTTACTCGTCCTTTTACTTTCGAAGGACGGAAACGGGCAATGCAGGCTGAAAAAGGAATAGCTGAGCTCAAGGGCAAAGTGGATACGCTGATCACGATTCCTAATGACCGTTTGCTTCAAGTCGTAGACAAGAATACAACGATGACCGAGGCGTTCCGAATTGCTGATGATGTTTTGCGCCAAGGGGTTCAAGGAATTTCTGACTTGATTGCCGTCCCCGGCTTGATCAATCTCGATTTCGCGGATGTTAAAACCATTATGCGCAATACGGGTTCTGCTTTAATGGGCATTGGCCAAGCTACAGGTGAAAATCGGGCAATTGATGCGGCACGTAAAGCTATTTCCAGTCCTCTCCTTGAAACGTCTATCGAAGGGGCTAAGGGAGTACTTCTCAATATTACCGGCGGAACCAATTTGACTTTATTCGAGGTTAATGAGGCCTCTGCTATTATTGAGGAAGCAGCCGATCCCGAAGCAAATATCATTTTCGGAGCAGTAATCGATGAAAGCATGAAAGAAGAAGTTCGTGTTACGGTTATAGCTACAGGTTTTGATCAGCCTCAAAACACTTTTGTTAAAACGGGAACGGCTTCTGAACAGGTGATTCGTCCTGTTGCAGCGGCTGCGGCTGCTTCTGAGGATTTAGATATTCCTGAGTTTTTACGCCGCCGTCGATAATTTTAAGTTTTTAATTTAATATGTTTTTTTGGGGGGCTTGTTGCAAAACAAGCCCTTTTTTCGTGCGCACAATAATTATGGACGATTGCAAAAGACCCGAAAGCGTAGTTTCTCGCATAGAAGTGAACGATTCGTGGAGGGACGTGCAGGTGAACAAAGCTTTAGTAGCGTAGCGCAGCCACAGGTTCACATCAGGTATTGCCCAGAGGTTTGGCGGAGCTGCTACGAAGGCAAAGTGAACCAGTCCCGGAGCGCCCGAAGGTGCGGATATGCGCGAAACTACACGACCATAGGTTTTGCGACAGGTCTTTTAATGTGACCAAGTTTCGTCAATAGTCGCATAAGTTTTCCTAAAAGTTCCCACCTAATACGACAGGTTTTATTCTTGTCTTTCGGTATAATTTGGGAAGAACCGTGCGGAAGGGACTGCCATACAGAATGATGGTAAGATATCTCGATCTTGATCTTATGATTAATGGAATAATGGATCTTTTCCTGCTTCTTCTGACAGCACGGATTCTCAATACACCCCCTTCTTTTTACCGTTTATTGGGCGGAGTATTCATCGGCGAATTTCCTGTTTTACTCTCGGCATTTGGTTCGGTTCCCTTTCTTCTAACGCTGAGTAAATTCCTTACTCCTTTCGCTATGGTTTGGGTCAGCTTTACGAAAGTTGGAATTCGAACTTATGTTAAACGGCTGACTTTATTCTGGATCTTGTCTGTAGGTTTAGGTGGGGGAGTCTATGCGTTATGGGGGTGGGTCGAATTTGATGGAAGTTCCTCGAATGCCTTACGCTTAGGTATTCAAAATTTTTGGGTTTTACCTTTAGGGTCTCTTTTCTGGTGGGGTGGACAGAAGGTCTCGTTAAATTGGCTTTCAAACGTAAAAAAATTAAGAGCCAGCGTCTATGATGTACTTATTGACTTTGGGGAACATAGCAACCCTATTAAGGTAAAAGCTCTGCTGGATACAGGAAATCAGTTAAGGGATCCATTAACAGGAACACCGGTTTTGCTTGTTGAGGAAGAGATTGCCGCTGCGGGTATGCCTGCGGATTGGCAAACAATTATTAAAGGTTCCTGGCGCAATTTAGATGATCCGTGGCCATGGCTATGGAAAGAAGATTCTTCATGGATGAAGACGTTTGTGTTTATTCCTTATCAGGCGGTAGGCCATAAAAGCTATTTGTTAGGCATTCGTCCTCAGCGCATAGTGTTGGGTTCTTCGGAACCCCAAGATATTCAGGCAACGTTAGCGCTTGTCCAGCATCCCTTAAGTCAAGACGGGGCATTTCAGGCTTTGTTACATCCCGAACATGTGCAAGGAAGCGGAGGTTGATCTATGAACTGGTATAAGCAAATTATCAAGAAACTGCGTGTTTTATGGGGTCAGCTCCGGCTGAAAATCAGGGGCTGGAAGGAAATTTATTATGTCGGAAGCAGTGAAACCTTACCTCCTCCTCTGAGTTCTGATGAAGAGGTCGATTTACTTGAACGTCTGGAAATAGGAGATCCAACGGTTCGGGATGTGCTGATTGAAAGAAATTTAAGACTAGTTGTCTATATTGCCCGTAAATTTGAGAACACAGGGATCGGTATTGAAGATCTTGTTTCGATTGGAACAATTGGGCTGATAAAGGCTGTAAATACATTTGATCCACAAAAGAAGATTAAACTGGCAACGTATGCATCACGTTGTATTGAAAATGAAATTTTAATGTATTTACGGAGAAATAATAAAACACGTTCCGAAGTTTCGTTCGATGAACCCTTAAATATAGATTGGGATGGCAATGAGTTGCTTTTATCGGATGTCTTGGGAACGGAGAATGATATTATTTCACGTCCGATTGAAGAACAAGTCGATCGCCAACTTCTCCGTCTAGCGATGGACCGGCTTTCCGACCGAGAAAAGCTGATCATGGAGCTTCGCTTTGGCTTAGACAATGGGGAGGAGAAAACTCAAAAAGAAGTGGCAGATCGTTTAGGTATTTCCCAATCCTATATTTCCAGGCTGGAAAAACGCATAATTAGAAGATTAAGGAAAGAGTTCTGCAGAATGGAATAAGTTGAAGCCAGTTAGGGTATACTCACCAAGAGAAAATTTGGCTTGGAAGGTGAGTGCTCGAATGGCTTTAAACAAGGTTGAAATCTGTGGAGTGAACACCTCTAAACTTCCTGTCCTGAATAGTTCAAAAATGAATGAATTATTTGTTGCATATCAAAGTGGGCAGCGTGAATCCAGAGAGAAACTGATTCATGGTAATTTACGTCTTGTACTCAGTGTTATTCAAAGGTTTACTAATCGGGGAGAGTACGTTGATGATCTTTTCCAGGTGGGTTGCATTGGTTTGATGAAAGCAATTGACAATTTCGATTTGGGGCAGAATGTCAAATTTTCAACGTATGCTGTACCGATGATTATTGGCGAAATCCGACGGTATTTAAGGGACAATAATCCGATCCGAGTAAGTCGTTCCTTAAGGGATATTGCCTATAAGGCTTTGCAGGTCCGCGATCAGTTAGTCAGCGAATGCTCGCGCGAACCGACGGTTTCAGAAATTGCAAATAAATTGACTTTACCGAGGGAAGAAGTGATCTTTGCTTTAGATGCAATTCAAGAGCCTATTTCGCTTTTTGAACCCATCTACCATGACGGTGGAGACCCTATCTTTGTGATGGATCAAATCGGTGATGAAAGACACTCGGATACAAGCTGGCTGGAAGGAATTGCTGTACGTGAAGCTTTAAGACGTCTAAGCGAAAGGGAAAAGCTCATTCTATCCTTGCGATTTTTTCACGGTAAAACACAGATGGAAGTTGCGGACGAAATCGGTATATCCCAGGCCCAAGTTTCGCGCTTAGAAAAAGCGGCTCTTAACCATATGCGAAAGTATGTATGAGAAATACAGTTTAACGTTCTGAGGTACATAGTCTAAAAATCGATACTTCCTCATAGAGATAAAGAAAACTAATCTTCAGGTGAAGCTCTTTTACCTGAAGTCTAGCCTGATGTGTTCATATTCGGGGAGGTATTCGGATGCGGATTTCTGAACTTCGAATGTTAGATATTGTTAATATTCAAGATGGACGACGGTTAGGTCCTATTAAGGATTTAGATCTTGACTTGGAGCGCGGCGTTGTTAAGGGGATTGTTGTTCCGGGAGCCTCACGCAGCTGGGGATTTTTCGGCGGGAATCGGACTGAAGACATTGCAATTCCTTGGGAGCGTGTCAAGAAGATTGGAGTCGATGTAATTTTGGTAGATGCACATGATCTGCCGGAGTTTAACAACGATCCTTAAATTGATAGACTCATATAACCATGCTTGCTCCCCCCGGGGAGCTTTTTGTATGTAATATGTCGAAGATTTATGGAAAAGATAGGACTTAAGTAGGTTTTTTGACTGGAAAAATTATGGTATAGTTAAAGGAAGCGTAATAAGGAGCCGTAATAAGGAGCCGATAATGAGCTGGATTTATAAAAGAGGAAAAAGGTTAACTTATCTCACTCTTCCGGAGTGGGAAAAACAAGGGATTCAAATTGGCTTTTCCACGCGTGAGGGTGGCGCTGGGGATGCTCCCTATGATTCTTTAAATTTAGGATTGCATGTGGGTGACAATCCTGAGACAGTTTTGCTTAATCGTGAGCGTTGGCTTTTAGAATGGAATGCATCTTGGAATGATGTTGTGATCGGAGAACAAGTTCATGGCGTAAAGGTTCATGTCGCACAGGCCTCTGATTCAGGACGGGGCGGCAGGGATTTGAAATCGGTGCTGCCAGGTGTGGATGGGTTGGTTACCCAGAGTTCTCTGGGATTGATGGCGTTTTTTGCGGATTGTGTTCCCGTTTATTTTTATCATCCTGCCCTTGGTGCTGTGGGCATTGCTCATGCCGGCTGGAGGGGTACAGTCGGGAAGATTGTATTGGAGGTTCTGAGGAAACTTGAAGTTCTTGGCGGAAAACCCAATGAATGCTGGGCAGCCTTGGGACCCAGTATTGGACCTTGCTGTTATGAAGTTGATGAGCGTGTCATAAGACTTTTTTCTGAGGCTTTTAACAAAACACCCTTTATAAAATTAACTCGCCCAGGGCATGGTATGTTGGATCTATGGGAGGCCAATCGGCAGCTATTGCTTGTGGGAGGAGTGCTTCCGGAAAATATTGCGAGTGCTTCTATTTGTACCGCTTGTCATACAGACCGGTTTTTCTCCCATCGGCGGGAAGGCCCTAACACAGGGCGCATGGCGGGATGGATTCGGCGCAGGGTTGAGGAGGAATAGGGAATGGCCATGACGATTTTAGTCGTCGATGACGAAGAACCCATTCAGGAGCTTTTGAAATTTAATCTCGAAAATGAAGGATATAATGTTTTAATTGCCTTTGATGGGCCGGCTGCACTTAAGATGATTGAAGAAAAACGACCGGATTTAGTCGTTCTCGATGTTATGCTTCCGGGGATGGATGGGTTAGAGGTATGTAATCAGCTTCGCCAAAATTCCAAACTTCGCGACCTTCCTGTCATCATGTTGACGGCAAAAGGGGAAGAGATCGATAAGGTCCTAGGCTTAGAATTAGGTGCTGATGACTATTTGACAAAGCCTTTCAGTCCTCGCGAACTTTTAGCGCGGATTCGGGCACGCCTTCGCAGGATTAGACCACAGGCTCAGGATAATGAAATTATTCGCGGCGATTTAAGGATTGATCTCAATCGCTTTCAAGTATCCGTGCGGGGAGAAGAGGTTGAACTAACGCCAAAAGAGTTTGAACTTTTGCGCGTTCTGGCGGCTCATCCGGGTAAAGTATATTCAAGAGATGAACTTTTAGAGCGGGTTTGGGGCTATGAATATGCTGGAGATACACGTACTGTGGATGTACACGTACGGCACTTGCGCCAAAAAGTGGAGAAAGATTCCTCAAATCCCGAATATATTGAGACACTGCGCGGCATAGGCTATAGGTTAAAAGGGTAAAATTATGGAAATTAAGTGGAAAATTTTTGGCATTTATTTAGCCGGCTCTTCTCTTTCTTTATTCCTTTTTTGGCTGGGAGAGAGAGCAATCAGCGGGGAAACTTTTTACTTTGACTTTACGACGTTTATTTTGGCACTTTTGCTGCCTGCGGGAGTCATCTATTATCTAGCTGCAAAACTGAATCAGCGTTTAAAGAAATTAAATAGTACAGCTCAGTCCATTGCCCAGGGGGATTTTACCGGAGTTTATTTGCCGGATTCATCCGATGAGTTAGGTCAGCTTGGTACGGAGATGATTTCACTTGCTCAGCAGTTTAAAGTCAATGCTCAAAAAAACAGTCAAGAAGCTCAAAAAATTGAAGCTATTGTCACTGGAATGCAGGAAGGTGTAGTTGCACTCGATCAAGTCGGCCGGGTAGTTTTAGTCAATGCTGCTGCCGAGGAGATTTTTGGTTTCCCGGAAGATAAAGTCAAAGGCAAATATTTAACTGAAGCTCAGGGATATAATGTCTTAGAAGAGCTTGTTCGGGAAACTTTGGAGAAAGGCCAATTTGGAAGTACGGAACTTATCTTAAATGCTAAAAATGTTCGAGTTCAGATCAGTCCGTACCTGGGGGAACCAACCCGCCCTCGGGGAGCTGTAATCGTTTGTCATGATGTAACAGAGCTGAGAAGGTTAGAACAGATTCGAACAGAATTTGTTGGAAATGTCTCTCATGAACTTCGAACTCCTTTAACCTCGATCAAGGGATTTGTAGAAACTCTTCTCGATGGAGCAGCCGAGATTCCTGAACATCGTGAACGTTTTTTAAAGATTATTCAAACGGAAACCCTGCGGTTACAACGATTAATCGACGACCTGCTTACACTTTCCCGCATTGAGAATCGACGGGGAGAGTCGGAAACGAGTTTGAGCAGTATTCAAGAAGCCTATGAAAAAATTAAGCCGGTGATTGAATCCTATGCCGAGGCTAAAGGACTTGAGCTTATTGTAAATATTCCTCCCGATTTACCTCCTGTGGAGATGGGAATAGACTTACTTAGCCAGGTGCTCTTAAATTTGCTCGAAAATGCGGTTAAATATACGAATCAGGGGAAGATTTGGCTATCAGTTTCTTATGAAAATTCCTTCGTCCATTTAGAGTTTGGGGATACCGGATGCGGGATTCCTGAACATGATTTGCCCCGAATTTTTGAACGATTTTATCGTGTTGATAAGGCGCGTTCGCGCGAACAAGGCGGGACAGGTCTTGGTTTAAGCATAGTTAAACATATTGTTGAGGGTTCAAAGGGGAGAATTAAGGTTGCCTCCCGATTGGGTTCGGGCTCCGTGTTCTCCTGTGATTTACCGGCCGTTCAACAGGGGGAATTAGATTGAATAAAAAAAAGAAAGGGCGAGACTCTGTTAAAAAAATGCTTGGGTTAGGGCTGTTTATAGTACTTCTTCTCGGCTCTTTAGGCTGGGTATATCGATCTCACTGGATTGCCGGATCAATCAGCGTTGAATTGGCAAAGGCAGGCAGTATCGATCATAATGTTAAGGTTAACGCTGTCTTCGCTAATGAAGAGTACCCTATTCAATCTCCCGCTGCAGGTAAAGTTAAATTTCAGGGCAAAGAAGCCCAGAGATTTCGACGCGGCGAAACAGTGGCGGAAATCTACCCTGAAGGGGCTGATCCCGGGGCAAGTTCTGCTAAAGCCACAGCTTATGTCAGTGCGCCTAACGGCGGGCTTTTATATCA
The DNA here is from genome assembly GCF_049860565.1 of Desulfitobacterium nosdiversum. Lineage (GTDB taxonomy): Bacteria > Bacillota > Desulfitobacteriia > Desulfitobacteriales > Desulfitobacteriaceae > Desulfitobacterium_A > Desulfitobacterium_A nosdiversum. The sequence continues at coordinate 1,676,892 of NZ_CP172056.1, forward strand.
AGAAACAGACGGGTTGGAAAATATGCTCACCCCGCAAAATTTATTGACCATGGATTTATCCAAAGTTTTAGATCAAAAAGGAAATTCAAAATCCCAGACTGATGTCGTCCAGGCAGGGACCGCTTTAGGGAAAATGGTTAATAATTTAACCCCGACCGCCGCTTTTATTGAACTAAAGCCCACATCCAATTTAACCAAAGGCCAGACGATAAAATTTAATGTGGGAGGGCAGGTTCAGAGCGCAAAGATCATGCGAAAATCTGATCAGCCCCAAGGAATCGTCGTACGCTTTAGTCAATACCTTGAAGGAACAGCGAATCATCGCATTCAAGAGGTGAGTTGGATTTCTCAGCCTGAGGTCAGCGGGGTTGTCATTTCTAAAAGCGCACTCTATACAAAAGGCGAAGAGCAAGGGGTACTTGTAATCCAAGACGGAATATATCAGTTCCGAAAAGTCAAAGTTATAGATGAAAATGAAACTCTCGCTTGTGTAGAAAAGCTTCCCCAAGGTATTCCCGTCGTTAAAAATCCCCGTTCAGACCTTGAAGGTCTGACGGCGAATGTAAAAATCCCGTCTTAGGGACTGGAATCGGCAGGAAAAAAGTAGAAAGTGTAGAATCTTTCAGCATGGCAGGTGTTTTCAGTGAGAATCGATGACAATTTGAAGCAAATCTACCAAAGAATTTTTGCAGCTGCTCAAAATTCAGGTCGGCATCCGGAACAAATTAAACTTTTAGCCGTAAGCAAAATGATGCCGGCGGAAGCTGTAAAGGAAGCTTATGAGGCAGGACAGCGTGTTTTTGCGGAAAACCGGGTGCAGGAATGGATGGAAAAACACCCTCTGCTGCCGCACGACTGTGAATGGCATTTGATCGGGCGTTTACAAACGAATAAAGTAAAGTATTTAAATAATCAGATAGCACTGATTCATTCTCTGGATCGTTTAAGCCTCTTAACAGCCCTTGAAGAACAGGGTGCTAAGCGAAATATCATCTGGCCTGTGCTTATACAAGTTAACACGGCCCGTGACCCGAATAAAGCGGGGTTAATGCCGCAGGAAGTTGAGGATTTTTTAGATGCTGTTGCCGATTGTCAACATATCCGGGTTCACGGTTTAATGACTATTGGGGCTTTAGAGGCTACATCAGAGGAAACGCGAATGTTTTTCCGGGAACTTCGCCAGATTAGGGATTTATTGCAGACTAAAGAAATTCCACAGGTTAAGCTAACAGAACTCTCGATGGGAATGAGTCGTGATTTCGAATTAGCCATTGCCGAGGGAGCGACGATGGTACGGATTGGAAGGCGGATTTTTGGGGAACGTCATTATTAGCAAACATTTTAATTGAGTATAAATAAGCTTAAGGGAGGAATAAGTCATGGCCAAGATATTTGACAAAGTCATTGGAATTATGGGATTTTCGGATGAAGAGGCTGAAGAAGAACTTCTCGATGAAGAGGAAACTGAAAAAGGCGTACAGGAGGAAGTACGGTCTTCAGGCCGGAAAAGTGCCCAGGTCGTGAGCATTCACAGCCAAAAACAAGTTAAAGTTGTTGTATTGGAACCGACTTCATTTGAGGATTCTCAAAATATTGCGGATCAATTAAAAAATCGGCGCCCTGTGATTGTTAATTTAGAGAATACAGACCGAAATTTGGCTAAACGAATTGTCGATTTTGTCAGCGGAACAACCTATGCTTTAGGTGGCAATATGCAAAAAGTAGGTCAGGGAATCTTTCTTTTTGTTCCTAATAATGTGGATATTTCAGGAGAAACACATGAAGGAATTAAAGAAAAGGGACTATTTTCCTGGCCGATAAGCAGCAAATAAGGGAAGTGATTTTATCCTCACGTTAATATATCAAGTTGCCGATGCAGTACTTATGCTCCTTGGGTATGCAATCGTTATTCGTGCGCTCCTTTCTTGGGTTCCTCAATTATCCGATAATCCCATTGTGCGAATCCTCGATGAAGTCACCGAACCCCTCTTGAGACCCTTCCGGCGGTTTCAAATCCAAGGCGGTGGATTTGGGATCGATATATCCCCGTTGATTGCCTATTTTGCACTCTATATCATTCGTGCTTACGTATTGCCCCTCATTTTTAGCCTCATATCGAGGGTTACAGTATGAAACAGTGGATTGACAGGAGTGTTTTAGCCTTCTGGCAAGATAAAGAGATGCGCCTCGAAGCGGCGCATCTTTTAGATATTGCAGATGAAGTGATCGAGGAGCATCTTCCTAAAAGAACGCCCTTTTTAGGGAGGGCTTTAGCCCAATGGTTTGAAGGTGTCCTTAAAAAGGAACACCTCATGTTTCTGGCGAAAGGCGGTTTTGAGGATTCTGAACGAGTGGTATATCTCCTCGGGGGAAATCAAGGGGATTTTGAGCGGGTGGAAGATGGAATAGCCCTCTTAACCGTAAACGCAGCGGATCATAAAGCTGCATTAGAGCATCGGCAGATACTTGGTTCCTTAATGAGCTTAGGTTTAAAAAGAGAGCTCATCGGAGATATCCGACACGGCCTCCAAGGCATGGTGGTTGCCGTTGCTGAAGAGATTGCTCCTTATTTGCTTCAGGAGTGGAGAAAGGCCGGCAAAGTCGTTCTTAACGTTCAGCGGCAGCAGGGAGAGTTATACCTTTGTGAAGATCCGGGTGAGGAGATTCGGATTACGGTTGCTTCTTCACGAATCGACGCTGTTGCAGCGGCAGGGTTCAAAGCTGCCCGTGGAGTTGTTCAGGAATGGATAAATCAAGGGAAAGTTAAGCGGAATGACCTCATCATTAATAAAACAGATTTGGAAGTAAAACCGGGGGATATCATCTCTTGCCGCGGTCAGGGCCGTTTTCGCCTTTTAGAGACGAGCGAGACACGGAAAGGGAGAATCGCTTGGAAAGTTGCACTTTACCGAAAACAAAAGCGATAGGAAAGGAGAAAAAAATTATGCCAATGACTCCGATGGACATCCGGAATAAAGAGTTTCGTAAAGGGGTTCGTGGCTATCAAGCCGAAGAAGTAGAAAAATTTCTTGATACAGTGAGCAAGGAGTTTGAAACTCTTTATACAGAAAATTTCGAGCTTCGAGAAAAAGTCCAGCGTTTTGAGCAAGAACTGAAACAATATAAACAATTAGAGGGAACATTGCAGCAGACGATGGTTCTGGCTCAGCAAACAGCAGAGGAAGTGAAGCAGTCCGCACGCCATGAGGCTGAGCTTATGCTTAAGACTGCTGAACAAGAGAAAGCTCAGCGATTCCGGGAAGCGCAGAAGAAACTTGATGAAGTAAATGAAGAGATTGAGGAGCTAATGAAAAGGCGGGAACTTGTCCGTACTCAACTGAAGTCTTTTCTTCGTGCACAGCTTGATCTCGCAGATGCCTTTAGCAAAGAGGATAAAGCTCTGGATGAGATTTCTTGAGGATAAAGCCGAGGTTTTAAATCTTGCGGAACGGGTTAAAATCATGGTAAAATATACGATATGGCTTTATAATAGTTTAATGGAGAAGGCGGCTGGTTATGAAGAGCATATTGTACACGGAACTGGCTTCCGATTTCCTGGTTCAGGGGTTAGGATTAAATACCCTGGAAAACGCCAAGCCAACTGCAAAAGTTGGCCGTCATGAAGTGGAGCTTGTTCGAACCATTGATGAGTTGATTGCTTTTCCTGTAGAGACTCAAGTCATTTATATTGGCACGGCAAAAGAAGGACCTTTTCGTGCCGGAGATGTACTTATGTCTGGAAGCGATGAATTGCTTGACCGTGCATTCAAAGCCCTTGATGAAATAGAGCAGCGCGGAATTGTGGTTGGCTTATCTCATGAATCAGATTCCCATCAGGTCACTCTTGCTAAAGAAGAACTATCCGAAGTTCTTCAGGACTGGAAAGAAAGAAAGATTTCTTATCTTTGCTTATTTTTAGTAGAACCCTTTGAATCGGATGGAACTGCAAAACTTGTAAGCACTATACGAAAAATTTTTGTATAGAATATGCAATAAATATGCATTAAATATGCATTAAATATGCATTAAATATGATTATAATTCGTTGACAGGGACAGTCTTTGTCCTCGCCTCTTCAGCGAGCGGGAATTGGTGCAAGCCCGTGAGGTAAGACAAAAGAAATCACCTTGGAGTGAGAAGCTGAACTTAAAGTAAGCTTCTCCGGATAACCTTCGTTACGGGTTCTGAGTGGCTAAGTTTAGCAACAAGGGTGGCACCGCGAGAATTTCCCGTCCCTTTTATGAGGACAGGGATTTTTTATTTTATCTAAATATTTTTATTTATAGATAACATAGGAGGAATGGTCATGGATTACCGGGATACTCTAAACCTACCGGAAACCGATTTTCCAATGCGTGGGAATCTGCCCCAACGCGAACCGGAGATTTTGAAGAAATGGGAAGAAAGCAATCTTTACGAGCGTGTGCAAAAAGCAAGAGCGGGTCACCCTAAGTTTATTCTGCATGATGGTCCCCCTTATGCCAACGGAGATATCCATCTCGGTCATGCTTTAAATAAGGTACTCAAAGATATTATTGTTAAGTATAAGACGATGATGGGCTATGACGCTCCTTATGTACCGGGCTGGGATACGCATGGACTGCCGATCGAGCAGCAGGTAATTAAAAAGTTAGGCGTAAATCGGCATGCGGTTTCTCATCTTGAATTTCGCGCCCGTTGTAAAGAATATGCTAAGAAATACGTAAGTATCCAGCGGGATGGTTTTAAACGTTTAGGTGTTCGTGGGGATTGGGAACATCCCTATCTTACTCTCCATAAAAATTATGAAGCTGAGCAAATCGGTGTTTTTGGCGAAATGGCCAAAAAAGGCTATATTTATAAAGGCTTAAAACCGGTATATTGGTGCCCCTCATGTGAAACAGCTTTAGCAGAAGCTGAAATTGAATATGCGGACACAACCTCTTCCGCGATATATGTAAAGTTTGCTGTTCAAGATGGCAAGGGAATTCTTAACGATAAAAATACGTATATTGTCATTTGGACAACGACTCCCTGGACCATTCCTGCCAACGTGGCTATTAGTGCCCACCCGGATTTCACTTATGCTCAAGTCAAAGTTGGGGAAGAGCATTGGCTGCTGGCAGAAGGTCTTCTCGAACGACTTCGGGGTCTTTGGAATCTGGAATTGCCTGTTGAGAAAACCTGCCAAGGAAAGGATCTGGAAAGAATAACATGTAAACATCCGCTTCTGGATAGGGAATCGCTTCTTATTCTGGGTGAGCATGTGACTCTGGAACAAGGTACGGGTTTCGTTCATACTGCTCCCGGCCATGGGGAAGACGACTTTATTGTCGGTAAAAAATACGGATTGCCCGTGATTTGTCCTGTTGACCACCAGGGAAAGTTTACAGAAGAAGGCGGACCTTATGTCGGGCTTAAAGTTGACAAGGCAAACCCAATCGTGATCGAGGATTTGAAAAAGTGCAATGCGTTGGTGCTTGAGGAAAAGATTAAGCATAGTTATCCTCATTGCTGGCGCTGTAAACATCAGATCATTTTCAGAGCGACTGAACAATGGTTTGCCTCAATCGATGGGTTTCGCAAAGAGGCCTTAGAGCAGATTGATCAAGTTCAATGGATTCCTTCTTGGGGTAAAGACCGAATTTATAACATGATCAGAGACCGGGGTGACTGGTGTATTTCCCGGCAACGGACCTGGGGTGTGCCTATCCCTATTTTCTACTGTGAAGAATGCGGCAAAGAACTCGTAAACGATGCAACGATTGCGAAGCTTCAGGAGATTTTCCGCAAAGAAGGTTCGGATGCGTGGTTCGCCCATACGGCGGAGGAACTGCTGCCAGAGGGTACGACCTGTTCCTGCGGCGGTCATACTTTCCGTAAAGAAACGGATATCATGGATGTTTGGTTCGATTCTGGAACGAGCCACACCGGAGTGTTAAAACAAAGAGAAGAACTGACTTGGCCCGCTGACCTTTATCTCGAAGGCTCGGATCAACATCGGGGGTGGTTTAATTCTTCTCTGTCTACAGCTGTCGCCGCCTTCGGCAAGGCTCCATATAAGGCCGTTCTTACCCATGGTTTCCTTGTTGATGAGCAAGGACGTAAACAATCAAAATCTCTGGGTAATGGCGTCGATCCAATTCAGGTTATGAACCAAATGGGTGCAGATATTTTAAGACTCTGGGTTTCTTCGGCCGATTACAAAAATGATGTCGCTGCTTCACCGCGGATTATGAAACAGATGACTGAGGCTTATCGCAAAATCAGAAATACCTTGCGTTTCTTGCTGAGCAATTTGAAGGATTTTGATCCTGCGAAGGACCAAGTTCCTTACAGCAAGCTTCCTGAGATCGACCGTTGGGCCCTTCTTCAATTAGGGAAGGTTATTGACCGCGTTCTTGAAGGCTATGAAAAATATGAGTTCCACTGGGTATATCATACCGCGCATAATTTCTGTACGGTTGAGTTAAGTTCTATCTATCTGGATATTGCCAAAGACCGTCTTTATGTTGAAGGGAAAAACTCTGAACTTCGACGTTCTGCGCAGACCGTGCTTTATCAAACTTTAGATGCTTTAGTTCGATTATTAGCTCCAGTGCTTACGTTTACAATGGATGAAATTTGGCCCTATGTCCCAGGCGTTGCCGAAGCTTCAAATATCCAAATTGAGGAAATGCCAAAAGCTAAGCCTGAATGGAAGGATGAAGAGCTTGAAGCTAAATGGGACCGTATTCTAGATATACGTGCAGAAGTAACGAAAGCTTTGGAAAAAGCCCGTCAAGATAAGCTCATCAATCATCCGCTAACGGCACAAGTTGATCTTTATACTCCAGCGGATCTTTATGAGTTCCTGAAAAAAGTTCCTAAGCTTACGGATATTTTTATCGTTTCTGCTGTGGAATTGCATCAAGCGGCAGGTACCAAGCCTCAGGATGCGGCTTCTGCGGAATCGATTGAAGGATTAAGCATTAAGGTCAGTCCTGCAACAGGTGAAAAGTGCGAGCGCTGTTGGATGTATCATACTGAAGTTGGGAAGGATGAAAAACATCCTTCGCTTTGTCCGCGTTGTGCTTCGGTAGTTCATGAACTAGAAACAGAATAGTCTATTATTAAGAGATGAGTCCTTGGAGCAGCATCGAATGCTCTTGGGACTCATTATTTTAAATTTATAGAAAATTTCCAATTCCCTTTTTGCGCTTTTTTAAATGGACAAGATATCATAAACTATTATAGAATTATCCTAGATTAGAAAATTTGCTCTTAATCTTCAAATATATTAAAAAGTTAAATCATTAAAATTTTAGGTGTTAAGGAAGTGGATCACATGATTCTCACCTCAGAGATTGCCGAGCGAATTTCTCATTTGATTTATTCAGAGACAGGGTTTCATACCATTATTTGTGATGCAACAGGAAAAATAATTGCAGATACTGCAGGCACCCGAGTAGGGCATCAACATGCGGGAAGTAAGCGGGTTTTAACAACTTCAACACGTGAAATTGTTATTACAAAAGAGGACGAGGAGCGTTCGGGCGGAGCGCTTCATGAGGGCTACCATATTGTCATTGAAATGGATGGGCACAAACTTGGAAGCTTTGGAGTTGCAGGCCCAGTTGCGACAGTTACGCCAATAGCCCGAATTGCTGTGGCTATAGTTCTTTCGTTGCTCAGGGATGAGGAAGTGAAAGAAATAATTCGTAATCATGTAGAACATTTACGAAGCGCAATCGAACAAGCCGCAGGAGCAATCCAGCAAATGGCGGCATCGGCTCAAGAAGTTGCAGGTATCAGTCAAACGGTGTCTGAAGTTGCACAAGACGGTAAAGAACAAGTGAAGGCCACGGCAAACATCCTTGAATTTATCCGCCGTGTCTCTACGCAAACCAACTTGTTAGGTTTAAATGCAGCTATCGAAGCTGCTCGGGCTGGGGAACATGGAAAAGGATTTTCTGTTGTCGCGGGGGAAGTCCGTAAATTAGCTGAGGACAGTAACCGGTCAGCAAATGAAATAGGAACGATTTTGAATCAATTTCATGAAGTCATCGATCGGATCACGCAAGGGGTCGAACAAAACAAGGTGATCACTGAGGAGCAGGCGAAGGCGACTCAAAACATTACTGTGATGATTGAAGGAGTACAGCGTGTCGGCGATGAACTAAATGAGTTGGCTCTCAAATTGTAATCGATAAGTATGAACAGTAAAGGTCTGAAATTTTTCGTAAATTTTTTATAAAATATTTATCATTTTTTATAGACGAAACGATAACTTCCTGCGTATAATATAGGGCATAGGAGAATTACATAAGAACCGAATGATTTCAGTGGGAGAGATCCGATCAGATTGGACGCCGAAGGAGCAAACTTCTTGATGTCGCTCATCAAGGATGGAAACTCTCAGGCAAATGTACTGCTGAAAGACGGTGCTCTGGAGAGTTTCTCAGATGAGAACACCAAAGGGGAAGCCGACAGGCGAATCTCTCAGGTTAAAGGACAGAGGAAACGCGACGCGTTTATCCTCTGTTTTTTTGTGTCTTTTTAGGGAAAACAATTATTCACTCCCAGCTGCACACTTTGATCTGTCTGTCACATTCATTTTCATGAAAGCTTTAAACTTGGTCATACTCAATTCTAAGGAGGTGTCATTTTTAATGACGGAACTTAAACGTACTCCGCTCTATGAGGAGCATCTTGGCGCTAAAGCAAAGCTTATTGATTTTGGCGGCTGGGAAATGCCTGTTCAATATGCGGGAGTGATTGAAGAACATCATACCGTCCGTAATAAGGCAGGGCTTTTTGATGTGTCCCATATGGGTGAAGTAAATGTAACAGGGAAGGATGCACTTCCTTATGTACAGAACTTGATCACAAATGATGTTAAGCGTATTCAAGACGGGCAGATTCTCTATTCCCCGATGTGTTACCCTGACGGAGGAATTGTCGATGATCTCCTTGTTTATCGCTATGACTCAGAACATTTCTTCATTGTTGTCAATGCTTCCAATACGGATAAAGATTATGCCTGGATGCAGGAACAGGCAGGCAGTTATGAAGTTCAAGTGGAGAATGTTTCAAGCCAATATGCTCAATTAGCGTTACAAGGTCCTTTAGCTGAGCAGATTCTGCAAAGAATAACTTCTGTTGACCTCGCAGAAATAAAATACTATTGGTTTAAACACGGAGAAATTGATGGTGTGCCCAGCCTTATTTCGCGGACTGGGTATACAGGGGAAGATGGATTTGAAATTTACATAGCTCCGGATAAAGCATCATGGCTCTGGCAAAAGATTCTTGAAGAAGGGTCTTCGGAAGGTGTTAAACCGATAGGACTCGGTGCTCGGGATACCTTGCGTTTTGAAGCGCGGTTACCCCTTTACGGCAATGAATTAGGTCCGGATATTTCTCCTCTCGAAGCAGGAATCGGATTTTTCGTCAAACTGGGCAAAGAAAAATTCATTGGCAAGGAAGCACTGGAGGCTCAAAAGGCAGAAGGTATTCCTCGCAAACTTGTCGGTTTAGAAGTGATTGAACGAGGAATTGCCCGTTCGCATTATTCCCTGCAAAAAAACGGAGAAGAAGTGGGGTATGTAACCTCGGGATCCTTTTCACCGACCCTGAATAAAAATATCGCCTTGGGGTTAATTCGAGCGGATTTAGCTGAGCTAGGTTCAACCTTAGATGTCATCATTCGCGGCAAAGCAGTAAAAGTTCAAATCACGGCTACTCCCTTTTATAAAAGGGAAAAAATGAAATAATAACAAAAACAAATTATAAATGAGGAGGAATTTATCATGAATCCAACCGATTTAAAGTACACCACTACGCATGAGTGGGCAAAAGTTGAAGGGAATATCGTTACTTTAGGAATCACAGATCACGCCCAAGAAAGTTTAGGGGATGTTGTTTTTGTTGAGCTTCCGGAGGAAGGCGCAGAGGTGAAAGCCGGAGAGGCTTACGGCACGGTCGAATCAGTAAAGGCCGTTTCCGATATTGTTTCGTCGGTGAGCGGAAAGGTCATCGAGTTTAACGCCGCTATCCTTGATACTCCCGAAACACTGAATAGTGATCCATATGGTGAAGGATGGCTCATTAAAGTCGAAGCCGATGATGTGAAAGAGCTTGATGCTTTGATGTCTGCGGCAGAATACGAATCCTTTGCCGAGGAGGAGGAGCACTAAAATGAATTATGTGCCGAACACAGTTAGTCAGCAGGACCGGATGTTGGCAAGAATTGGGGTAAAATCGATTGATGAATTGTTTAAAGATATCCCTGAAACTGTTCGGCGCCAGGCCAAGCTAAGCATACCTGGCGGACTGGCAGAGCAAGATCTGGTCAAACTTGTTAAAGGGATTTCAAAACAAAATGGCAATTTGGAAGAGTATACTTCCTTCTTAGGAGCGGGAGCTTACGAGCATTATATTCCAAGCTTTGTGGATCAGCTTCTGATGCGTTCTGAATTTTACACAGCATATACGCCTTATCAGCCGGAAATCAGTCAAGGTACCCTCATTGCGATCTACGAATATCAGTCGTTAGTCTGTGAACTTACAGGAATGGATGCGGCAAACGCTTCCATGTATGACGGCGCTTCCGCCTTAGCCGAGGCTGCTCTCATGAGCTGCGACGCGACACGCCGCAAGACAGTTCTTGTTCCGACAACGATCCATCCGGAATACCGTGAAGTTCTTCAAACTTACTTGCCTCCACGGGGAGTTGAGATCGTTGAAGTTCCATCTCAAGAAGGGGTTGTTGACTTAGCGGAATTAGAAAAACTCCTTGGGAAAAATGTTGCAGGAGTTCTTCTCCAAAGTCCTAATTTCTTCGGAGGAATTGAAAAAGCAGCAGAAATCGGTGAACTTGCACATAACCAAGGAGCCCTTCTGATCATGTCGGTCAATCCCGTATCCTTGGGAATATTAAAATCGCCGAGTGAACTCGGAGCTGATATTGTTGTAGGTGAAGGGCAGCCTTTTGGCAATCCCCTGAACTATGGCGGCCCCTACTTGGGCTTTTTAGCAACACGTGCTAAGTATGTCCGCCGGATGCCTGGACGTATCGTAGGCGCAACAACCGATAAAAACGGTAAAAAGGGGTATGTACTTACCCTTCAGGCACGTGAACAGCATATTCGCCGTGAAAAGGCGACCTCAAATATTTGCTCAAATGAAGCACTCTGTGCATTGGCTTTCACGATTCACTTGACAGGCCTCGGTAAGAAAGGCTTAAAGAATATGGCCAATTTGAACTTACAAAAAGCGCATTATGCTGCTCAGGAAATTTCCAAACTCCCTGGGATGAAACTTGCTTTTAACCAGCCTTTCTTCCATGAATTTGTTATTGAAACAACAGCCAGCCCTGCCGAGATTAATAAAGAACTCCTGAAGGACAAGATTATCGGCGGGCTTGATCTTTCCCGTTTCTATCCCGAAATGGATCATCATCTTTTATTCTGCGTAACTGAGACGAAGAGCAAGGCAGATATTGATCGGCTCGTGGTTGGAATGGAGGCAGTAAAATGAGCGAATTAGAGTCTTTGATCATTGAGCAAAGCCGTGAAGGAAGAACTGCTGTCAGCTTGCCTCAATGCGATGTTCCTGAGGCTGCTCTTAATTCTCTTCTTCCTTCTGAATACCTGCGTACGCAAGAACCGGAGCTGCCCGAAGTTTCTGAAGTGGATGCCGTTCGGCACTTCACCCGACTGTCGACGTATAACCATGGCGTTGACACAGGATTCTATCCGCTGGGATCCTGTACGATGAAATACAATCCTAAGGTCAATGAGATGCTGGCAAGGCTTCCAGGTTTCACAATGATGCATCCCTATCAGCCTGAGGAGCTGACACAGGGTTCCTTGCAGCTGATGTATGAATTGCAAAATGACCTGGCTCAAATTGCAGGAATGGATGCATTTACGCTGCAGCCGGCTGCCGGTGCTCACGGGGAGATGACGGGTATTTTAATCGTTAGAGCCTATCATGCTCACCGAAAGGATACAAAACGGACAAAAGTCATTGTACCGGATTCTGCTCATGGTACGAATCCGGCAACGGCTGCAATGGCCGGTTTTGAAATTGTTCAAGTTCCTTCGAATGAACGCGGCGGTGTCGATATTGAAGCTCTGCGCAAAGTAGCCAATGAGGAAATCGCAGCACTAATGCTTACAAATCCTAATACATTAGGCCTTTTTGACGAGAACATTTTAGAAATCGCGGAAATTGTGCATAGTGTCGGTGGACTTGTCTACTACGATGGAGCGAATGCCAATGCCATTATGGGGCTTGCCCGGCCTGGTGATATGGGTTTTGATGCGGTGCATATCAACCTGCATAAAACGTTTTCTACGCCTCATGGCGGCGGTGGTCCAGGGGCAGGTCCTGTTGGAGTCAAAGAATTCTTAAAACCCTTTTTGCCCAAGCCTATTGTCATTAAGAAAGAGGATGGAAGCTATAGTCTGGACTATGACCGTCCGCTTTCCATTGGAAGAGTGCGAGCCTTTGTGGCGAATTTCGCTGTCTTAGTCAGGGCGTACTCATACATTCGAGCACTGGGCGGGGATGGATTAAAAGAAGCGGCTCGGAATGCGGTACTCAATGCTAATTTTTTGATGAGTATACTTAAAGAACATTTCTATCTTCCCTTTGATCGTGTATGTATGCATGAATTTATTATTACTCCGAAAGATCTGAAACCTTACGGTATCCATACCTTGGATATAGCCAAGCGGCTTCTTGACTACGGCTATCATCCGCCGACAATCTATTTCCCGCTGATCGTCGAAGAGGCAATGATGATTGAGCCCACAGAAACGGAAAACTTGGAAACCCTGGAGAAATTTGCGAATTCTCTAATCCGTATTGCGGAAGAAGGAAAGACAGATCCTGAGAAAGTAAAAAATGCTCCTTATGATACGTTGGTTACACGTTTGGATGAAACTTCAGCAGCTCGCCATCCAGATCTTCGTTGGCATAAAGGTTAAATTGTTAAGGTCGCCGGTAGGGCGGCCTTTTAAATTTTGTTTGAAAAAATCAAGGATATTGCTTTAGCTTGCTCTAATTTCTTATACGTTGAGCCTTAAACAGCAGGAATTAAGGAATTAGAAGAGAAGTTATACAAAATAAAAATTAGAAATAAAGGATGTGTAATGGGTATGCGAGTCGAAGTTCTTCCTTGTGCTGGGGCCCCTTTCCTTCCTTATTTAGAAGATAAGCTTGTCATTGTTATCGATGTGTTAAGAGCAACAAGCACAATGGTTACAGCGTTAGCTAATGGGTGTCAGGCCATAATCCCGGTTCTTAGTCCTGAAGAAGCCCTAGCTAAACGTTTGGAAACGCCGGGTGCACTTCTTGGCGGCGAACGTCAGGCTGTGCTCATTGATGGTTTTGATTTGGGAAACTCACCTTTTGACTATGCTCCAGAAAAAGTGGGCGGGAAACGTGTGATCATGACGACGACAAATGGAACCCGTGCCATTCGTGCCGCTTCTGAGGCTAAGGCTGTTTGGATGGCTTCTTTTCTTAATCTTGAGAGCATTGTGCGTGAGATTTTCCGTCTTAAACAAAAGGCTTCAATAGAAGGAATTGTTGTTTTTTGTGCAGGAACGGAGGATCGATTTGATCTTCCTGACACGTTATGTGCAGGTATGCTCATTGATGCTCTTGGTCCAGATATTGGACTTAATGATTTAGGAGAAGCTGCCCGGATGCTCTACCAGATTTCTAAGAATAACCTTCTTGATATCATTAAACAATCGGATCATGGTAAGCTTTTATTCAAATTAGGTTTTGAAAAGGATGTTTTCTATTGCTCCACATCTAATATTCTTCCTATTGTGCCTGTTCTCGTGAATGGAGAGGTTATATGGCAAATGGGGGGACTATAAGAAAAAAAGTTATTTTTAAAATATTTAAAAAATTAGTTAATAAGGTCCATTTTCGGGAAAAAAAGAGTATAATGGTGGAGTGTTGCAGATAATAGGTATAACCCTAATTAGAACCTGCCGAGTAGATTAGTTTGAGAGGAGACTGTATTATGGATTTTTTGAAAACAATGAAGGATCTCGCCAAAAGCGATATCCAAAGAATAGTCCTACCGGAAGGCGAGGAAGAACGAAACCTGGTGGCGGCAGCAACTATCCATGCTGAAAAGATTGCTGAACTGATCCTTCTGGGGAACGAAGAAGTCATTAAGGAAAAAGCAAAAAAACTTGGCATAAGTATCGAAGGGATAGAGATTCACGACCCCGCTAAATCTGAAAAAACCGGCACTTATGCCAAAGAGTTCTATGAGCTCAGAAAAGCAAAGGGAGTTACTGAGGAGATGGCGGCAAAAACACTGCTGGATCCCATGTACTACGGAACCCTGATGGTTAAGATGGGCGATGCCCAAGGTATGGTTTCAGGAGCTGTACATACGACGGGAGACCTTCTTAGACCTGGACTTCAGATCGTTAAGACTGCACCTGGCATTAGCGTAGTATCCTCTTTCTTTGTCATGCTGATTCCGAATAAGAGCTATGGTCAAGATGGCACGATGCTCTTTGCCGACTGTGCTGTAAACCCGAATCCTAATGAGGATGAGCTTGCAGCAATCGCTATCTCCACAGCAGAGACAGCAAAAAATCTCTGCAGGATGGATCCAAAGGTAGCGATGCTTTCATTCTCTACTATGGGCAGTGCAAAGCACGAAAACGTGACTAAAGTCCAAAATGCAGTGAAAAAGGCTAACGAACAAAGACCAGACCTCGCTATTGAGGGAGAGCTCCAGGCCGATGCTGCGCTCGTTGAAAAAGTAGGGAAGCAAAAGGCTCCGAACTCGAAGGTCGCTGGAGAAGCAAATGTGCTTGTGTTCCCGGATCTCCAAGCAGGAAACATCGGTTATAAGTTAGTGCAAAGGTTAGCTGGGGCAGAAGCTATTGGACCTATCTGCCAAGGCTTTGCAAAACCGATCAACGATCTTTCAAGGGGTTGCAGCTCTGAAGATATCGTAAACGTTGTGGCCATAACCGCCGTACAGGCACAGAATACGAAATAATAACAGTTCAGGCTGCTGACATTTTTGTTGGCAGCTTTTTTTTATTTGCCATCAGCGAATTGAGCATAGGCGTTTGCATTATAGTTAACTTATGCTCAATTTTTTTGTAATTTTTTACGGCTCTTTTGAATAACTTAATAAAAGTGCATGATAATAATGGAATTTGCTTGCATAATATGGTGGTTGTTTACAGACGGAGGGAGAAATGATAAAATGTTGTTAGTATCTACTAACATTTTAAAGGCAGTTTAATATATAAAGGAGAAATATATGATTTCCACATCGGAAGAAAGAATCCTTGAAGCTGCTTTATTCCTTTTTTCTCAAAGAGGATATCATGCCGTTACTACGAAGGAGATTGCCCATCACGCCGGAGTCAGCGAAATGACTCTGTTTCGGCATTTTTCCTCGAAGCAGAAGCTCTTTGAGACGATGTATGAAATCTATATTTTTACCCCGCAATTTAAAAACCTCTTCGAGCAGCAAATGGAAGGAAATTTAGAACGGGATCTAATTAAGATTTGTCAATGTTACCAGGAAAATCTATTAAAGAACCAGAAGATTATAATGATGCAGTTCCGTAATTATGATTTTATGTCAATATCCGATGCTCCGCTATTTAGATTCCCTAGTGAACTAAAAAGACTGTTAATGGATTACTTGTCCGAAATGAAGGAAAAGGGATATTTCATGGCTGATGCAGAAATATGGGCTGTAAATATTCTAACCTATAATTTTGGCTTGTTTATGTTCTGCCTGGTCAACAAGCAATTGCTAACTGGAACGGAGATCGACAAATATATTGCCGATTATGCCAAACAACTGTCTAAAGCCAATGCCCAATAAGGGATAGGCCCTAAGGACTACTATGGAGGAGAAGTAATGAGCGTATTAAATATTGGATTAGATGTAGGATCAACAACGGTAAAAATGGTTGTTATCAATGACTCTAACCAAATTGTATATAAGAAGTACCTACGTCATTTTTCGAATATTAAAAATACCGTTCTTGGAATATTGGAAGATGCAAAGCAGATTATCCAAGGACATCCTTTAACCTTAATGATCACTGGATCAGGCGGGTTTAGTCTTTCGGAAAAACTCGATGTTCCTTTTATCCAAGAGGTAATTGCCTGTACGAATGCCATTAAGTCAAAGATACCAAGCATTGATGCTGCGATTGAGCTTGGGGGAGAGGATGCAAAAATTACCTTTTTTGGGGACTCTATGGAGCAGCGGATGAATGGAACGTGCGCCGGGGGGACTGGTGCGTTTATCGACCAAATGGCAGCTCTTCTGCAGACGGATGCTTCAGGTTTAAATGATCTGGCTAAAAATTATCAGAATATCTATCCGATCGCCTCGCGCTGCGGGGTTTTTGCCAAAACGGATATTCAGCCATTGCTCAACGAAGGGGCGGCCAAGGAGGATATAGCGGCATCGGTACTTCAGGCTGTTGTGAATCAAACGATCAGCGGCTTAGCTCAGGGACGTCCTATTCATGGAAATGTGGCCTTTCTTGGCGGTCCTCTTCACTTTATGTCCGAGTTGCGCCAACGCTTTATAGAAACGTTGAAGCTGACGGATCAAGGTGTTATTTTCCCCGAAGATTCTCAGTTTTTTGTAGCCCTTGGGGCGGCACTTTCCTCGCGCAGTGAAAATCCGATTCCTTTTCAGTGCTTGTATGAGCGCACTCCATCCATTTATCAGTCAAAGGATGAGGACAGTGCGTCAATGGATCCTCTATTTGCGAATGAAGAGGAGTATCAGGCGTTTAAGACGCGTCATGAGAAATATAAAGTTCGGCGTGAAGATCTTACAACCTATGAAGGAAATGCGTATTTAGGTATTGATGCGGGTTCTACGACGACAAAAATCGCCTTGATCGGTGAGAAAGGGAGTCTTCTCTATTCATATTATGGAAGCAATAGGGGAAACCCCCTTGAGTCAACAATCAATGCTCTTAAGGAGCTTTATACTCAGCTGAACTCAAAGACAAAGATTGTTGATTCGGCGGTTACAGGCTATGGAGAACATTTAATTAAAGCCGCACTGAACGTGGATATCGGGGAAATTGAAACGGTCGCCCACTTTAAAGCAGCAGACTTCTTTCTGCCGGGCGTCGATTTCGTTTTAGACATCGGCGGTCAGGATATGAAAAGTTTGGTGATTAAGGATGGGGTTATCGATTCTATCATGCTGAATGAGGCATGTTCCTCAGGGTGTGGTTCGTTTATTGAAACCTTCGCCAATTCCCTCAATGTCGGCGTTAAGAAATTCGCCGAACTTGGGTTAAGATCACAAAAGCCGGTAGACCTTGGAACGCGTTGTACCGTTTTCATGAATTCTAAAGTCAAGCAGGCTCAGAAAGAAGGAGCAGAAGTCAGTGATATTTCTGCCGGAATTTCTCTTTCCGTAATTAAAAATGCCCTCTTCAAAGTCATACGTTTACGCAGTACGGAAGAATTAGGCGAAAAAATTGTTGTCCAAGGTGGAACGTTCTATAATGCTGCCGTCTTGCGTTCGATCGAAAAAATTCTCGACCGTGAGGTCGTCCGTCCGGATATTGCGGGGATTATGGGTGCTTTTGGAGCAGCGCTTGTAGCTCGTGAACGATATGAAGAAGGATATCAATCCAGACTTCTTCATATCAAAGAGTTGGAGGATTTTTCAACGGAGACTGCGATAAGACGCTGCGGCCTTTGCGGAAATAACTGTATGGTTACGGTTAATCATTTCTCAAACGGAAGCGAATTTGTTTCCGGCAACCGTTGTGAACGAGGCGCGGGGAAAGAACGCGTTAAAAACACGATTCCCAATCTCTATGACTTTAAATATAAGCGAGTGTTTAACTATAAGCCCTTAAAAGAGTCGGAGGCTAAACGAGGTGTGATTGGCCTGCCCCGAGTTCTTAATATCTATGAAGATTATCCCTTCTGGTTTACATTTTTCACGGAATTAGGATACCGTGTCGTTTTATCCAGCCGTTCTTCGAAAAAAATGTATGAGCGAGGGATGGATACCATTCCCTCGGAATCTGCGTGTTACCCGGCTAAGCTTGTTCACGGCCATATTATTGATCTCGTGCAAAAAGGAATAACTAAGATTTTCTACCCAAGTATTCCATTTAATATTCCGGAAGATCCCAATGCCAATAATAAATATAATTGCCCTGTTGTTACGTCATATCCGGAAACGGTTTGGGCGAATATGGATATTTTGCGTCAGGATGGGATTACTTTTTATCATCCCTTTTTACCCTTGGATATGCCGAAACGGATGGCGAAGCGGCTTGCTAAAGAATTGGCTCCGGAAAGCATTCCTAAGCATGAGCTTATGGAGGCTATGCGCAAGGCCTATGAAGAACTGGAGAATTATAAACAAGCCGTAAGAGATCAGGGCGAAAAGACGCTTGGATATATCCGCCAAAACAACCTTAAAGGAATTGTGCTGGCTGGTCGGCCTTATCACATTGATCCGGAGATTAATCATGGAATTCCTGAAATGATCAGTTCGTATGGGTTTGCTATTCTTTCTGAAGACTCGATACGG
Source organism: Desulfitobacterium nosdiversum (assembly GCF_049860565.1). Taxonomy (GTDB): domain Bacteria; phylum Bacillota; class Desulfitobacteriia; order Desulfitobacteriales; family Desulfitobacteriaceae; genus Desulfitobacterium_A; species Desulfitobacterium_A nosdiversum. The sequence continues at coordinate 1,695,454 of NZ_CP172056.1, forward strand.
CATCTGCTGCCAGTGGAAAGACCTATCCGTGTTGTTGACCAATGGGTGTATCATTCACGGCTTTATTCGGCGGCAAATTATGTTGCTCAGCAGCCGGATCTTGAACTTGTTCAGCTGACGTCCTTCGGCTGCGGCCTTGATGCTGTAACGACTGACCAGGTTAAGGAGATCTTAGAGCGCTATGGCAAGGTATATACTGCTTTGAAAATTGACGAAATCAATAACCTGGGTGCAGCGCGTATTCGCATTCGATCTTTGATTGCCGCCATCAATGAGCGTGAAAAACGTAATTTTACACCCCAAAAGCTCTATGATTTGAAGCCGAGGGTTTTGTTTACGGAAGAAATGAAAAAGGATTATACCATACTTTCTCCGCAAATGTCGCCGATACACTTTCAATTCCTTAAGACGGGCTTTGAAAAGGCGGGTTATACGGTTGAAATTTTGCCTTCTGTCGATAAATCTGCTGTTGATGAAGGGCTTCGTTCTGTACACAATGATGCCTGTTACCCGGCCATTATTGTTGTGGGGCAGCTTATGGAGGCTTTGCGTTCCGGAAAGTATGATTTGAATCGTACAGCAGTGATCATCTCGCAGACCGGCGGCGGCTGCCGGGCCACGAATTATATTGCTTTTATTCGCAAAGCGCTTAAAGATGCTAAGCTTGAGCATATTCCGGTGCTTTCTCTCAGTGCTTCGGGGATCGAGAAAAACCCAGGGTTTGAGATTACTCGGGCTTTATTTAATGATCTCATGCTGGGATTAATTTACGGCGATTTGATGATGCGTGTTCTCTATCATGTCCGCCCCTATGAAAAAGTACCCGGATCAGCAAATGCTCTCTATGAAAAATGGGTAAAAAAATGCCAGGCATCACTGGTTAAAGGTGACCGGCAAGAAATACGTTCTAATATTTACGGAATTGTCCGGGATTTTGACGAGCTGCCGATTTATGAGGACAGGGTTAAACCTAAAGTAGGTGTCGTCGGCGAAATCCTTGTTAAATTTCATCCCACGGCCAATAACAACATTGTCGAGCTTCTTGAGGCGGAAGGGGCAGAAGCAGTTGTCCCCGACCTTACCGATTTCCTGCTCTATAGTGCCTTTGATAATGAGATCAAATACAAACTTCTTTCCGGAAGCTTTAAGAGCATGATTAACGGGAATATATCTATCGGAGTTATAGAGTACTATCGCCGAGATATGAAAAAGGCATTAAAAAACAGCAAGCGTTTCAGTGCACCTTCCTCCATTCGGAAAATCGCCAAGGGAGCGGAAAATCATCTCTCCTTGGCTAACCAAACGGGTGAGGGATGGTTCCTCACGGGGGAAATGGTTGAATTGATCCAGAGCGGAGTAAACAATATCGTCTGCCTGCAGCCTTTTGCGTGTCTGCCCAATCATATCACGGGCAAGGGAATGATTCGCGAGCTGAGACGTTCCTATCCGCTTTCGAATATAGCGCCGATTGACTATGACCCCGGCGCAAGTGAAGTAAACCAGCTCAATCGAATTAAGCTGATGCTCTCTGTGGCCAAAGAAAACCTGGAGAAAGAGCTTGGAGAAGAACAGGGGCATCAAACGTATCCGCTCCCGATGGCTTCGGTTGAGAAGCCCATAAATATTTCCGGGGAACGGCCCGTTCACTCTTGATCAGCTCATAATGATACAATGATTAAATTATTCAAAGAATAGTTAACTTCGAATCACAAAGTTGGTGGTTCGAAGTTGTTTTTATTAATACCATTTTATGTGTAATTTCATAATCGCCTGGGAACAATGAATCTAAGTTTAGTCTTTTAATTCCATTGGATGAGGTGATTCTAGTTTGGAGACCTCGGAGGAAAACGAACAATACAGTAATAAAGAAGTTTCTGCCGACTGGCTGAACTTTAAAGACCAAGTCAGCAAGCTGGCTCAGGTTCTTGAGAAGATGAATTTAGCGGAATATATCTCTTATCTCAATAGTCCCCGGCGTATGCTTCTTATCAATTTTGCTTCCGGTTTAATTCGAGGGTTAGGGATAGCTTTAGGGGCAACCATTTTAGCAGGAATAGCACTCATTATATTAAGGCATCTTGTTTTTTTGAACCTGCCGGTTATTGGAGGAATCATTGCAGAGCTGGTTAAAATTGTAAATGCTCATAATGGATATTAGTTTTATTAAATTACTGTTAGAGGGGGAAGAACAATGAAGGATAAGTATATGAACTTAATCAATGAACTTAAAAAGGAAAAGGACGAGATCCTTGAGGATGCAACAGAACTCATCACAGGGGATATGCGCGACTCCACATCTGAACTTTCCCTTATTGACAACCATCCGGCCGATATCGCGACGGAGGTTTATGAACGATCACGGGATGTAGCCATTCATGACCGCTATATGCATCGTATTCAGGCAATCGATTCCGCGTTGCAGCGCTGGGAAGAAGGAAAGTATGGAGTCTGCGAACATTGCGGTCAAGAAATTCCCTTTGAACGGCTTGAAGCCCTTCCTTACACGACCGTCTGTACTGAATGCAGCAGACTTGAGGAAAAAGAAGAACAGCATTCCCTTCACCGCGAACCGGTTGAAGATGAAATTCTTAATCGACCGTTTTCAAGGACCTTCAACGATGGGACAGACCGCGTCGAGTTTGACGGCGAAGATTCTTGGCAGGCTGTGGCCCGTTACGGAACAGCCGATTCACCTCAGGACCTGGGCACGAATCGCGATATCAGTGATCCTAACGAGATGTATGAGGATGCCGATGAAGTAATCGGGGCAGTGGATGCAGTAGAAACCCTTGACGTAGAGGTCGAACCCGGTTTTGGGAACACAATATATTACGGAAAACGCCACGGCCGGACGTGATCTGCTTCAAGCAATGCTGGGATAAGGACCTAAAAGCGTAGCTTCTCCCCTTCGAGGATAAGTCGACTAAGGCCTAAGTTTCGTACCTCAACTCTAAGCCAGTCTCCTATATCACACAGAAGTGAACGATTTCGCGGAGGGGCGGTTCAAGACACGATGCTTTCGTAGGCGAGCGTGCCGCAGGTTCACATGCAGTAAGCAGAAGGGTTCGGCTAAGCTCCCACGAAAGCGAGTGTGTCAGCCCCGGAGCGCCTTAGAGAACGGATGGGTGAGAAGCTACACGTTGCGCCAGGATAAGTCTGGTAAGGGGGAAAGCCGTTAGGCAGAAACCTTTAGTAGGAACCTAGCAGGGAGGAAGTGACCTGCCCGGTAAAGTTGGTCAACAGCCGGAAGCGAGTCTTGCATGTTAGGAAGCGATTTCTAGCGTGAAGCGTAGACAGCGAGTGCAAAAGCTGTGTAATTGAGCCTCGAAAAATCTCTATTCGTTGGAGCTTTCGTCGTCGTGTAGGCGGGAGCAGCACAGAGGTACTGTATGACCTGGTATCTATGTCCGACCGGGGTCTAAGAGCAGGGCAAATGCACAAGAGGTTTCCCAGGAACCTGGGAGGACTGTTCAGTCCATCTTCAATACCCGGCGGGGATACGGGATAACAACTCCAGGCTTCCCAGAGAGGGCTCTCAATCGTGGGAAGAGCAAAACATGAGAACAAAGAGGGTACCGCCAAGCGAAGGAAACGAAGTGCGGCGGGAAGCGAAAACAGTCGTCGTAGTGCCGCCATAGTACCGAAGAAGGAGGAGAACTCACCCGAGAGGATCCTGTGGAGGGAAGGGCGTGCATCTCACTATGGACTCGTTGGGAGGAAACACCATGAAGGCATCGGAATTCAGTACGGTGTACACGAAACAACAACGAATAGCACAATTGGCGAAGCAGTCCCCTGAAATGGCATTCACATCGCTAGCGTATCACATGGATGTGGAATGGCTCGAAGAAGCCTACAGACAAACCCGGAAGACGGGAGCGGCCGGAATAGATGGAATGACAGCGAAAGAATATGAGGCTAATCTGCAAGAGAATCTTAAGGATCTATTGGAGAGAGCGAAGTCGGGACGTTATAAAGCACCGGCTGTCAAAAGAGCCTACATTCCAAAAGGACAAGGAGGCGAGCTGAGACCCATCGGCATACCCACGCTGGAGGACAAAGTTCTACAGAGAGCAGTATGCATGCTGTTGGAACCGATTTATGAGCAAGACTTCATGGAGAGCTCATTCGGATTCCGACCGGGAAGGTCACAGCATCAAGCACTCGAGGTCATATGGAGAGAAACCATGGATATAAAAGGCGGATGGATACTGGATGTGGATATACGAAAGTATTTTGACACCATAGACCATGCCCAGATCCGAGAAATGCTTCGACAACGGGTAAATGATGGAGTCATTACAAGGCTCATAGGTAAGTGGTTAAATGCAGGAGTACAAGAGCAAGGTCAAGTGAGTTATCCAGAATCGGGATCCCCGCAGGGCGGAGTTATTTCGCCGTTGCTGAGTAATATCTATCTTCATTATGTGATGGATGTTTGGTTTGAAACAACAGTCAAACCACGAATAAAAGCCAAGGCATTCATGGTACGTTTTGCGGATGATCTCATCGTAGGATTTAAAGATGAGCAGGACGCAAGGCGGGTACTGGAGGTTCTCCCCAAACGGTATGCCAAGTTTGGACTAGCCGTGCATCCGGAGAAAACGCGCTTAGTGGAGTTCAAGCGACCGAGAAAAGAAGACCTGAAACCGAGTGAAAAGACAGGAACGTTCGACTTTCTGGGTTTTACCCATTACTGGGGACGAAACAAGAAAGGAAACTGGGTTGTCAAACGGAAAACGGCAAGCAAACGTCTAAGCGGTAAGATACAAGCCATCACAAAGTGGTGTAAGGATAATCGGCACTTGCCCATACGGGAACAGCATGAAATCCTATGCGTGAAATTACGTGGCCACTATCAGTATTATGGAATTAGTGGCAACTATAAGAGTTTGGATGCTTTCCGGTATGCAGTGCTGATGATATGGCAAAAGTGGTTAAACAGGCGAACGCATAAAGGGAAAAGAAACTGGAATTCATTTAGTGATCTTCTTCTATACCTACCACTTCCAACGCCTAAAATAATGTATTCATACATTTAAGCAAAACCGTAATGAGAGGAACCGGATGCGGGAAATCCGCACGTCCGGATCTGTGGGGGTCTTGGGGGAGCAATCGCCCAATTCTACCCGGCACACTATAAACATTGCCCTATCGCCATGCATTATGTTAAGATGAACTCAAATAATTGAGGGAGGGCAAAGGGTTGCTGGTTTGGTTTACAATGCTTGGAGTTTTAGTCATTGATCGGCTCTTGAAAATTTTTATTCAGGGGCATTTTTATCCGAGTGAATCATTGATCGTTATTCCCAAGGTACTCCATATAACTTATGTCTTAAATCCAGGGGCGGCCTTTGGGTTAATGGCGGGTAAAACCTGGATTTTTGTTCTTACTGCAATTTTGGTTATCATTGGTGTTATCTTTGCTTATTTTAAAATTCCAAAGACCGAAAAGATGCTGCGCTTAACCTTAGGGATGATCGGGGGAGGCGCTTTAGGAAATCTGTATGACCGGGTCGTGATCGGGAAAGTCGTGGATTATTTGGATTTTCAGATCTGGCCTTTTGTATTTAATTTTGCAGATAGTATGATCGTGATTGGAGTAGGAATTTTGCTGCTCGTCATGTATCGCCTGGATCATCAAAGCAGGAGAGCGGAATGAAGGATAATCATATCGACATAGAAGATGAAGAATTTGAAGGTTTAGCTTTGGCTGAGGATAATCCCATTGATCAAGAGTCAAAGGAAATCCGCGAATTCGAACTGCCTGAAGGCATTCGTCTTGATGTGGGAGTGACTGAAGTTATTGGGAAAACCCGTTCCTTCATTCAATCCTTGATCGAAGGTGGGTTTGTTCACGTAAACGGACTCGCGAAGAAGTCGAATTATAAGATGCGCTCGGGAGACCATGTTAAAGTCATAATTCCTCCGCCGAAAGAGCTTCAGGTCGAAGCTGAAAACATCCCGTTGGATATTGTTTATGAAGATGATGATGTTCTTGTCGTCAATAAACCTCAAGGCATGGTCGTTCACCCCGCTCCGGGATCATGGAACGGGACTTTAGTCAATGCGCTTCTTTATCATTGCCGCAATCTATCGGGGATTAACGGTGTGATGCGGCCGGGAATTGTACACCGGATTGATAAAGATACCTCGGGACTCTTGGTCGTTGCTAAAAACGATCAAGCCCATCAAGGTTTGGCATCACAGATTAAAGAGCACAGTATGGCTCGTAAATATATTGCTATTGTTCATGGCGTAATTTTAGAATCGACGGGAACGGTTGAGGCACCCATCGGTCGAGATACGTCTGACCGAAAAAAGATGGCCGTTTCCTTTCATAATTCAAAACCGGCGGTCACCCATTACGAAGTACTCGAACGTTTTAGGGAATTTACCTTTCTCCGGGCAAAATTGGAGACTGGGCGGACTCATCAAATTCGGGTTCATATGGCTTATCTTAAACATCCCGTCTTAGGTGATCCTTTATACGGACCTAGGCGGAATCCTTTTGGAATTGAAGGACAGATGCTGCATGCCGAACATCTTGGATTTGTGCACCCTCGAACCGGAGAATGGCTTGAATTCGCAGTTGAGCCGCCTGAAATTTTTATAAAGACAATTAATCAACTGAAAAATAATTAAATTGACTTTTGAGACTATCTAAGATAGACTTAGTAAAAAGCAAAGCCTTTAATGATCGTCCTGAGAGACACAGAAGGCAGACAACAAAAGAGTAACTGTCTGCCCGCGCAGGCAGTTTATTTTTACTTTCTTTATGATGCTAAGTTTGAACGATCTAACTTTAGAGGAAAGGAAGTGGAGTCGAATGGAGGGAATCACCAAAAGCCTGATCATGGATGCAGACGGGATTCGCCGGGCCATTACTCGAATTGCCCATGAGATTGTTGAAAAAAACAAAGGGACAGACCATGTTGTCCTGATCGGGATTCGCCGGCGCGGTGTACCGCTTGCGGAACGCATTCAGAAGCAGATCGAGGAATTTGAAGGAGTAAAACTCCCGCTTGGAATCTTGGATATTACGCTTTATCGGGATGACTTAACGACAATCGATGTTCAGCCTGTAGTGCATCAGTCCGAAGTTCCGTTTAGTGTCCAAGGAAAAATTGTTGTTTTAGTCGATGATGTCCTTTATACGGGCCGAACGGCTCGTGCGGCACTTGACGCAACGATGGATCTGGGACGTCCGGAGAAAATTCAGCTCGCAGTTCTTGTCGACCGCGGACACCGTGAGCTGCCTATTCGTGCAGATTATGTCGGCAAAAACCTTCCTACTTCCAGCCGAGAGATCGTTTCAGTCTGTTTACAGGAAATTGATCTAACTGAAGAAGTCTTGCTTCGAGAAAAGTTAAGTAAGTAATCATCAATGAGTATAAATTAAAAAATCTTAATAGCCCTTTAAAATGCTTTCCCGTGAGTTAGCCAAGGGTAGAGATCAGGATAAGTATATCCTTATATCCTCTTGCCTTTGGGTAAGAGGATTTTTTAATTGAATTAAGAACACCTTAATTATTCCGGGAGATAAGGCGACATGCAGTTCAGTTATGCTATTCGATTAAAGGAGGAAGCGCTATGAAATGGAATCGTAAAGATGTCTTGCAACTGGAAGATCTGTCAGGAGAAGAAATCGAACTCATTTTGCACACGGCAAAACCGATGAAAGAAATTCTGTTCCGTCCGATTAAAAAACTTCCTACTTTTCGGGGAAAGTCGGTGATTAACCTTTTTTATGAAAATAGCACGCGTACCAAAACCTCGTTTGAAACTGCAGCAAAAGTCCTCGGTGCGGATACTTCAAGCTTAGCCGTTGCCCAAAGCAGCGTGAATAAAGGAGAATCACTATATGATACGGCTCGGACTCTGCAAGCGATGCAGCCGGATATCGTGGTCATCCGTCACGCAAGTTCAGGTGCGGCCCAATTCTTGTCTAAAATCCTAAAAGCAGGGGTCATCAATGCCGGCGACGGACAGCATGAACACCCCTCTCAGGCTCTGTTAGATCTCTTTACCATGAAGGAACACATGGAGAGTCTAGAGGGTAAGAAAATCTTGATTGTCGGCGATGTGCTTCATTCGCGGGTAGCCCGAAGCAATGTATGGTCTCTGACTAAACTGGGCGCTGAAGTTGTACTGATTGGACCGCCGACACTTCTTCCACCGGAAATGAAAACGCTGGGTGTAAAAATGAACTATAATTTGGACGAGGAACTGCCTGGTGCAGATGTTGTTATGGCGCTGCGACTGCAGCTTGAACGTCAGCAAGCAGGGCTGTTTCCCAGCCTGCGAGAGTACAGCCAGGTTTACGGCATAAATCTTGAGCGGCTTGAGAAAACAGGTAAAAATACGCTTATCCTTCACCCCGGTCCAATGAATAGAGGAGTAGAAATTTCAAGTGAAGCAGCAAACTCCCCTAATGCTGTTATCGAGGAGCAAGTCACGAATGGGGTGGCCATACGAATGGCGTTAATGTATTTATTGATGGGAGGTAATGCCAATGTGGTGGCTTAAAAATGTACACGTTGTTGATCCGGAATGTACATCCATTCAAGTTCGGGATGTTCTAATTCAAGGGGATCGTATACTTAAGATCAGTGACAGCCTAACCCAGGAAGAGGCCTTAAAACAGTTCGGTCAGAATTCTCAGAAGGGAAAGGCCGATCTTAAAGAAATTAAGGTGATAGATGGGACAGGCAAATATTTATTTCCGGGGTTGATCGATGTGCATACGCACTTGCGCGAGCCGGGACAGGAAGAGAAGGAAGAAATCGCAACTGGGGCACGAGCGGCTCTTCGGGGAGGATTTACAACAATCCTGGCCATGCCGAATACAAAACCCGTTCTGGATCAAAGAGCACTCGTCGAATTTGTGGTTCTTCAAGGAGAACGTGCCGGTGCTGCACGCGTCTATCCTATCGGGGCCATTACCAAAGGACAAAGCGGCAAAGAACTGACTGAGATGGTGGATCTGGCAAGCGGCGGAGCGAAAGCATTTTCCGATGACGGCAGAGGGGTTCAGAATGCAGAACTCTTTCGTCTCGCTTTAGAGTATGTAAAGTTAACGGGACTGCCTTTGATTAGCCACTGTGAAGATGAAGGGCTTGCCCAAGGCGGTTCAATGCATAAAGGTGAAGTGAGTGCTCGGCTGGGGCTTAAGGGGATTCCTTCAAGTGCAGAAGCAGTTATGGTTGCACGCGATCTTATCTTAGCGGAAGAAACCTCCGGTAAGCTCCATCTTGCTCATATTTCAGCTAAAGAGAGTGTGGAGTTAATACGGGCAGCTAAAAAACGCGGAGTGGATGTCACGGCAGAGGTCAATCCCCATCACCTTATCTTTACGGATGAAGCACTTCTTGATTCGGAATATAACACCTCTTATAAGGTTAATCCGCCGCTTGGCTCAAGAGAGGATCAACAGGCCTTGCTTGGAGGAGTTCTGGATGGAACCCTTGATATGCTGGCTACGGATCATGCTCCTCATACCTGGGAAGAAAAAATGAAACCTTTTGGTGAGGCTCCATTTGGAATAGCAGGCTTAGAAACCGCGCTTGCCGCCGTTTGGACCTACCTTGTTAAACCCGGCAAACTATCCGTAGAAACACTGATTAAAAACTGGAGTCTAAACCCTTCACGGCGATTTAATCTTCCAGGAGGAGCTGTTCAGGAAGGCGGAATTGCCGATGTCGTCCTTTTTGATCCTGAGCGGATTGAAAAGGTTGAACCGGGCTGGTTTGCCTCAAAATCTCTGAACACTCCTTTCCTGGGACGGGAGCTCCAGGGGTTTAGTTCCATGGTTTGGGTCGGCGGAGAACTTCGTTATCAGAGAGATCAGGATAAAATATGGCAGGAAATCAATGGGGTTAAGGTACAGAGAGATATCGTAAAATATAGGATGAACAGGAGGACGATAGAATGCCTTTTTTAGTATTACAAGATGGAACAGTGTTTGAAGGAGAAGGCTTTGGAGCCTGGCCCACCGATAAAGGAGAGCAGGCAGGAGAGGTCGTCTTTAATACATCGATGAGCGGTTATCAGGAGATTGTCACGGATTTGTCCTATGCAGGTCAGATTCTTGTGATGACACATCCTCAAATCGGAAATTACGGGTGGCATGATGAAGAAAATGAAGCCGATAAAGTTCTTCTGAAAGGTTTGATCGTTCGGGAATTATCGGATGGCGAAGGAAGCCTGCACGCGAACGGAACATTAGAAGAGTTTTGCCAGATTCATCAAATATGGGGCCTTAAAGGAGTCGATACACGAGCACTGACCCGTCATATTCGCAAACAGGGAACGATTCCCGGGGTCTTGGTTCGGCGTAAAGAAGACGGACTTCGCTATTGGGAAAGCGTGAAGCAGGGAGAATTGGATTGGCGCCCTCAAACGCATTGGGTGTACCAGACAACGACTGCCGAAAGTTATGAAATTCCGGGAAAAGGCCCTTATGTCGCCGTACTCGACTGCGGCGCGAAACGCAATATTTTAAGATCCTTACAGGAATACGGCTTCCGAATCCGGGTTTTTCCGGCTTCGACTAAGGCGCAAGAGATTTTGCAATCCAGACCTCAGGCGTTGGTTCTAAGCAACGGACCGGGAGATCCCAGTGAATTGCCGGAGGTTGTGGCAACCGTACGTGAGCTTTTACCGAGATTGCCTATATTAGGAATTTGCTTAGGTCATCAGCTTCTTGCTCTGGCAGCAGGGGGAGAAACATATAAACTTCCTTTCGGACACCGGGGAGGAAATCATCCGGTCCAGGACAGTAGAACTCTTAAGGCAACGATGACAGCTCAGAATCATGGGTATGCTGTTCGTGAAGCATCTCTGGCTAGTTCAGGCTTTGACGTTATTCTGCGAAATGTGCATGATGGGACGGTCGAAGGGATGGAGCATAAAACATATCCGGTATTTTCGGTTCAATATCATCCGGAAAGTGCTCCGGGCCCGGAAGAAAATCAAAAGATCTTTGAAGATTTCTTTCTCAAGATCGGCTTAATCATGGATTGAGTGAGAAAGCGAGGTAGGAAGATGGAGAAAGCGATGTGGAAAAAGGTATTGGTTCTCGGTTCAGGACCGATTGTTATTGGGCAAGCCGCAGAATTTGACTATGCGGGAACTCAGGCTTGCCGCGCGCTGCGGGAAGAGGGCGTTGAAGTCGTTCTTGTCAATTCAAATCCGGCAACGATTATGACGGATCCTGAAGTTGCGGACCGTGTTTATATAGAACCTCTGACGGTAGAATTTGTGGAACGTATCATTGAACGTGAGAGACCGGACGGATTAATTCCAACCATGGGCGGACAAACAGGCTTGAACCTTGCCTTTCAATTGGCGCAGCAAGGTGTGCTTGACCGCTGCGGAGTAAAACTGATGGGGACGTCTCTTCAAAGCATTGAGCGCGCGGAAGATCGCGAAGGATTCCGTTCCCTGATGAACGAATTGGGAGAACCTGTACCGCCTAGTGTTATTGTTGAGAATGTTGAGGAAGCCGTGGAATTTGCGGACTCGATCGGATACCCTGTGATTGTGCGCCCGGCTTATACCTTAGGCGGAACCGGCGGCGGAATTGCACACGACCGTGAGTCCTTGCAGGAAATTGCTCAGGGAGGTCTTCAAGCCAGTTTAATTGGTCAGATTTTGGTTGAGCGAAGTGTTGCCGGTTGGAAAGAAATCGAGTACGAGGTCCTGCGAGACAGTGCCGGAAACTGCATTACCGTTTGCAATATGGAAAATATGGATCCAGTGGGTGTGCATACCGGAGACAGCATCGTCGTCGCTCCCTGCCAAACCCTGACGGATCGCGAGGTCCAAACCCTTCGGACTTCCGCCCGCCGAATTGTCGAGGCGTTGGGGATCGAAGGAGGATGCAATGTCCAATATGCGTTAAACCCGGAACGGTTAGAATATGTCGTTATTGAAGTTAACCCTCGTCTCAGCCGTTCGAGTGCTTTAGCTTCGAAAGCTACCGGATACCCGATTGCCAAGGTCGCGGCTAAGATCGCTTTAGGGAAAACGCTGCCCGAAATCCCCAATGCGGTTACAGGGAAAACCTCGGCATGTTTTGAGCCGGCTCTTGATTACGTGGTTGTTAAAATTCCGCGCTGGCCTTTTGATAAATTCTCGGATGCGGATCGGAGTCTCGGAACCCAGATGAAAGCAACCGGTGAAGTGATGGGCTTAGGACGCAATCTTGAAACAGCCCTGATGAAAGCGGTGCGCTCCTTAGAAATTAAAACCTTTGGCGTACTCCTGCCGGAATTAGAAGAGTTAAGTGAAGAAGAACTAAGCCAGCGCTGTGAAAAACCGGATGACCAATTGCTTTTCGTGATGGCTGAAGGTTTGCGCAGAGGCTGGACCGTGGCTAAGCTTGAGAACCTCACCCGCTGGAATCCTTATTTCCTGCGTGCCCTTGAAAAAGTGGTGAAGATGTCTGAGACGCTTTGCCGTTCATCTTGGGACCGGGCGACGCTGCTTAATGCCAAACGGCTGGGAATTTCCGATGTCGTGATTGCGAATTGTTGGGATAGTTCTGAAGAAGAAGTGTTTCAATTCCGCCTTAAAGAAGGAATTCAACCTGTCTTTAAAATGGTCGATACCTGTGCAGGAGAATTTGAAGCGGAAACCCCGTATTTCTACTCGAGTTATGACCAGGAACAAGAGGCTGAACCCTCTTCGCGGCGTAAAGTGGTTGTTCTTGGTTCCGGTCCGATTCGGATTGGGCAGGGAATTGAATTCGATTACTGTTCCGTACATTCTGTACTTGCTTTACGCAAGGCAGGCGTGGAAACGATCATTATTAACAATAATCCGGAAACGGTTTCCACAGACTTTGATACGGCAGACCGTCTTTATTTTGAGCCGCTGACCCTCGAAGATGTGACCGCTGTTCTTGAACGGGAAAAACCCGAAGGCATCATCGTTCAATTCGGAGGTCAAACCGCGATTGGACTGGCCAAACCGCTTGCTCAAAGAGGCTATAAGATTTTGGGCACAGGAATCGAGGATATCGACCGTGCAGAAGAACGCGGACTGTTTGATGAGGTTTTACAGGAAATCGGAGCCAAAAGACCGCGCGGCGGACAGGCTGCTTCGCTCGAAGAAGCGCTTAAAGTGGTTGAAACCATCGGCCTCCCTCTAATGGTTCGGCCTTCCTATGTCTTAGGCGGGCGAGCCATGGAAATTGTCTACTCTCCGCTGGAATTGGAAAAAGTGATTCAAAGAGCACTGGATGAGTTTCCAGGTCAAGAAATTTGGATGGATCAGTATCTCGTCGGGACAGAGGTTGAAGTCGATGCAGTCTCTGACGGTGAAAACGTCAGCATTCCTGGAATAATGGAACATTTGGAGAGAGCGGGTGTCCATTCGGGAGACTCGATTGCGGTTTGCCCGCCGCAGACCTTGGCACAATCTGCTCAGGAGCGGATTGGAGAGCTGACAATAGCGATTGCCCGAGCGCTGCGGATTCGTGGTTTGCTTAATATTCAATATGTCATCTATCAAGACGAAGTCTATGTTCTTGAGGTCAATCCGCGTTCAAGCCGTACCGTACCTTTCTTAAGCAAAGTGACGGGGGTTCCGATCGTTGATTTAGCCACTCAAGTCATTATCGGGTCTTCTCTTGAAGAATTAGGAATTCGTACGGGTCTGTGGCCGAAACGCGAATTCTATGCAGTCAAAGCGCCTGTCTTCTCCTTCTCCAAGCTCCACAAGGTTGAGCCTTCACTCGGACCGGAGATGAAGTCCACCGGTGAGGTTATGGGAGCGGATATTACGTATGAAAAAGCGTTGTATAAAGCACTAGTGGCTTCCGGACTGAGTATGGCCGGTCATGGGACCTTGCTTGTGACCTTAGCCGATCGGGATAAAGCGGAAGGTCTGCCGATTGTTAAACGGTTTAGTGATTTGGGCTTTAGAATTCTAGCAACCGAGGGGACGAGCCGAGTCCTGCAAGAAGCCGGGATTGACGCAGAGCGCGTTTCCAAGCTGCATCAAGGTTCAATGGAAATCACTGAAGGAATTCGTGACGGGCAGATTCAAGGCGTTATCAATACAACAACGCATAATAAACGTCAGGCGAGTGACGGCTTTATTATCCGCCGGGCGGCTGTTGAGCATGGGATTCCCTGCTTTACCAGTCTGGATACAGCTTCTGCCTGGCTGCATGTTTTGGAATCGATTGCCCCAAGTCTTATGCCTCTGGGAAAAAGTGTGCATTAAAATTTTGATCTAGAAATATCGTTAAAGGATAACGAGCACATAAATGAGAATTCCTAGTTTAGGTGAGAGTTGATGTTAGCTCAGGTATTTGTGCGGGAAGAAGGAGATGAATGGATGCTTTTAGATGAGGCAAAAATTATTAAACATGAAGGGATAGGAGATCCGCAATACAAAATCCGCCGGTTGGTGCTGAAAACTGAGATTGCTCAAGAGGCAGAACCCGGACAGTTTGTTCATCTTAAAGTTTCTTCAGGAATGGATCCCCTTCTGAGAAGACCCATCAGTATTGCGGGAATTGACAAAGATAAACAAGAAATTACGCTGCTTTACCGCCTCAAGGGAAAAGGAACCGAGTTTCTGTCTCAGGCTAAAACCGGAGATGAGCTTAATCTCTTAGGACCTTTAGGCAAAGGGTTTACAGTTCCGCGAAGCGGGGATTTATATCTTGTGGCTGGGGGAATTGGGATTTTTCCGCTTCTCCCTTTAGCTCAAAAAGTTTCCGAACAAGGAGTAAACGTTCACTTGCTTTGGGGCGGAGAAAATAAGCGATTTTTAGAAAGTGCCGGTTTAAGCTTTTGGCATGCTCAAGATATTTCTATCGAGGTAAGTACCCTTGATGGAAGCATGGGCGTACAGGGAACGGTTTTGGACCTGCTGGCAAAGCGTGAACTGGCAAAAACGGGACGGGTTGCTGTCTGTGGTCCCATGGGAATGATGGCTTCAGTCAGTGACTTTTTCAAGGAAACGGCTCTTGAAGTCGAGGTTTCCTTGGAAGAAAGAATGGGCTGCGGGGTTGGCGCATGTTTGGGATGCGTTTGTACTCTCCGGGATGAAGAAGGAAAGCTTCGGCGCGGAAAAGTCTGTAAGGACGGTCCCGTTTTTAAGGCGAAGGAGGTTGTTTGGAATGCAACCCTCTAAAGATTTAACACAAACGGTCAATACTCAGGTAAAATTAGGTCCTCTGACCTTAAAAAATCCAGTGATAACAGCTTCGGGAACGTATGGTTTTGGCGAAGAATATGCGGAGCTTTGTCCGGTTGAAGCTTTGGGCGGAATTACACTTAAAGGAATTACCCCTGAACCTCGGTTGGGAAATCCTGTGCCCAGACTTGCCGAAACGCCCTCCGGACTGCTGAATTCGGTAGGATTGGAAAATCCCGGCCTGGATGAATTTATCGCTTCCTATCTTCCGAAGGTTCGGGAGCTTCCTACGGCTGCGATTGCCAATATTTCCGGATTTTCCGTTGCGGACTATGTCACGATGGCACGGGCTTTTCAAAAAGGCTCAGGACTTGCCGCGCTCGAGGTGAACATCTCCTGCCCGAATGTAAAGCATGGGGGAATGGCTTTTGGGACGGATCCGGCCAGTGCCGAGCAAGTCATTGCTGCCGTTAAGGCTGAAACGGATCTTCCGGTTATCGCCAAGCTTTCCCCGAATGTAACCAGTATTGTCGAAATGGCAAAAGCAGCGGTGCGCGGCGGAGCAGATATTATTTCCTTGATCAATACTCTCTTAGGAATGAGTATTGACATTGAAAAACAAAGTCCAGTTTTGGCAAACACGGTTGGCGGCTTATCCGGTCCTGCCGTACGCCCTGTGGCTGTGCGCATGGTCTGGGAAGTATCTCAGGCTGTCAATGTACCGATTATTGGCATGGGGGGAATCCTGACTTGGCAGGATGCAGTCGAGTTTCTTCTCGCGGGAGCAAGTGCGGTCAGTATCGGTACTGGGAACTTTGTAGATCCATGCGCTCCTCTGGAAGTATTAAAAGGAATTAAAGCGTATTGCCGGTGCCATGGCATTTCGGAAGTGAGCGGTCTGACGGGTTTAGCCTGGAAGAAAAGATAGATAAGGAAAGGCAGGCAAAAGGTGGACATGAATTCAGAGTTGAATGAACGGGTTATGGTTGCACTTGATGTGGATGATCGGAAGAAAGCGCTGGAAATTGCGAAGCAGCTCCAAGGGAGCGGCTGCTGGGTAAAGGTTGGGTTGGAACTCTATAGTATCGCCGGAACAGAAATCGTTCGGGAACTAAAACAGATGGGCTTTCGAGTCTTTTTGGATCTTAAGCTGCATGATATTCCGAATACCGTTAAACGGACAGTGGCGGTATTGGCGAACTGCGGAGCGGATTTGCTGACGATTCATTGCAGCGGCGGCTACCCAATGATGGCTGAGTCTGTAGAAACAGCCAAAGCGGCGTCAACGTCTGAAAACGGCCTTAAGCTTGTGGGAATTACCGTTTTAACAAGCTTAGATGAGGAGCGCCTTCATAACGAGCTTGGAGTCGGTCGAGACCTGAAGGAACAGGTCCTTAAGCTTGCCGAGCTGGGCCAAAGTGCAGGACTTGCAGGAGTTGTAGCTTCTGCTCAGGAAGCACGAGAGCTTCGAGCCCAGTGCGGACCTGATTTTCTGTTGATTACTCCGGGAATCCGGCCCGCTGGCAGTGAGACTCAGGACCAGGCGCGGACCTTAACACCGCGTGAAGCCATTGAAGCAGGAAGCTCATATATTGTCGTCGGGCGGCCGATTACCCGGGCTGAGAATCCGCGAGAAGCCTTAGAACATCTTTGGGATTAATGGGCAGCTTCTTACACAGCCGCTCACTTTGGCGCTCCAAGGCTGGCACATTCGCTTTCATGGGAGCTCTGCCAAACCTCTGGGTAATACCTGAAGTGAACCGCTGGCGTCGCTAACCCATGAAAGCGTTGTGTGCTGAGCCGCCTCTTCGCGAAATCGTTTGCTTCTGTGTAAGAGGCTACCGATAAGGAAGAAGTTATAGCCGTTTAATTTAATTAAAAACAGGAAGGGGTAAATGCTAATGATAACGACTGAAGAGGTATTAAAGATTTTTGAGGAAAGCGGTGCCTTGCTTAAAGGCCATTTCCGTTTGACCTCGGGAAGACATAGCAACCGTTATATGCAATGCGCCAAGGTCCTGCAGTATCCGCAGCATGCAGGCCGTTTAGGCGAAGAGTTGGCTCAAGCCTGGAAGAATCAAGGAATTGATGTTGTCATCGGCCCGGCTATGGGCGGAATTATTGTTGCCCATGAGGTGGGAAGGGCTTTAGGAGCCAAGGTGCTTTTTACCGAACGTGAAAATGGAGCAATGACGCTTCGCCGGGGCTTTGAACTTTCTCCCGGACAAAAGGTATTGGTCGTAGAAGATGTTATTACAACAGGGGGATCGGTTAAAGAGGTCATTGAAGTTGTACGAAAGCTGGGGGCGGAACCTGTCGGAGTCGGAGTGTTAGTCGACCGCAGCGGTGGAACGATCGACTTTGGGATTCCTCATGTCTCGCTGTTAAAGCTGGAGATTGAATCCTTTGATCCGGAAGCCTGCCCGCTCTGTGAAGAAGGTATTCCCGCGATTAAACCTGGGAGCAGAAGTATTTAATTAAAAGCTTCTACTTCTAAGACAAAGACATTTCTCTAAAACTAAAAGGAGTCTGCAGAATGTTTATTACAATCTGCTGGCTCCTTTTTTAGTTTCAACTATAGTATAGGTGAAAGAAACGGGTAAATCCTAATGTCTAAATATCACGCATTTAAGAGGAAAATGTAAATTTAAAAGGAAATTAGAAAAGGAGGAAATATTAACAATTATATTCCTTTTATTTCTTTTCTAAAGGAAAACTTAAAATTTATTTATGATACTTAAAAACAAGAAAAGGAGGGAACTCATTGATCACTCATCAATACGTTATTTTTACCCTGGAGCAACAAGAATATGGTATTAATATTTCTTATACTCAGGAGATTCTTCGGATACCACAAATTACAAATATGCCTAACATGCCTGATTTCATTGAAGGAGTTATTAATCTGAGGGGTACAGTAATTCCTGTGATTGACCCGAAGAAAAAATTTGGAATTGCGCAGTCAGAACGAAGCAGCGATCATCGGCTGCTTATTCTTGATTTAGAAGGAATGAATATAGGAATTATTGTTGACGATGTTTCAGAAGTTGTCGTCATTAACGAACAATTAATTGAAGGGCTTTGCAAGGAGATGGGAATCCTTGGAGGAAATAGCGTTCAGGGTATTGCAAAAATTGATCAACGGTTGATTCTATTGCTTAACACATTAGAATTTAAAAATGAAATATTCAAATTGGAAAGTGAAAGGGAGTTGACGGTATGATTTCCATTGATCAGGCAAATGGTTTAAAAGTCTTTGCTGAAATACAAGCAAACACTGCAAATAATAGGCCTCTATATATCATGACAGAAGGAGATCTAATAACATGGAAAAATGATTCTGATGTTTTTGATATCGGGGCTTTAAGTGTTGGAGTATCGATTAGTAGTGACAGCGTCACTCATAAGTCTATTTCAGAGAAGAAGGCAATTGCGGAGAAAATTCCGAGAGCTGTTTACGGGATAAGGTTATTAGTAAACTGCATACCTATTATAGACGAAGCAGGTAATGCAGTAGGCGCTTTTTCTGCTTTTTACCCCATATTACATCCTATTGCGGCTGCGTTTGATCATTTTGCTTCGATCTTGGCAGAGATGTTTCCAGAAGGTGTTTTGTTGTATATGACTGACTTACAGAAATATTCATACAGACAGTCTTCGAAAGTGTTTGATTTGCCAAACATACAAGTTGGTAATGAATTAACAGAAAACGATATTGCCTTAAATTCGATTAAAACAAAACAGATTACAATTAAAGAGTTTGATGCAAGTACATATGGAGTACCTGTTTTAGGTGTTAATTACCCGTTGTTTGATGAAAATAATGAAGTAGTTGCAACGTTTGGGATTGCCTTACCTAAAGAGATAGCGATCCAATTACGTGATATGTCAGAGAATCTTGATCATGGTCTCAGTGGTATTTCAGCTGCAATTGAGCAATTAGCAGCTTCTGCTTCACAAATCCATGAAAATGAGCAGGTGCTGAATAAGGAAATAAACGGGATCATTTCCCTTTCTGAAAAAATTAACCAAGTCTCAGTATTTATCAAGGAAATTGCCGATGAAACCAAAATGCTTGGGTTAAACGCAGCTATTGAGGCGGCTAGAGCTGGAGAGGCTGGCCGAGGATTTGGTGTAGTTGCTGAAGAAATCCGAAAACTCTCTGAACAATCCAAGAGTACAGTTCCACAAATTAAAGAATTGACCGAAAATATTAAAATCGATGTTGACAAGGTTATTGAAAAAAGCAATGGTTCCTTAAATTCAAGTCAGGAACAAGCTGCGGCTTCAGAAGAAATTACAGCGAGTATAGAAGAAATAACGTCAATGGCTTCCGAATTAAGCAGTATTGCTAAGCAATTATAGTCGAATTAAACATAACAAAAGACTCAATGGTTAAGCTGAGTCTTTTTAGGAAAGTTCTGATAAGTTAAGTGCTGGATGAGATAGAATCTCCAAATATAATGTTTTGTTCTTTTATTTTTATATAATTTTGAAGAAATCTAAGATGTTCATGCATACCCTCTTTAGCATTTGAAGCATTCTGGTTTTCTATCGAAAGATAAATTGTATGAAGAGTTTTAAAAAGGGATATTTGCTGATTGGAAGAGAGTGAAAACTGAAGAGATAAAACTTCATTCAGTTGGTATAGGCGATCAATGACTTCAATTATGAGCGGATTATGACTAGCACACGCTAAAACGCGATGAAAAGAAATCACGGATTGAAGAAGCGAGTATGAGGAATGAGTCGATAAACATAAGTCTTTTAAGGTGCTTAGGAGCTTTTTTAAACGAATTATATCTTCTCTTGATCTATAAATTGCAGCCAAACCAGCAACAGGCACTTCGACCAGGAAACTCAAATCAAAGAAATGTTCTAACGAGAGACTGTTTATTTTCAATGAAGAAAATGCATATTTGTTCAAATTTTGAATGAGCTCAGGGGAGATTTTTTGAACAATAAAATTACCACCTTGATTTCCTTTACGTGTTTCAATAATGTGCTCTGTTTTTAAGAGATGAAGTGCATCACGAATTGTTGAACGGCTTACACCGAATAATTCGGCTAATTTATTTTCAGAAGGAAGTCGATCACCAAGCAGAAGCTCCCCTCGTAATATTGCTTCCTTAATCTGCCTGGAAATCTGTTCGGGAATTGTAAAAAGAGATGTTGTCAAATTCACGATGAAAATCCCTCCAAGTGAACGGGGGGCTGGCTTGCTATTAAGTATAGCATGATACATATTGCAATGTAGCAAGAAAACTCTGTAATGTATGAAAATCAGGCATTATATAGGAATATATCTTATTGTAGGTATATATGAGAAATTGTAGAAAAATAGGACCATAAATTTAGAAACATAAAAGTTATATCAAGGTGGAGGCGAATGTGAAGGGTGGATGAAATAATAATACACAACCTTAATTTCAATCCTATGCTTTTATGGCATGAAAAACTTATTAATGCAGTAACGATTGTGAATGGTATAATTTCAGAGATCAAAAAGCCTCAGAAGGCGAGATTACCTTGGTACAGATTTTGGATATATGATCAAGAAACCCTTATACACTCAGCCAATGTATCGCTTCTTACAATACTCATTGCACGGGAGATGGGTTATCAAGGAAAAAATTTAGAAGAAGTTGCTTTGGGAGCACTTCTACATGACTTGGGAAAATTAGAAGTGCCTAAAAGCATTTTGAATAAACCTGGAAAACTAACGGAAGATGAGTATGAAGTTATTAAAAAACATCCTCAATATGGTATGGAATTGATTAAACCATTCTGCCTTTCGAAAATGATACAGCAGCCGATCATTCAGCATCATGAACGCTGGAATGGGAAGGGTTATCCTCATGGTCTCAAGAAGGAAGAAATTCACCCTAATGCTCAGATTGTAGCTGTTGCTGATGTGCTTGCTGCTTTGATTGAGGATCGATCCTATCGTCAGGGAATGGGAGTTATGGGGGCGATGGAAATAATTGCAGCGGGAAAGGCAAAAGAGTTCTCGCCGATAATAGTTGATCAATTGCTTAAGGTTTTTACTCCAGTAACTCATTAACATAACGAAAATATTTTAGAAAAGGGACAGGCGTTATGCCTGTCCCTTTTCTAATGTTCATTATTTCTTCTGTTGTCTCACTGGCAAACAATTTCTGCAGAACCTCTGGCTTGGGAGTAAGATACAATGTCCAGTTTGTTTCGTAGATGACCATTCCCGGCTTAGCTGCATTAGGCTTTTTAATGTTTTTAACGTGTGTGTAATCTACAGGAACAAGGGTTGAATTTCTCGCTTGGCTAAAATGAATGGCAAGTGCTGCCGCTTCTTCCAGAGTGGTGTCATCCGGAAATTCTTCCCCTTCCTCAAGCGGGATGAGAACGTGTGAACCGGGGATGTTTTTAACATGGAGCCATAAGTCCTGAGGACGGCCCCTTTTTAACGTTAACCAGTCATTTTGGCGATTGTTTTTCCCAACAAAAATTATTCTCCCGGTACTGGAAAAATAGGTTTTAGGCTGAGGGTCTTCAGGTTTATTCCCTTGTTTTTTCTTGGTGTCCTTTTTGTATGCAAATTTCCCTTTTTTCTTCTCAATATTCTTATGAACGCTTTTTCCAGAAAGGTATTCCTGATCAATGAGTTCTTTATGAACTTCCTCGAGTTCTAAAGGAGTGGAAGCATTGTCGAGACTGAGAAGGACGGATTCGAGGTAATTCACCTCGTTTAGAGTGGCCGATTTCAGCGGTTCAGTTTTTTGAATCGTTACTTTAGCTTTGTTATAAAGGCGGTAGTAGCGCTGGGAGTTATCTATTCCACTAAGTTGGGGATCCAAGGGGATGGTGATCTTCGGGAGGGTTTCTTCGTTATAATCCTCGACGATAATTTCTTTCATTCCCGGTTTAATACGATAAAGATTGGCAGTGATTAACTCTCCCCACCGCTGATACTTAAAGGATTTTTCAGCATTCTCAATCGTTCCTTCATAAATGCCCAGCTTTTTTGTCATATGCTGAAGGTGTTCTGCAACAATTTTACGAAGAGATCCGCGTTTGGCTTCAAGATTATTATTATTCGCTTTCATGCGATAGAATCGTTCAATTGCATCGTTTAGATTAGAAAATGTTTCAATGGCTAAGCCTTGGTACTGTTGAAAGGGAACAAAAGTAAAGGCTGCAGGCAGCCCATTTTTCAAGGAACCTCCTCCTTGGAAATAGAGACAGGGTTCGATTTTTGGAAACGCATCAGGATTAGCGAGAGCAAGATAACCTTGAAAAACACGGGAAATATCAATATCACCGCATTGTTCCACTTGCATCCTTTCACTTAATCCTGCTCGGATGATGATTTCTCGGGCGAGTTCCGGACTGACTCCCGCAAAACGCTTGACCAGAAGGTCGGTCAATTTACTGGAGATTTCTTCTTGAAAAAGGATAGAACTAAAAGTCTCTTCCTCTGAAATGGGGTCGTACTTTCCTTGTGAAGGTGGGGTAATGTACACGCGGCCGGGAAGTACTTCACGATGGCGGCTGACAGCATGAGAATAACGCTTTAGGCCATCAAGGATAATCTCCCGTTCAGGATCAACGAGGATTAGATTGCTATGCTTGCCCATAATTTCAAGGTAAAGCTGAAGAGCAGCAAGGTTTCCATATTCATTGTAATTTTGGATGGTGATTAAGACGATACGCTCAAGCCCCATTTGCTCGAAGTTGATGATCTTCCCTCCTTCGAGGTGTTTGCGCAGAATCATGCAAAACATCGGGGGAGTCGTTGGATTTTTTTTGTTTTCCGGAGTGAGGTGGAGACGAGCAGCGGTTGCACTTACATTTAAAAGCAAGCGCAGAGATTGTCTTTGAGTGCGAAGCAAAAGATGTATTTCTTCTTTCTCAGGCTGATTCACTTTATCTATTCGTGCCCCGATCAGTTGAGGCGCGAGTTCTTTTACAAGGTGTTTAAGGGTTACACCATCTAAGGCCATGAGGATAACTCCTTTCGATTTCCATGTTGATCTAGTATACCATAATTCTTGGTTATTTTTCTTTTCCCTCCTGAATAAGCATGTACAAAAGATAGGACAGGATGTAAAGGAGGAAGAAAGGAATGCGGCAGCAAGCTTGGCATGTTTTACCTTGGATTGATGTTGCAAAGGCATTTGAAGTTCATCCAGGAAAGGGATTAAGCCTAAAAGAGGTGAACCAGCGTTTAACCGAATTCGGGCAAAATATGCTCCGTACCAAAAAAGGAACTCACCCCGTTTTCGTATTTCTGGGACAGTTTAAGGATTTTATGGTTTTAGTGTTACTGGCAGCAACGATCGTGTCGGGGGTGCTAGGAGAAGTTGCTGATGCCATTACAATTATGGCGATTTTAATTGTGAATGCAGTACTGGGTTTTATTCAAGAATATCGGGCGGAAAAATCGATGGATTCTCTTAAATCTTTAACGGCCCCGGAAGCTCGGGTACTTCGAGATGGTGTGGAAGTTCGAATTCCAGCTGCAGAGCTGGTGCCGGGGGATATTGTTTTATTAGAAGCCGGGGACCGTATTCCTGCGGATATTCGCTGGATTCAAGCGGTTAATATAGAGGTGGAAGAATCCGCGTTAACAGGGGAGTCACATCCTGTTGCTAAGAGCGTTTTAGCTTTAACGGATGAATTGACTCCAATGGCTGACCGGGTAAATATGGGCTACATGGGAACGATTGTCGTCAATGGCCGTGGGGCCGGCGTGGTCGTAGCTACGGGGATGGATACCGAAATGGGGATTATCGCAGGCATGATCCAAAGCGTCGAGGACGAAGAGACTCCCCTTCAAAAACGTTTGGCTCAGCTAGGGAAATATCTCGTATTGATTAGTCTTGCCGTTTGTGCGCTGGTCGTTATTACGGGCGTTTGGCGGGGGGAAGGTTTTTATAAGATGTTTCTGGCTGGAGTGTCTTTAGCCGTTGCCGCGATTCCAGAAGGGCTGCCGGCAATTGTCACAGTAGCGTTGGCTATTGGGGTTCAGCGCATGGTTAAAAGAAAAGCAATTGTTCGCAAACTTCCCGCCGTAGAGACGCTAGGCTGTGCTACAGTTATTTGTTCTGATAAAACGGGGACGCTCACCCAAAATGAAATGACGGTCCGTCAAATTTACTCGGACCGTCGAATGACAGCGGTGACGGGGCAGGGATACGATCCCAAAGGAGAATTCCATGGCGGGGATCCGATGACCTCAAAGGATCCTTTAAATGAAGCATTAAAAGTTGCCGCTTTATGCAACAATTCCATATTAACCCGTAAGGGGATACAAGTTGCAGGACTTTTCCGGTCATCCAGCAAGGAGTCTCCTTGGGGGATTGAAGGAGATCCCACAGAAGGAGCATTATTGGTTGCCGCAGCAAAAGCGGGTATCTGGAGGGAGACGTTAGAGCGAAAGGAAGAACGGATGGGGGAAATTCCTTTTGATTCTGACAGGAAACGAATGAGCGTTATCTATCAGGGAAAGAGCGGGAAAAGGGCGTATGTTAAGGGTGCTCCGGATGTTATTTTAAGACTTTGTAAAGCAGAACTGACCTCAGAGGGAATTGTGGAGCTTAATGATATTCGCAGGCGGACGATTATGCATGCGAACGATGAAATGGCACGCAAGGCCTTACGTGTTTTAGCAGTTGCTGAGCGTCAACTGCAAGAGGATGAAAAAGACGATGAAAGTATTGAGGAAAATCTGGTCTTTGTTGGACTGATGGGGATGATTGATCCTCCAAGAACGAGTGCCGGCAAAGCGATTAAGGTTTGCCGGCACGCGGGCATCAAGCCTGTGATGATTACTGGGGATCATCGTTTGACAGCAGAGGCTGTTGCCCAGGAGCTAGGAATATTAAGAGAGAATTCCCAAGGCATTTTGACGGGTGCAGAGCTTGAATACCTGTCGGATGAAGAGCTTGAGAAGAAAGTAATGACGACTTCTGTTTATGCTCGGGTAACTCCAAAAGATAAACTCCGCATTGTTCGCGCACTGAAGAAAAACGGCCAAGTCGTAGCAATGACAGGGGACGGAGTTAATGATGCTCCCGCGGTAAAAGAAGCAGATATCGGCGTGTCGATGGGGAAAACAGGTACGGATGTAACCAAAGAAGCCTCAGCCATGGTTTTGGCTGATGATAACTTCGCCACGATTGTCGCAGCAGTTGAGGAAGGCCGCGCCATCTATGATAATATCCGCAAATTTATTCGCTATTTATTATCGTGTAATTTAGGAGAAGTTCTAACCATGTTTTTAGCTACACTTCTCGGGCTTCCGCTGCCGCTGCTCGCAATACAAATTCTTTGGGTTAATTTAGTTACCGATGGTTTACCTGCTATGGCGTTGGGTGTTGACGGCATGGATAAGGATATTATGAGCCGCCCGCCGCGAGCGCCTGAAGAAAGCATTTTTGCACGGGGATTAGCCCAAAAGATTGGGATTCGCGGAACGATGATAGGTCTGGGAACGTTGTTCGTATTCGTAACTGCACTTTTCTTAGGGGTGAATATGTTAGGGGCTCGAACGATGGCTTTCAGTACTCTCGTCTTTTCTCAGCTTTTCCATGTATTTGACTGCAAGTCGGAAACACGGGGCATATTCGAAGTTGGATTGTTCTCGAATCCTTACCTGGTCGCCGCAGTGCTCATTTCAACTCTGATGCAGCTAAGCGTAGTCTATTTACCGCCGCTTCAGGCGATCTTCAAAACAGCATCCCTTCTTTCCTGGCAATGGGGTTTTATCTTAACGGTCGCCGGCGGCCCCTCCATCCTCATTGGACTTTGGCGGCTTGTTAAGAATACATGGCATGGGGATACGTCAATCGCAAGAGGTTAAATTTAGTTTTTACTCTAATGGAAGAGCAAGTTTTTGATAAACTTGCTCTTTTATATTTGAAGGATTAATATGAAGGCTGAAGAACTTAAAGGTAGTGACATTGACCCTTGGGATAGGACGTAGTATTCTTTAAATCAAGTTTAGCATTACTGACATAGACTAAGGAGAATTCTCGGATAATCAATAAATAGAAGGACGACTAATTAACTCGAGGAGGTAGAGATTGATGGAAATCATTAAAATGCATGGTCTTGGAAATGATTTTGTCTTCTTGGATCGTTTTTACAATCAAGCAGCTGCGGATGAAACACCGGAAAATTATCCTGAACTCGCTCGGAAACTTTGCCTCCGACAGTTTGGAGTAGGAGCGGATGGGCTGATTGTGGTACTTCCTTCTGAAACCGCAGATGCCAGAATGCGTATCTTTAATCCGGATGGTTCAGAACCGGAAATGTGCGGGAATGGAATCCGTTGTTTTGCCCGATATATTTATGATAAAGGTTATGTTCGCAAGGATACGATTAAGGCTGAAACGTTAGCAGGAAATTTAACTCTCCATTTAACAATTGAAGAAGGGGAGGTAAAAGGTGTGCGGGTTGACATGGGAGCACCAATCCTAAGACCGGGACTAATTCCAGTCCTAGCTCAGACAGAGCCTGTAGTAGGCGCTAAACTCGAGGTTAACGGCCAAGTTTATCAATACACAGCGGTTTCCATGGGAAATCCCCATTGTGTTCTGTTCATAAATGATTATGCGAAACTTGATTTTGATCATCTTGGTCCCGCCATTGAAAAGCATGAATTATTTCCGCGCAAAACGAATGTTGAGTTTGTGCGTATCGATTCGCCAAAGGAGATCACGATGAAGGTCTGGGAACGGGGAGCAGGACCAACTCTTGCCTGCGGAACAGGGGCCTGCGCTTCAGTCGTAGCCAGTGTTCTTAACCAAAAAATAGAGCGAGCCGTAACGGTTCATCTTCCTGGCGGAGATTTATGGATTGAATGGGGTCAGGATAATCATGTTTACATGACCGGCCCTGCAACCTATGTTTTTAAGGCTCAAATATTAGATGACAAGCTTGCATAACCTAATTACGCCGGAGTTTATTTAATGAAGACTATTAATGAAGGCTTAAACATGACAGATAATCTAAACTCTCCGTTTGTTCATGCTGCGTAGCAGCATGAAAGTCTAATATGAAGCTAAAGAAGATTAGAAAGACTAAAGACTAAAAAGACCCATAAGCGTAGCTTCTCCCCTTCGAGGATAAGTCGACTTGGGCTTAAGTTTAAGCCAGTCTCCTATATCGCACAGATGTGAACGATTTCGCGGAGGGGCGGTAGAGGAAACTTGGTTTGAGTTGAGGAACGAAACGCAAAACTTAGTTGACTTATCCTCGAAGAGGATAGGCACACGATGCTTTCATAGCTAGCGAAGCCACTGGTTCACTCTAGGTATTACCCTGAGGTTTGGCGAAGCTGCTATGGAAGCGAGTGTGCCAGCCCTGAAGCGCTGAGTACGTGAGTCTCCTGTGGAGATTCACGCCCGAAGGTGCAGATGTGAGAGAAGCTACACGACCCAATCTTCTACAATGCTGCTTTTTACTCTACAGAGTAGTTACATGAAAGCCTATATATTAAGGAAAAGAAATGGGTGAAATCTGCATGGCAAATAGTATGAGCGGATTTGGCCGAGGGGAAGCGTCAGGCGAAGGCTACCAGTTTACGGTCGAACTGAAATCCGTAAATCACCGCTTTTTTGAAGCCTCAATCCGCTTACCCCGCAATATGATGAGTTTTGAAGAAAGAATTCGTAAGCTTCTTCAGGCGAAAATTCAGCGGGGCCGTATCGATGTCTTTGTTAATGTTAAGGAAACCGAAGAAAAAAAGAGATTGGTGAAGGTTGACAAAGAATTAGCGCTGTCGTATGATAAAACACTGAAGGAACTCGCTTTAGCCCTTAAGACGCCGTATGAGACTGATATTTACCGTTTAGTCACTTTGCCAGAAGTTCTTGATGTAGAAGATGAAGAAATAGATTTAGAACATATATGGGAGATTCTAAGCAGCGCTGTTAATGAAGCTCTGAATGGTTATAACACGATGCGTCAAGTCGAAGGGGAAAAATTAATCCATGATCTTCTTAAGCGTCTCGACAGAATATCCACGATTAAAGACCAAATTTCGACCTTTTCAGACAGCATGGTTTCTGATTATCAAGGGCGTCTCCGGGATCGGATTCAGCTGTTGCTGAGTGAGAATACGGTCTTGGATGAAGCCCGACTTGCAAATGAAGTGGCGATATTTGCAGATCGGGTTTCAATTACTGAAGAATTGGTTCGTTTACAAAGCCATCTTGATCAGGGCTCACATACCTTGCAAGGGATTGAACCCGTAGGGCGCAAGCTTGATTTTCTAGTGCAGGAAATGAACCGAGAAATAAATACAATCGGTTCAAAAGCTAATAACATTAATATTGCCCAACTTGTGGTCGAGGTTAAAAGCGAGCTCGAAAAGATCAGGGAACAAATCCAAAATCTTGAATAATGGAGGGATTATCTTGGAGATCAAACTAATCAATATAGGGTTTGGCAATATTGTCTCAGCAAACCGGATTATTTCTATTGTGAGTCCGGAGTCTGCACCTATTAAACGGATCATTCAGGAAGCACGGGATGGCGGGATGCTCATCGATGCGACTTATGGCCGCCGTACACGTGCCGTAATCATTTGTGACAGTCAGCATGTTATTCTGTCTGCAGTTCAACCCGAAACGGTTGCACATCGTCTATCCACTAAGGAATCCAATGCCCATATTGAGGACCCGGCAGATTAAGGAGGCCCAATGTGGAAAAGAATAATGGGTTGTTAATCGTTCTTTCTGGACCATCGGGTGCAGGAAAGGGAACGATTTGTCAGGAAGTACTGCGGCAGTTACCCGACATAAAATATTCAGTCTCTGCTACGACCCGGAAATCACGCCCCGGTGAGGTGGATGGAACTCATTATTTCTTTCGTTCGCGGGAAGAATTTCAAGCGATGATTAAAAAGGATGAGCTCCTGGAATGGGCTGAATTCTGCGAGAATTTCTACGGAACTCCACGCTTTGCTGTTGAACAAGCGATTCAGTCGGGTATGGATGTTATTCTGGAAATTGAAATACAGGGTGCGCTGCAGATTAAAAAACGTTTTCCCCAAGGTGTATATGTTTTTGTTGTCCCGCCCTCAATGAGTGTACTTTCAGAGCGCATTCATAAGCGGGGAACGGAATCTGAGGATGTCATTCAGAAACGTTTAGAAACAGCTGAGCGCGAACTTGAATATGTTACAGAATATGACTATGTCATCGTCAATGATAAACTGGAAAAGGCAGTGGATAAACTTAAAAGTATCCTTGTTGCAGAAAAATGTCGTGTAAAAAGAAAACCATATGAATTTCAGGGGGTGTAATTATGAAACAGCCTTCCCTAGATTTATTGATGAGCAAGGTTGACAGTAAGTATACGCTCGTTCTTGCAGTAGCAAAACGCGCGCGGACACTGATGGAGGATCCGGAGTATGAAGCAAATGCTCATGGTGTTAAACCTGTAAGTCAGGCTTTGGATGAAGTGGCTAAAGGAAGATTTCGTTTCGAACTAACGCGTGAAGGTATTAAGTAATGCTAAGCGGCAAAAAAATATTAGTCGGCGTATCAGGCGGGATTGCTGCTTATAAATCGGCAGAGCTCATCAGTCGTCTTCATAAATTGGGAGCTGAAGTTCATGTTGCTATGACTAAAAGCGCAGCAGAATTCATTGCTCCCTTAACGCTGCGAACATTATCGGGGAATCCCGTTTATGTAGAAACGTTCGAGGAACCCAAGATTTGGAATGTCGAGCATATTGCTTTGGCAGAGCATGTTGATTGTGCAGTGGTTGCTCCGGCTACGGCTAATATCTTAGCTAAAATGGCGGTCGGTATTGCAGATGATTTTCTTTCTACGGTTCTTCTTGCGGTTCGAGCTCCAATTTTTGTTGCCCCGGCTATGAATCATGCCATGTTTCATCATCCGGCGACTCAACAAAATCTAAATACTTTATGTTCCCGTTCAGTGCATAGCATCGGACCTGCAAATGGCTATCAGGCTTGTGGAACAGTGGGAGACGGGCGTATGAGCGAGCCTGTAGAGATTGTAGAAACCTTGACACGCTTTTTTGCCTCCTCAAATTTACTTTGCGGTAAAAAAGCATTAGTTACCGCAGGGGGGACTCAAGAACCTCTTGATCCAGTCCGCTATCTCGGCAATCGTTCGTCCGGAAGAATGGGCTATGCGGTTGCTCAGGCTTTGCAGGAGGCCGGAGCTGATACGATTTTAGTCAGTGCTCCGTCGGAGTTGCCTGTACCGTCTGGTGTTCAGCGGATTTCAGTTATGACTGCAGAGGAGATGCGTCGAGCTGTTCTCGAATATTTTCCCGATGTCGATATCGTCGTAAAATCGGCTGCTGTTGCAGACTATCGCCCCAAAGAGATGGCGGCGCAGAAAATCAAGAAAAAAGGGACAAGCCTTTTCGTTGAATTAGTTCCCAATCCCGATATTTTAGCTGAGCTTGGGAAAATGAAAACGAAGCAGGTTCTTATTGGCTTTGCAGCTGAAACAGAAAATCTGCTGGCGAACGCCCAGGAAAAGATGCTGCGAAAAAATGTGGATATGCTTGTAGCTAACGATGTTACCCAAGCGGGTTCAGGCTTTGGCAGCCTCACGAATTGTGTTAGTTTTCTCTTCCCTGACGGGAGAAGAATAGATTTACCTCAAATGAATAAGCTGGAGGTGGCTCGGCATCTTAGAGACGAGATTGTTGAGTTGCTTGGTGGAACAAAGGAGTGACAAAAAGTGGTAAGAAAATTATTTACTTCAGAGTCCGTTACAGAAGGACATCCTGATAAAATTTGTGACCAGATTTCGGATTCAATACTTGATGCAATCTTTACTAAAGATCCGTATGCACGTGTTGCCTGCGAAACTTCAGTCACCACGGGTTTAGTCCTAGTGAGCGGAGAAATTACGACAAACTGTTATGTTGATATTCCGCATATTGTTCGCGCTACTATTCGCGAAATCGGATATACCCGTGCTAAATATGGTTTTGATGCAGATACCTGTGCAGTCCTTACTTCGATTGGAGAACAATCCGCTGATATTGCTCTCGGCGTGGATAAGGCTTTAGAAGCTAAAACAGGGGAAATGACGGATGACGAAATCGAAGCAATCGGTGCCGGAGACCAGGGAATGATGTTTGGCTATGCTACGAATGAAACAGAAAGTTTCATGCCGCTTCCCATCGATTTAGCACATCGCTTATCCCGTCGGCTGAGTGAAGTTCGTAAATCAGAGATTTTAAACTATCTGCGTCCGGACGGTAAAACTCAGGTTACTGTTGAGTATGAAGATAATAAGCCAGTTCGAATTGATACCATTGTTATTTCAACTCAGCATCACCCTGATGTTTCTCAAGAGCAAATTCGTCGTGATCTCTTAGAGCAGGTTATTATTCCAGTTGTTCCTAAAGAGCTTCTTGATGATAAGACACGCTATTTTATTAATCCAACAGGCCGTTTTGTGATCGGCGGACCTCAAGGAGATGCCGGCTTAACGGGAAGAAAAATTATCGTTGATACGTATGGCGGAATGGCACGCCATGGCGGCGGTGCTTTTTCGGGTAAGGATCCCACAAAGGTAGACCGTTCTGCAGCCTATGCTGCGCGCTATGTAGCCAAAAACGTTGTCGCAGCCGGTTTAGCTGACCGCTGTGAGATTCAATTGGCATATGCTATTGGGGTTGCTCATCCTGTGTCAGTTTTAGTAGAAACCTTTAGTACAGGCAAAATTTCAGAAGATAAGATCGCTGAACTTGTCAAAGCAAACTTTGACCTTCGTCCGGCAGGGATTATTAAGTCGCTGGATCTTCGTCGGCCGATTTATCGTCAAACTGCTGCTTATGGTCACTTTGGCCGAACTGATCTTGATCTTCCTTGGGAGAGAACAGATAAAGCGGAGACCCTTCGCCAACAAGCGGGACTCTAAATTTTACAGCGTAAATAAATACTGAGTTAAAACTCAAAAAAGAGGATGTCAATTGACGAATTGACATCCTCTTTTAATCGTACGCCCAGCATGGGCGTTATCTAGAGTTCTATTCTATTACCATTTACACAGTGGCAATCACTTGCCCCATATGCGATACATCATAGCCGCCAATGCCCATAACTTCATTTTTAAAAGAAGTGGTATTTAAGATGCTCATTAATGCTTGAAAATGCGGTTTTTCAAGATCTTCCTGCCGAATGACCAAATCATAACGTTCCTTTTGCAGGGGAATGAAATCGACATTGTTGACTTGCATGGCCGCTTTTTCTATTCCCAAGCCAACATCGGCTTCTCCCCGTGCCACTTTACTGGCGACTGCGACATGACTCATTTCTTCATCTGTGTATCCATTAATTGAGGTATGGCTAATTTTTAAAACTCTTAACTTTTCATCAAGTAATACACGAGCACCTGATCCTCTTTCTCGATTAATAAACCGAACATCAGGCCGGGTCAGGTCATTCCACGTAAGAACATTTTTAGGGTTTTCTTTGGCAACATAGAACCCTTCGATCCGATAGACCAGATTTATAATCATTGCCGCATGTCCCGGTATCATTCTGCGGACATAAGGAATGTTGTATTCATCCGTATCACTATCCCATAAATGCGTGGTTACGACGTTGGCGAGTCCCCGGTAAAGCGCATTAAGTCCGTCAATACTTCCAATATAATGGCGTAAAAACCGAAGAGAGGGAAACTGTTTTTCCAACTGACGTGTAAGGATGTCTAAGACGATATCTTGACCGCAGATAACCAAGCCTTCATCTGACGCAGAATTAGTATTAGAACTTGGAGAATTGCCAAAAGAAGAAGAGGCTGACGATAAAGCCGAAGAAGCTCCTTTAGCTCTTTGTTTATAACGGTCAAGATCGGCGTTTTCGACGCGCACTTTGCGGCCTATATGATAGGCCGTAAGCTCGCCACGCTTAATGAGTTCATAAACCGTAAATTTCGAGATTTTAAGAATCTTTGCTACCTCTTCCGGGGTATAAGATATATCACTGGACAAATGTTGGTCACCTGTCTTCCATTTTTATATTGCTTATTTATTATAACATATCGTATAATAAGCATGTAGTTAAGTTATGTTAGTTTGTGTTTGCTTTAATAGAAATACTTGAATATATGTTTTATCATAAACCATTATAATCAAACATAAATAAAATGAAAGTCAGTATAAAGAAAAATTCTGTTTGGTTTTAGAGCAATGAGTAAATAATGAAGAGCTAGAAGATTATGGGAGAGCTTTATGGGGGTTAATATTATACCAATTCTTCTGTCACTGAAAGTTGCCGTTGCCTCAGTGCTGATCGTAACCTGTTTATCAATTCCTGTCGCAGGGCATATGGTGAAAAGAAAATTTCCAGGTAAAGATATTATCGAGTCGCTGATAACCTTACCATTAGTACTCCCGCCTTCAGTTGTTGGCTTTATTCTTCTCTATATTTTTGGGAAGAATGGTCCTTTGGGTCGATTGTTGGAATCCATGTTCAATGTTCGTATCGTTTTTACAATTTGGGGTGCCATCATTGCCGCAGTTGTTGTATCTTTTCCTCTGATGTATCAGTCAGTCAAGGCTTCTATTGAGAGCGTGGATCCTAATTTGGAGAATGCTGCGCGAACCTTGGGAGCAGGAGAATTTAAAGTGTTTTTTACCATAACGCTTCCTTTAGCTTGGAATGGAGTTTTAGCAGGTTTTGTTTTAGCTTTTGCACGTTCCTTAGGCGAATTTGGGGCAACCTTAATGATTGCCGGTAACATTCCTGGGAGGACGCAAACGATGCCGCTTGCCATCTATTTTTATAGTGAAGCAGGCATGAGCCATGAAGCCATAGTCTTAGTATTGATCATGACAATTTTTAGTTTTCTCGTGATTTATGGCTTAAATCACTGGGGGAAAGGATCTAAGCGCAAAGCTAAAAGGGGGATGTCTGATGATAAAAATGAATTTTAGAAAAAAATTGCCCTCTTTTGAATTAGAAGGAAATTTTACTTTGCAGAATCGAATTCTTGCACTGGTTGGTCCTTCCGGTGCTGGAAAGACGACCCTTTTGCAGTGTATTGCCGGCCTTCAGAGTCCTTCATTTGGGGAGATCAATATGAATGGAGAAATGCTCTTTTCCTCTGAGAAGCGGATTAATGTTCCAACTCGACAGCGCAGAATTGGCTACGTTTTTCAAGATTATGCTTTATTTCCCCATATGACCGTTGAAAAAAATATACTGTATGGGAAGAAGAAACGTGAGAAAGAAACGGAGAGAGGAATCGTCCTAAATGAGGTTCTCGAAACGTTTAAGATCGAGCATCTTAGAAATCGATATCCCTCAGAGATCTCCGGCGGAGAAAAACAAAGGGTTGCTCTGGCACGTGCTCTGATGACAGAACCCGAACTTTTGCTTTTAGATGAGCCCTTATCGGCCTTAGACCAGGATACGAGGGGGGAACTTCAGCAGGAGTTGCTTAAGGTTCAAAAGCGATGGAAGATTCCTTTTATTATGGTGACACACGATTTAAAGGAAGCGGAGCTTTTGGGAGATGAAATCGTAAAAATAGATAAGGGAAGACAGGCTGCTCTCAAAGGTGTTTCTTAATTTGCATATGAATTGGAGAGAATGGGTAGGAATTTAAACTCCTGCTCACTCTCTTTTTTTCTATTGAAAGTGTTAAGCGCACGTTCATAGAAAACCTGCTGGCTGTTTATCGGTCTTACACGTTGGCCTTTTTGACGGGAATATGTACCATCAGCATTCATAATCCGCGCCTTGACATTATCCTTAAGCGATAATGTAAGAATTTTCAGGAGTTCCTTCTTTACTTTTTTGTCGTCAATGGGAAAGAGAATTTCAACACGACGGTTGAGATTGCGTTCCATCCAATCGGCACTGGAAAGGTAAACTGCTTCCTGTCCGTCGTTATAAAAATAGAAGATTCGGCTATGTTCCAAAAAGCGTCCGACAATGCTGCGAACCGTAATATTTTCACTTAAATCGGGTACGTTTGGCCGCAGACAACACATGCCGCGCACAATAAGATCGATTTTGACGCCGGCCTGTGAAGCTTCATAAAGCTTTTCGATGATGTGGTTATCGATAAGAGAATTCATCTTCGCTGTGATTCGGGCTGTTTTTCCATCGCGGGCATGTTGGGTTTCACGTTCAATCAGTTCCGAAAATTTGGACCGGAGATCTTTGGGAGCTAAAGTTAATCGATACATATGCGTTGGCTCAGAAAGACCCGAAAGCATATTAAATAGATTTGAGGCATCTGCTCCAAAGTAGGGATTGGCTGTCATTAAGCCGATATCCGTATAGAAATTGGCAGTGACATCATTGTAATTTCCTGTGCTTAAATGAACGTAGCGCTTGATTCCTTCTTCTTCACGGCGTACGATGAGCAGAATTTTACCATGGGTTTTTAGCCCGACAAGACCGTAAATAACATGGCAGCCCGCCTTTTCAAGCTGCTTTGCCCAGTGAATATTATTCTGTTCATCGAACCGTGCCTTTAACTCGACCAGTACTGTGACCTGTTTGCCATTTTCGGCAGCTTGAGATAGGGCTTCAATCAGAGGAGAATGGCCGCTTACACGATATAGGGTTTGTTTTATCGCTAAAACCTGGGGATCTGTTGCTGCTTGTCTTACCAAATCGAGAACCGGGGTAAACGAATAAAAAGGATGATGCAGCAAAATATCCTCGCGGCTGATGGCGTCAAATAAATCCTCGTGATTCTGCAACTGTATCGGAGGCAAGGGTTGAAAGGAGGGATAATGAAAATTTTCATACCCGGGAAGAGCGATGATATTTGCAAGAAAAGTGAGGTCAAGCGGGCCATTGATTTCGTAAACTTCTTCCATGGATATTTCCAGTTCATCCATTAATTCAGTAAGTAAACGCTTGTTGACGGTTTTCTCAATTTCCAAACGAATGACTGATCCCCATTTGCGTTGCTTTAAGGATTGTTCAATGGCTTCGAGGAGGTCTTCTGCTCCTTCTTCATCAAGACCCAGATCGGCACTTCGTGTAATTCGGTAGCAGGAAAAGTCACGAATGAGATATCCGCGAAAGAGATCAGCGAGATGCATTTTAATAACGTCCTCGAGGAGGATGAAGGTTTGCCCCGAATTGGCGGAGGGAACCTTAACCAATCGTTCAAGCACAGAAGGAACCTGGACGGTTGCAAAAAAAAGAGTTTCCTGTTGTTTGTCGGCTACAAGAGCAGCGATGTTAAGACTTTTATTAAGAATCAGAGGAAAAGGCCGGCTTTTATCGACGACCATCGGGGTTAGGACAGGTTCAATACTTTTCTTAAAATAGTCTAGAATATAATTGAGCTGATCATGGTTAAGTTCATCGGGTTTAAGGATAATTATTTCTTCTTTTTTTAAAGTTTTAAAAAGTGAAGTATTATAGCTTGTATATTGCCCCTTAACTAAGACATGAGCGCGTTTAGTGATTAAGCGTATTTCGTCTTGCGGGGTTAAGCCGGAGGAATCGATTTTCTGTAATCCGGCGTTAATTTGATCGCGTACTGAAGCGACTCGAACCATAAAAAATTCATCAAGGTTCGAGCTGACAATGGTTAGAAATTTAAGACGCTCAAAGAGTGGATTGGAAGGGTCACGAGCTTCCTCTAAAACGCGTTGATTAAATTCAAGCCAACTCAGTTCTCGATTGATAAAATTTTCCGTATGAATAGGATCATCCCCCAATTTAGGATTTTAGACGGATAAAGGGTTGGATACCAATGACTTCTGCAAAAAAGTCTACATTTTGCTTAAATGACCATTCCTCTAAAACAAAATTCTGATGCGTAACGACGCTAAAACAGAGTCTTTGATCTACAGGAGAAACCACAATTTCCTCAACTTTTTCGCCGTGAGAAATATCCAGGCTTTCCGCGATTTTTAAAATGGCTGCAAGTTTAGAGACGATGATTTTCTCTTCTGTCGTAAGTCCTTGATAATTTGGATCAAGATAGCTGGGAGTTTCCACGTCGTGATAGTAAGCGATATTGGCAATTAAGTTGACTTCGTGATTGGCGATTCCCACAATATTCTGACCGCGGATTAATTGATAGGAATAGAGAGCATGTCCGGCTGAGTTGACATGATGTCCAATTCCGTGCAAGATGGCCGCGATCTGAAGATATAAACGTTCTCTCTGTTCAAGTTTATGCAGTCTCAGAGTTTGATCAAAGATACTCAGAGCCAGTTTTTCAACCTGAGACGCATGCTTTTTATCAACTCCATATTTTTTGGCAATATACCAAACTGAGCTGACAATATCATTTAAGGATTCTTGATAACCGGGCAGATCTAAAGATTGATCAATCATTTCGTATAAAAGTCCCTGCCTCAAAGTAACTAAAGGGACATGGACCTCAGTCAATTGAGTTTGCTTTAAAAAAGAATTCAGTAAGATCACGGAAGGGAGTAATGTTTCAGATTGGTTAGTTGTCAGATGAAACGTATCAGCAATTTGGTCCTCAACGCTTTGATAGACTCTAGCATAAAGTGCCGATAAATTTTCAGTTCGAATGAAAAACTCTCCAGGTTGTCTGCAGAGCTCATATATCGTATTAATTTCACTTCCAAGCCCAATGAAATGTTTTATTTCCTCTTTTTTTATGAGGGATTTGATGATAAACAAATTGCTTTCGATATATTCTTCCATCACTTGAGAAAAATCAATGGTTTCGTTTCTTAATGAAGCAAGGGTTTCATGAAGGCGCAAGGCTCCAATCTTAACATATTCCGTGAGTTTCAGACTTCCTTTTTCATAGATCGAAATCTCAACTCCGCCGGAAGCAATATTCATAATAAGTGCCGAGCCTTCGCGGCGAACAAGATCCCAAAGTCCGTTTTTATTTCTCAATGCCTTATACTTAAGGAAACGTTCCTGAGCATTGTTGATAATTTTAACGCCAATATTGGATTTCAGGCGAACTTGTTCAAGCACATATTCTCGGTTTTCCGCCTCACGGATTCCACTGGTTGCAACGGCTTGATATTGAGTGACATGGTATTCTTTAAGCAGGTTTGAAAATCCTTTTAAAATCTCACAGGTATGATGGATTGTGGGCAATTGAATACGACCTTGCGTAAAGGTATCACGCCCTATATTTGTAGGTTGGGTTAAATCTTCGAGCTGTGTAAGCTTTCCATTCGGCTCGACTTGAACAATGCTCATTTGCAGGTCATGAGATCCGACATCTATTGCTCCAACCAACTTGATAGGTTTTTTGGTCATTTAAGAATTCTCCTCGCTTATTCTCAAATCCTCTGAATATAAAAATAATATAATAAATTTGTTAATTTTATTTTAAGTTTCGTGCAATTTCGTGTTAATAATCAATTGCTTTTTAAAGATTTTCTTGAATAAGGGAGCTGAGGTTAAGGCATCACTACTTTCTAAAAAAGAATTTGTATTTGAGGAGAACATAAGAGATACACTCTTTGAGGTAATTTCACATTCAACCTTTTGGATGCTTCCGTTTTGACGCCGATCCATACTTTCACCAATTCTTAATAAGAGGCCTAGTTTTTGGATTAATGCAAATTCCTCCGAGGTGAGCAGTTTTCTGTAGGATGCGGTCATTTTACTTGCTTCTTTGCGGTGTAAAGAAGCAATCCATGCGGCCATCAAGATTTCTTTTTGGGTCAAGCCATAGATATTACTGTTGAGAATCATGTAAAACGAGTGTTTATGATGATCATAATAACTAATTTGTATGCCGCAGTCATGGAGCAGAGCCGCGGTTTTTAAGATGTTTAAATGATGTTCTCTTTGCGGGATTAGATCTTTTAACCCGCAGAAAAGTTGGAAAACGAGTTTCCAGACGTGATGAGCATGTCCTTCATTGAGATGGAAGTTTTTCATGGTAGTACATAGGGAATAATCCAAGACATCAGGGACAACCGGCTTGTCCTTAAAAATAGTTTTAAATAAGAGACCCTCGCGAAGACCGGAGCCGCTGACATAAATGTTTTGAATCTTCGTTATGGACAATAGGTTGGATATCTCAGCCAAGGGACCGACGATAATGTCAGCCCTATCTTTGGATAATCCTTTAATTTCGGCGCGTTCTTCATAGGAAAGGCTTTTCAGCCGCTGATACAGGCCTGCAATCGAATGGGCAGTGAGATGATAATTATGTACACTTTCAAGCGGGTAATCCCTTTGCCTTTTGTCGATTTTGCAAATATTTCGGAAGGAGCCGCCAATACCGATAAGAGGAAGCTCGCCTGATAACCATTTCAGTTTTTTAAAGTTGTCCGTTAAAAATTCATTCAGCTTTCTTTCCAAAACAGGATCAATCGCTGTGCTTAGGTTGTATTCTTTTGAAAGATTAATAGCGCCAAAGGGAAAGCTGATCGCTTCTTGAAATTCGCGGTTTTTAATCAATGCCAATTCCGTACTCGATCCGCCGATATCCATAAGAATAGCATCAGAAAAATTAAGAGTATTGATAGTGCCGAGGTAATCATAATAAGCCTCTTCAATTCCGGAAAGAACTTGGACATCAAGGTTCAGTCGTTTTTTTACGCAACGAATAAATTCATATTTATTGGAGGCGCGGCGAACGGCTTCCGTAGCAATAACATAAATGTTTTGAACGCCGAGAGCATGGCATAGCTCTTGAAACAATTTTAAAGTTTCCAGAGCAGTATCGATTTTCGCAGAACTTAACTTGCCTGTTGTTCCGACACTTTCTCCCAGTCGAACGGATTCCTTGAGTTCATCAATGATTCGAAAAGTATTGTCTAGCGATACCTGGGCGACAACTAAGCGAAGCGAATTAGAGCCGATGTCAATAATTCCGATTATACGCAAATGATTCTAACCCCCAGTGATATTATTTCTTGTTTTTAAATAGCCTAGCGGATAAAAGTAAAACTTGCAAGCTTCTATTATAAATGATAATTCAACTCGGACCAATGTTCCGAAGCAATAAATAGTATGCCGTGAAACAGTTGAATTTTTAGGATTGATTTAATTAATCTTTAGAAGTAAAATAGTACGTATTCTAACTGTAAGAATTCTAATATTTCGTTTTTAGTACCTAATTTAAATAGAGCTTTAGCTTTTAGGGGGATAAACATGAATCATGATAATGCGAAAGAAATCTATGATTTAGCGCTTAATTTTATGGGATTATTTCGTGAAAAATTTGCTCTCCGTTCTCGAAACGATTTTAGTTGTATATCATACTTAAAAAAGAACCACATCAAGATATTAATTATTCTGTACAAGCATGAATACATAACGATGACAGAGATCGGGAAAATGTTAGATATTGAAAAAGGCAGTCTTACCACACTCATAGATTCGTTAGTTGAGAACGACTTTGTAAATCGGTCTAATGATCCCAATGACCGCAGAAAGTCTCTTGTTTCTCTCAGTCCTCATGGCAGAGAAGCTGCGGATGAGGTAATAGGCCTGTATGCTCAGAAAGTTTATAGACTTTTGCACGAGGTTGATCCTGAGAAACTTCAAAAATTTATGAGCAGTTTAAAATATGTTGTTGGTTTTATGAAGACCATTGAATAATTACAGAAAGATGTGGAGCTTTTATGAAAGATTTTGATATCAGAAACGGAAATATCGGCCGTTTGCTTTGGGAATTTTCTTTACCTGCTATTATCGGAATGTTAGTCATGGGATTATACATTATTACGGATCGTATTTTTGTAGGGCAAGGGGTTGGAGCTATTGCCCTTGCCGCAGTTACTGTCGCTCAACCGATTATGACATTGATGATGGCCTTTGGGATGCTCATCGGTGTTGGGGCAACCGCGTTAGCTTCCATCCGTCTTGGAGAAAGGAAAATTCAAGAGGTCGAAAGAATTGCCGGGAATGCAGCGATGCTCTTAATTGTTCTGCCGTCCCTAATTGCCATTATCTATTATAGTTTTTCGGAACCCATATTAAAGATGCTTGGAGCGAGTCAAGAGGTTTTGCCCTTTGCCAGAGATTACATGCATATCTATATGTTGAGCGCAATCCCCGGGGCCCTCTCACCAGGCTTAAACAACTTTATCCGGGCTCAAGGGAATCCCCGTTTCTCAATGATCACTCAAATCATTGGGGCGGTAGTCAATATTATTTTTAATTACTTTTTCATTTTTCATTTCGGGTTGGGAATTAAAGGTTCGGCTTTGGCTACGGTTTTAGCGCAAACGATATCCATGCTCTGGGTTTTGAGCTTTTTTATCCATGGAAAAAGTACGGTTAAACTCAAATTCAAGTACTTTAAACCTGAATTTCCACTGATTATGAAGATTTTAGCGATTGGCTTTGCTCCGTTCGGAATGCAATTTGCTACGAGCATCCAGCAGATGATTTTAAATCAAACGTTGAAGTTTTACGGAGGAGATTTAGCATTATCCGCGGTAGGAATTATTATGAGCTCAGCTTTACTCTTCTTTATGCCGATCATTGGGATCAGTCAGGGAGCTCAGCCGATTATTGGGTATAACTATGGAGCTAAGCTTTATCCTCGTGTTCTGGAGACTGTCAGAAAGGCGATTTTCTTTGCCAGCCTCTTTGCATTGATCGGTTTCACTGTGATCCGGTTGTTCGCAGTTTCGATTGTCGGATTATTTAGCGCCGGAGATCCTGCTCTTATGCAATTAGCTGCCCATGCTCTTGTGACGTTTTTTATGCTTTTGCCTATCGTAGGTTTCCAAGTTATTGGAGCCAATTATTTTCAAGCGGTGGGTAAGCCTATACAATCCACTATCTTAAGCTTATCAAGGCAAGTTCTCTTTTTTATTCCTTTGCTTTTCATTCTTCCTCGATTTTGGGGAATAGAAGGAGTATGGAAAACTGCGCCGATTGCAGATATCCTATCGGTTACGCTGACTGGAACCGTTCTCTTCTTTGAATTGAAAAAGATGTCCAAAAAGAATTTGCATACGGATAAATTGGAGTAATTTAAAAATAGCTGACCTTGATTTTTTTGCCCATCTTCATTAAGCATTGCGATAGTTCCTGGACAAGCCGCATCTTGATGCTGAAACCGATCGGAAGAGCGGAATTTTGGTGGGCGGGGTTTACTGCTTGCCCAACATAAAAGTTGATGTCTGTAGCCTCCTCAAACAGCAGCTGGGAGATCAACGAGGCACCGTCTTTTTTATATTTCCAATCACAATAACAATTATTGTCTTCAAGGTAATTTTGCGCATAGAAAAGCACTTTGTTGATGGTGACGACGCCCTCTGTTACTAAATCAACGCCTTCGATTTTTGCTGTCGGCGGTATTTCAGGGTCGAGATAGTCGAGCGACTGATTCAGCGATTTGTGGAGAAACTTAGCTGCCAGTTTTGATGTGGTTCCTCCGCAAACGATGTGTTTTCCCTCTTTTGAGAAAAACAGTGACATCATCTTAGAATCATCGCTAGTACTAACGGGAGGGCCGATCAGTAAATTAACCGGTTTGCGCTTTCGTATTTTGATGACGCAGACGGTTGTATCGTCACCCGGCTTGCCCCCGTAGAGCCTGCCGCATTGGTCAAGAAGAAGAGTTGTCAGTGTTTTAGCCGTAAACTCACGGTTATAAATCTTTTCCATAAACGCAATGATGTCGCTTCTCTGCCAGCTGTAGTTCAACGATTTCCCCACTCCCGCATGAACGGCTCCATCGCTCATGGCAATAAAGGAATCATCCTCACAGATCCGAATTCGGGATCGATAGATGGTTTTCCCCTCGATTTCTATCGCTGTTTCAGGCAAAGGGATGCTTTTTCCATTTCGAAGCAAAATAACATGCGGGTTGTCATACTGAATAATTTCCGCCTCTTTATTGTCAATAATTCGAATAAGGGTAAAGGTGGAATAAGCCACTTTTCGCACTTCGCAAACAGGCAGTGTTTCCGCGACGGTTAAAACGCATTCCTCAAGGTTCATGGATTGTGCCATCATGGTCGATATGATTTTTGAAGTAAGAGTGGAAAGGATGCTAGCTTTTACTCCGCTTCCAAGTCCGTCCGCAAGCACCATGACCACCGAATCATCATTCTGCCGGACTAACTCGATATGATCGCCGCAAAGCTCTTCGCCATATTTATTCAGGCTATGATAACCGATATCGATACAAAGATTATTCATCGCCAAGCGACTCCTTTAATTTAGTCAGCGCAATCTTTGTTTCCGCGGTAGTTTCACCAAGCAGCGACGCGATTTCCTGAACGACGCGCATTTGCTTTTCAACGACTTTATCAGTGATTTCAATGGCGCGTTGATTGATCATGTCCTTTTTGGCGCGTTCTTTTTCCGCGTCAGTTATATCACGCATTATGCCGATTAAGATATGATAGCTTTTATCGTAGAGCACAGTTTGAACGACATATTTTTCGTATTCAGCAAGATAAAGGTGCTTATCATATTGATTTTCCCCGCTTTCCAGCACTTCCAGGAATATCGACGGATCAATTACGCGGACAGCATGTTCGCCAAGGACATCACCGGCATTTTTAATGTTTAAGATTTGTTGAGCCATTGAGTTGAGCTGCTGGATCTCGAGCGATTCATTCAGCACAATGACTCCATTGGGTGTATTGTTTATGATATTATCGGAAAAGGACTCCGCTTTTTCCTTTAAAAAGGGCAGGCACATGGTAAGGTCGGCTTTCCCCAAAAGGACGGCGGCAGCTTTTTCACGACAGGAATCATAACCGCAGCTTCCACAGTTTAATTCATGCTCGGGTTTTGTTTTTCCCATTTTCTTGAGGACATCCTCAATGGCACTGTCATTCGGCGTATCGCTGTTTAAGCCGATATAATAAATGTCCTTTTTCATTTTTTCAGCGGAAAGCATAGCAATATTAAAATCCTTTTTCCCAGCATAACGGTTAACCGTAAGATAGTTTCGCACGGGCGTTCGATGATTTTTGGCCATCGCCGGGCCGCCGATGCAGCTTCCTTCACAGGCGGACATCTCGATAAAACACTTTTTAAGGTTGCCGTTGATGATATCCTTGATGGCGCGGATGCAGTTTTCGATGCCGTCGACACTCACAAGCTCATAGTCTGCTGAGTCACAGTCCATTGTACGTAAAATACCGCCGGCAGTCGGGAAAAGACGCGTACGGCTGTTTGCGGATGTGTCCGGTATGGGTTCAAATGTTATTTTTTCGTCTTCTAGCCACTCGGAAAGTTCCTCAAAGGTCAATACACAGTCGACGGTTCCTAGGTATTGTTCGGCCTCTGACTTCTTCGCAATACATGGCCCGATAAATACGGTTTTGGCATTCGGATGCGCTGCTTTGATCCACTCGCAATGGGCTTCCATGGGGGATAGCACATCGGCTAAATAGGCCAGTGCCTCGGGGTAGTACTTTTGAATCAAAAGGTTTACAGAAGGGCAGCATGACGAAATGATGATGCTTTGATTCCCGGCATAAATAAGCTCCTCATAGCGTTTTTTTACCAGCGTTGCCCCAAGGGCGGTTTCGGAGACTCCTGAAAATCCGAGCTTTTTCAAAGCTTTTTCCATTGACTTAATGGAGGCTCCGACATAATTGGCCACAAAAGATGGAGCGATGCTCGCGTAAATCGGCTGC
This sequence comes from Desulfitobacterium nosdiversum, assembly GCF_049860565.1. Lineage (GTDB taxonomy): Bacteria > Bacillota > Desulfitobacteriia > Desulfitobacteriales > Desulfitobacteriaceae > Desulfitobacterium_A > Desulfitobacterium_A nosdiversum. Next base: position 1,740,142 of record NZ_CP172056.1, read on the forward strand.
CCGCTATTGATAAGTGCTTTCACCTTTTCAATGTCATTGCGAATTTCTTTCGCATTTTGTGGACAAACCATAAAACAATGACCGCAAAGAATGCATTCGTCTTCCACGATATTGGCTTGATGGTTAGAAAAGCGGATCGATTTCACCGGGCAATGGCGGATGCATTTATAACAGTTTTTGCAGTTTGATTTTTTGAATTTTATATATTCGGGCATTTTGGCTCCCCTCTTTTTTTGCGGAAGATTCATGCATTTTCTGCGCAAAATGTTTTGATAGCACGGCTAAAGATGCCGCCATGTTTTCATTTTGAATCAAAACGTTATTCGGTACATTTAAGTGTACGGGTGCAAAATTACATATCGCGCGTATGCCGCTGTCAATCATTTTATCGCAAACGCTCTGCGCTGCTTCTTTTGGAACGGCAATGACTCCGATATGCACATTCATTCGGGTGCATAGATTTTTTAGTTTATCAACAGCTAGAATCGTTTTTCCACCGCGGCTTGTGCCGATAAGATCCTCATTTACGTCGAAGGCGGCAACGATGTCAATGCCGTAATCTTTAAAGCTGTCATAGCACATAAGTGCCGTCCCAAGCCTGCCCGAGCCCACGATAACCGCACTGTTGACATTGTCATATCCCAGAAAGTGCTCAATTTCAGCGATCAGATCGTTAACGACATATCCAGTTTTAGGCCGGCCGCCTGAAGTGACAGCCGCTAAATCCTTTCGGACCTGAACCTGGTTTAATCTTAGTTCGTCGCTGATAATTGTCGCTGAAATATTGGCTGACCGGCTTAAGGGTGATGTTTTAAGATAATTTAAATAAAGCGGTAAACGCTGCAAAGTTTGTTTCGAAATCGATTGATTCATCGCTGTTTAACCTCGATTACTTTCGATTTTTGAGATATTCATCAATTGCAGCAGCCGAATTTTTGCCGGCGCCCATGGCAAGGATGACAGTTGCAGCTCCCGTTACGGCGTCTCCTCCGGCGAATACGCCTTCTCTGGACGTCTGTCCCGTTTTATCATCCGCGACTATTCCTCCAAAGGGCTGCGTTTTTAACCCCTTTGTCGTTGATTTGAGCAACGGATTTGGGGATGTGCCGATTGACATGATGACGCAGTCCACATCAAGTATAAATTCGCTGCCGTCTTTGATAACTGGTTTTTTACGTCCCGATTCATCGGGTTCTCCAAGCGTCATTTCAACGCAGCGCATGCCGGAAACAAAATAGTTCTCGTCCGGCAATATCTCGACAGGATTTGTGAGCGTCTTAAAAAGGATTCCTTCTTCTTTGGCATGCTCCACTTCTTCGGCGCGCGCCGGCAATTCATTTTCCGAACGCCGATAAACGATATATACGGTTTCGGCACCAAGCCTTTTCGCGCACCGTGCGGCGTCCATGGCAACATTCCCGCCGCCGACCACAGCTACTTTTTTGCCTTTTTGAACGGGAGTAGCGCTATCCTCTTTATAGGCTTTCATCAGATTAACTCTCGTAAGAAACTCGTTTGCGGAGTATACCCCATTTAAGTTTTCGCCTGGAATGCCCATAAACCTGGGCAGCCCCGCGCCTGATCCAATGAATACTGCCTCATAACCGTCTGCAAACAGCTCATCGACGGACGTGGTTTTCCCAATGACGATGTTTGTTTTGATTTTGACACCAAGATTTTTTAATCCGTTTATCTCTTTTGCAACAATCGCTTTGGGCAGACGAAATTCCGGAATTCCATAGGTCAGCACACCTCCCGGGACATGAAGTGCTTCGAATACGGTTACGTCGTAACCTTTCTTGGCGAGATCGCTGGCGCAGGTAAGTCCCGAAGGTCCGGAACCGATTACGGCGACTTTTTTGCCGTTTTGATTCGGACGATCAGTGGCCTTCGCGTCTCCATTTTGGCTATGCAAGTCGGAGACAAAACGTTCAAGCCTTCCGATCGCAACCGGTTCACCCTTTATTCCTCTGACGCAATTTTGTTCGCATTGCGTTTCCTGAGGGCAGACTCTGCCGCAGACTGCAGGAAGTGAACTGGTGGCTGCGATAACTTCATATGCTTTTTCGAAATCTTTGAGTTGTATTTTCTGAATAAATGCCGGGATATCAATACAGACGGGGCAGCCGCTGACACAGGGCTTGTTTTTGCAGTTTAAACAGCGATTTGCTTCGGATACGGCCTGCTCTTTTGTGTAGCCGAGAGCGACCTCGTCAAAGTTTTTATTTCTGACCTCGGGGTTTTGAGTAGGCATTAGATTTTTTTGGGGATCTTTATTAAACATGGATTACTGCACCGCCTTTTGAAAAAGATTGCAGATTTTTTCGTAAGAATGCCGTTCAAAGTCACGGTACGTGGCGGATCGCCGCATTGCCTCGTCAAAGTCAACCAGATGACCGTCAAAATCTGGGCCCTCAACACAGGCGAATTTTGTCTGCCCGCCTACTGTAAGGCGGCACCCGCCGCACATCCCCGTTCCGTCGATCATAATCGGGTTCATGCTGACGATGGTTTTAATGCCGTACTCCTTTGTCAGTCTGCAGACGAATTTCATCATGATGAGAGGCCCTATGGCGATCACCTCGTCATATTCTTCATCCTCAATAAATTTCTTCAGCGCATCCGTTACAAGACCTTTTTCGCCATAGCTTCCGTCATCCGTTACGATAATCAGTCTGTCGCTGACGCTTAAAAATTCCTTCTCAAGAATCACAAGATCTCTATTGCGAAAACCGATAACAGTATCGACTGCTGCACCTTGCATATGCAGCTTTTTTGCGATAGGGTAAGCAATAGCGCAGCCGACTCCGCCGCCCACGACAGCGACTTTCTTTAAGCCATCGATCGAGGAAGACGTGCCAAGGGGGCCGACAAAATCATGCAGACTGTCGCCTTCTTTGAGCATGCTGAGCGCTTTTGTGGTCGCTCCTACAATCTGAAAAATAATAGTAATAGTACCATTTACTCGGTCGTAATCGGATATGGTCAAAGGGATACGTTCTCCTTTATCGTCGACTCTTAAAATGACAAACTGTCCTGGCTCTGCTTTTTTGGCAATCTCAGGGGCGTTTACAACCATCTTATGAACCGTTGGATTTAATTCCAGTTTTTCGAGAATGGTATACATACATTTCACCCTTTCCTGAAAAAAAAGGCGGGGCTGTTTCATGGCAATCAGTCACTGGACAGCCCCGTCAGTTGCTTTAAAAATCGACTTCGGTTCCGTAATAACAACACGTCAGAAGTTTTTCCATCTCTTCAGATGTAATTGGCCTTGGATTAGAGCCGGTGCAGGCATCTCCGACTGCCAGCCCGGCGATTTTCGAAACCTTATCCTTAAACTCTGCTTCGTCAATACCAAACTCTTTCAGTGTTTTAGGGATACCCAACTTGCGGTTATATTCATCAATTTTGTTACACAGTTTTTGAATAAGCTCTGCGTCATCTGCGCCTTTCAGTCCAGCAAACTTGGCGATATCGGCATAACGGTCCCCGGCATTCTTTGCATTGAATTTTATAACATAGGGGAGATAAATCGCATTTGCACACCCGTGGGGAATATGTCCGGTGGAAAACGCCGCCCCCGTTTTATGCGCCATGGAATGGACAATGCCTAAAAGCGCGTTTGTAAATGCCATTCCCGCAAGGCACTGAGCGTAATGCATTTGCTCTCTGGCTTTCATGTCGCCGGTATAGGAGTCGGGCAGATAATCAAACACCATTTGGATTGCTTTTAAGGCCAGAGGATCGGTAAAAGGTGAGTTAAGGGTTGACACAAAGGCTTCGATGGCGTGTGTCAGAGCATCCATTCCGGTATGCGCGGTCAGTTTTGGGGGCATCGTTTCCGCAAGCTCTGGATCAATTACAGCGATATCGGGTGTAATGTTGTAGTCGGCCAGCGGGTATTTAATTCCTGTTTTGTAATCGGTGATCACCGAAAACGCGGTTACTTCAGTGGCAGTGCCCGAAGTTGAAGGAATTGCGAGGAACTTCGCTTTTTGCCGGAGTTCCGGGAAACTAAAAGGTGTGATTAAATCTTCGAAAGAGGTCTCAGGGTATTCGTAGAAAGTCCACATCGCTTTTGCAGCGTCGATAGGCGATCCGCCGCCGATGGAAACGATCCAGTCCGGTTCAAAAGCACGCATAGCTTTGGCACCGCGCATGACCGTCTCAACGGAAGGATCCGGTTCCACATTTTCAAATAACTGAACCTTCATGCCGGCTTGCTCCAAATAGGAAACGGTTTTGCCCAAAAAACCGAAACGCTTCATGGAACCGCCTCCGACCACGACCATTGCCTTTTTTCCGTTTAAAGTTTTCAGAACTTCTAAAGAACCTTTGCCGTAATACAAATCCCGGGGTAACGTAAATCTTGCCATGTCTGATTCCTCCAATGCTTAGCCAATTTTTAAATTTAAGTTTGTTATTTTTTTCACTAACCATATTTTAATAAGGCTTGGCCCAGATGAGAAATGTAAAAAATGAATATCAGTATATATATATCGATATATTATTATTGATATATATTTATCGATTAAATGGTATATAAGCAATAAAGGTCATGCCGGTGAAATATCGGCATAACCTTTATTGCTTTATTTATTCAGTTTTAGAAATTTCATTTTTTATTCGGTATAATTCCGTGATAAATGCTTTGTCCAGTGTACTTAACCGATAATCCGCAGGAAAAATGAGCAGATCTTTGTATTTATGATTGGATGCATCACACTTTTTTTGGACAAGACCATAACACTCAAGAAGTTCTTTGGGCATGGGGGAGACCCACATATAGGTTTTTATCACCTTGCGAAGCAAGTCAAATTGGCTTCCTCGCTCATAGACATAAATTCGGTTTTTACTGTGTTCGGATTGCTCTGTTTTCTTGATTTCAGATACGGGTAAAAACGGAACTGTTAAATCGCCATGCATAATTTCGATATATTTGTTCAATTCGTAGTAATCCAGAATGGGTTTTGCAGCCAGAGGATGTGATTTGGACATAAGTGCAAGATACGTGTATTCTAAAACAGGCTTATGCACCATCCCTTTATCATCAAGAACGCTGAAAAAGTATTTTTCATGTGCGGTCTGATATCGGATAATTCCTAGATTGCATTCACCTTCCATGACTTTGTTAATGGTTTCCATTGAATTCGTTTCACTGAAATTAATATCAATAGACTTTGCGGGATCCAGCTTATTGACGAAACAGGTAAACGCATGCGCAATATAGCTGCCTCTTGGAACAGATATACTAAACCGTTGTATATTTTGCCTGTCAGGCTGATATAACTCTTCCATTTCTTCGATCTGAGCCAGAATATTTTTAGCGTAGGTTAAAAATTCTTTGCCTTTTTGAGTGGTAACAATACCTTTTGAACTGCGCTTAAAAAGACTTATTCCCAGAGTTGTTTCAAGCTCTCGAATGGCCTTGCTCAGATTTGGCTGGCTCATGAACAATCTTTCGGCGGCCTGGGTAATTGACCCTGTTTTTTCGACTTCAACAGCATATTTCAAATGCAGAATATTCATGGAATATCCTCCGTTCTGGGCGTTGTTTTATTATTGGCTAGGCGTTCTTGCAAGTGTTTTGATAACAGTGCAAGTGAAACCGCCATATTTTCGTTTTGTACCAGAATGTGATCCGGCACCACCAAATGGACAGGTGCAAAATTCCATATGGCAAGGATCCCGTTTTTGACAAGCATATCGCAGACGCTCTGAGCATTTTGCGAGGGAACCGTAATGATGCCGATATGAACATTGAGTCGTCGGCACAGATCGGGGAGCTTTTCCATCGAAAAAACTGGTTTTCCATCGATTTCAGTACCGATAATATGGTTATCGCTGTCAAATGCAGCAACAATTCTGATACCGTAATTTTCAAATTCAGTATAAGATAAAAGCGCCATGCCAAGCTTTCCGGAGCCAATTAGGATCGCATCGTTGATGTTATCATAACCAAGACAGTGCTCTATACATTTTATCAATTCTTCGATTTTAAAGCCTGTTTTTGGTTTTCCGCCGCTTTCACTGACTGTGGCAAGATCTTTACGAACCTGAACCTCATTTAAGTTCAAGCTTTTGGCAATTACGGGTGCCGAGATATTTTGAACCCCGTCATTTTGAAGTGCTTTAAGGTAATTATAATAATAGGGAAGTCTTTTTAGTGTCTGTTTTGAAAATGAGTAAAATCCCTGTTCTTCTTTCATCCTCGAAACCCCAATCAGTAAATTCATACTGATAAAATTATACGGATTGCTTTGCTAATTGTCAAAGCTATTCTTAAGCAGGTATTGATATTGGTAGTGAAATTTGATTTTGATTACAGTAAAAAGGCAGTCTGTATCAAAACTACAGGCTGCCTTTTGTTGCTTAGTTATTATCTTGTTATCTTGAATTGGTGAACTAAGCGGCTTTATTGGAAGATTCCATGTCTTCTTCGTTTTTCGCTTTGCCTAAAATGAGGTTTAAGATAATTCCGACAGCAGTTGCCCAGGCAACGCCGTGATTGGAGATACCGATTCCAAGCGCGAAGATGACGGAGACAATGATTAGATTCTTGGTTTCCGAGAGGTCAACTTTAGATTCGATGAGAGTCCGCAGTCCTGCCGCGCCGATCATACCAAAGAGAAGAATGGTTACGCCGCCCATGACAGCGGTTGGAATCGACATGATTAAGGCTTGAAGAGGATTGAAGCAGCTAAGAACAATAGCAATGATTGCTGCAACCCAAAGGTTAAAGGTGCTGTAAACACGAGTCACAGCAAGAACCCCAATGTTTTCTCCGTAAGTGGTTACCGGAGGCCCCCCTAAAAAGCTGGCTACGACTGTTGCCAAACCATTACCGGCAAGTACGCGATGGAAGCCAGGGTCAGAAACGGGATCAGAATGAGTGATATTTCCGAGCACGATCATATGTCCAAGGTCTTCAATAATCGTCACCATAGCGAGGGGAGCCATCATAAGAATTGCTTCTTTATTCAGGCTGGGAAATTGCCAGTTGGCCAAATCCACCGGAAAAACAAATAATTGCTGGAATGAGGCGGCTACTTTGCTGAAGTCAACAATTCCGAAGATAGCGGCAACAATATATCCGGCGATAATAGCGGCAAGAATTGGAATGATTTTCAGGAATCCTTTCGCATATACTGAAAGAAGAAGTGCTGCGGCTAAAGTAAAGGCTGCAATATACCAATTTGCGGCGGCCATGCCTACTGCAGTTGGAGTCAGGCTTAAGCCGATGATGGCAACAACCGGTCCGGCGACAACCGGGGGAACAACTTTATGAATCCAGTCTGTTCCGAAAGCAGACATGAGTAAAAACATAATGATGTAGATAATACCAATGGTTAAGGCACCGCCCATGGCCGCGGCCAAATTGTGCTGGTCTTTTACAAAGTACGTCAAAGCAGCAATATAGGCGAAAGAGGAACCAAGATAAGCAGGGATCTTACTTTTGGTGAGAAGTAAAAATACGACGGTTCCAAGACCGGAAGAAAGAAGTGCTACAGCTGGGCTGAGACCGGTTAAAAAAGGTACAAGGACAGTTGCTCCAAACATTGCAAATACATGTTGTAACCCAAGAGGGATTGTTTGGGCAAGGGGGAGCTTTTCATTGATTTGTACTTCTTTGATCATTGGATAACCTCCTTTAATAAACTAAAAACCTCTTCCCTGCCCGCGAGCAAGAAAGAGGTGTCCATGATCAAAATATTCATGGTCCGCATTCCCTTCTTAGTCTCACGGGACTAATTTAAAGGCAACGGTGAAAATCTTTAAATAGAGCATAGCATAGTTATTAAGAATTGTACAAGACTTTTTTGTTATTTTAGCAAAAATTAGTACTGCAATTTGTTTTATGATAAAGTAATATTGGATTAAGTCGAACATAAATAAACTTACAGCTTAATAAAGCCTATACTTTAAGGGAAAGAGAGGCTCATACGATGATTTTAACAACGACGCCGAGTATCGAAGGAAAACAAATTTTGACGTATCACGGAGTTGTCGCAGGGGAAGCCATTATGGGAGCAAATATTGTGCGTGATTTATTTGCAAGTATCACGGACATTATTGGCGGACGATCCGGGGCGTATGAAGAAAAACTTCAGGATGCCCGAGAGGTTGCAATGCAGGAAATTCAGCAAAGGGCTCTGCGCTTAGGAGCCAATGCGATTGTTGGAATCGATTTGGATTATGAAGTGATCGGGCAAAATGGAAGTATGTTAATGGTCAGTGTATCGGGAACAGCCGTAACTGTGGGTTAAAGTAAAATAAAAATAAAAATTCTTGTGGAAAAGCCGGAATGGGAAAGGGAGTGAAGCTGCCTGAACCCGTGTCCGGCTATATTTTTTCTCACTTTTTAAACAAACTTATGATAAAATATAATCTTAAGTTAAATGATTAAAGGAGGCGATTATTTGCAATATGCAGAGGTTCTTGTGGATGTAGCGAATCGCCGCCTCGATCAATTGTTTTATTATCAGATTCCCGCTACGTTAAATGTTAAAGCAGGAATGCGAGTGTTAGTTCTCTTGCATTACCGGCAAGTACAAGGGATTGTTTTAAGGATAACAGAGGTTTTGCCGGAGAACTTGAAGGGACATAACGTAAAAAATCTTTTAAGCGTTGTTGAAGATGCAACGGTAATTCCCGAAGATCTGTTGGATTTAGCCTTATGGATGGCGGAAACGACGATTTCACCGATTGCGCAGAGCTTACATACCGTCTGGCCGCTGATGAAGGGAAAGGTTGAAGATTGGGTCGTTCCAATCGCTTCAAAAGAAGATGAAGACGTGCAGACGATTAAGCTGTTGGATCCTGAGATCTATCAAGGATTTGCAGCGCTTTTCCGCGCCCGGCAAAAATCTTTGCCCTTAAAGCTTTTCCTGAAACGGTCCGGTTTCACTTTAGAAAAAGTAGAGGATTTAACGAAGCAAGGCTGGCTGAGAATAGAGTCCAGGTTTACTTCCGGAGTTCCGTCCGGAAGGAAATTAAGTTCTTCGAAACAAATGGATAATACGGAGTTCTCTTCAAGTAAAGAATACTTAAACAAATCTATTGTTGATGAACACGGTAGACAAAGACCTCCGTTAACTGAAGAACAAGTTAAGGTCTGTCAGGAAATCAAGAAGGCCTTAGCGAATAAGGTTCATAAAACCATCCTTTTACATGGGGTAACGGGAAGCGGTAAGACCGAAGTCTATCATAAAGTGATTACAGAGGTGATTGATCAGGGGAATACCGCTATTCTACTCGTCCCGGAGATTTCTTTAACTTCCCAGATGTCCTATTTTTTTCAGCAAGAATTTGGAGAACATATGATTCTCTTACATTCAAGCCTCAAATCCAGTGCAAAGGCGAAAGCCTGGCAGGACATTTTGGATGGGAAAATTAAGCTTGTCATTGGTGCACGATCAGCGGTTTTCGCACCTTTGCCTAATTTAAAGCTTATTATATTAGATGAAGAGCATGAAGGAGCCTATAAGCAGGATGAGAATCCCAAATACCATGCTCGTGATGTGGCTCGACGTCGGATGGAACAATTTCAGGGAATTGTCCTCTTAGGCAGTGCAACTCCGTCTTTAGAAACGTATGCAGCGGCACAATCAGGTAAAATAGGGTTTACGAAAATGGAACATCGTGTGGCCCATCGGCCTCTTCCGCCTGTAGAAATTGTGGATATGCGTGAAGAGATGATGAAAGGCAATCGGAGCATGTTTTCCATGGCTCTACAGAGCCGATTGCGTCTGCGTCTGGAACAGAAAGAACAGAGCATGCTCTTTTTAAACCGGCGCGGGTATTCTACCTTCGTCAATTGCCGGGAATGCGGTTATGTTGTCCGCTGTCCTTCGTGTGATGTTGCTTTAACATACCATAGTCAGGGGCAGGTTATGCGCTGCCACTACTGTAATCATGAAGAGGTTCCGCCCCATTCATGCCCGGAATGCGGCAGTCGCTATATTCGCTTTTTTGGTCAGGGAACTCAGCGTGTTGAAGAAGAACTCCAAGGGCTATTTCCCAAAGCTAAGATTTTGCGCCTGGACTGGGATACCACACGCAGTCAGGAAGGCTATCAACAAATCCTCAGCGTCTTTAGAAAACAGGAGGCGGATATTTTAGTGGGAACCCAAATGATGGCTAAAGGCTTGGATTTCCCCAATGTGACGTTAGTTGGGGTTATTGCGGCTGATCAATTGCTGAATATGCCGGATTTTCGTGCGCGGGAACGAGCCTTTCAACTTCTTACTCAAGTCGCGGGGCGGGCGGGGCGAAGTGATAAACCTGGAGAAGTGATCATTCAAACGTATACCCCTGAGGATCGGTCTATTGTACTGGCGTCTCACCATGATTACCCTCGCTTTTTCTGGGAAGAGATCAAATATCGCAAGGAAAGACTTTATCCTCCTTATACCCATGTTATTCGAGTTTTATTGCTTCATGAAAAAGAAGAGCGCGTTATTCGTGCGGCACAAAGTTTGGCTGGATACCTGCAAATAGGAATCGATAAGAGTGAAGAAGCAAACGATAAGGTAACCATACTGGGTCCGGCGCCTGCAGTGCTGTCGCGTATTAAAGATAAATTTCGCTGGCAGCTTGTTGTTAAAGGAAAACGTCTTGATAAGTTAAGAGCCTTTTTGCACCAGGGGGTACAGAAATATGCACTTGACTCTTCAAGTCAGGGCGTTCAGCTTAACATTGAAGTTGATCCTCTAAGCGTGGGATAGAAGAGTTTTATTCAAGAAAAAACAGATTATAATAGTAGTAGTAAAAGAAAGGGGACGACAACCAAAATGGCAGTTTATCAAATCGTAGAAATCGGATCTGAGGTTCTCCGCGAAAAGGCAAAAAAAGTAAAGGAAATTACACCGAATATTGTTAAGCTATTAGATAATATGTTTGATACTCTTTATGCAGCGAATGGAGCAGGGCTTGCCGCTCCTCAAATCGGGGTATCCAAAAGAGTTGTTGTTATTGATGTGGGAGATGGACCTGTCGAGTTGATTAATCCCGTTATTGTTGAAAAAGAAGGAGAAGCGGACGAATCTGAAGGGTGCTTAAGCATACCCGGAGTGACTGGAAGGGTCGTTCGGGCGGCTAAAGTAAAAGTGCAAGGACTAAACCGCAAAGGTGAACTTCAGGAGATCGAGACTGAGGGTTTATTGGCCCGAGCATGTCAGCATGAAATTGACCACCTTGAAGGTATTCTTTTCGTGGATAAAGCGTATAAGACCTACCGCAGCCGATAATTCTGAGTGAGGATAATAGAGAGAAAGGATACTGGAAAATGCGTCTTGTTTTTATGGGTACGCCTGACTTTGCTGTTCCAACCCTGCAAGCGTTAGTGGCTCAAGGTCATGAAGTTTGCGGAGTATATACTCAGCCGGACCGACCCTCAGGGCGAGGAAAAAATTTAAAGCCAAGTCCTGTAAAAGTTGCAGCACAAGAATTAGGGTTGCCCATTTATCAACCGGAACGAATTAAAAAGCCTGAGGTTGTAGCTCAATTGAAAGAATTACGGCCTGAGGCCATTATCGTTGTTGCCTACGGTCAAATTTTATCTTCGGATATTTTAAGACTCCCGCCTAAAGGGTGTATTAATGTTCATGCTTCCTTGCTGCCGAAATATCGGGGAGCAGCTCCGATTCACTGGGCTCTTATGGAAGGAGAAACTGTCACAGGGGTTACGACAATGCTCATGGATGAAGGACTGGATACCGGTGATATGCTGCTGAAAGGAGAAATTCGAATCTCGGATGAGGCGACAACAGGAGAAATTCATGATGCCCTAGCCCAGTTGGGAGCTCAGCTTTTAATAAAAACACTGGTTGGGCTAAAAGAAGGAACAGTGATTCCCCAAAAGCAAAACGGGGAAACATGTTATGCATCTTTACTTAAACGAGAGCATGAAAAAATAGATTGGTCCCGCGGCGCTCAGGAAATTCATAATCAGATCCGCGGCTTGAATCCTTGGCCGGGTGCATTTACTACCTTCCGTGAGGAGAACTTAAAGGTATGGAAAAGCAAAATACTGCCTTCAAGTCAAGCACAAGCCCAACCGGGAGAGATTGTCGAGTTAAGCAATGAAGGGATTGTTTTGCAAACAGGCTCTGGATTAATCCTTCTTCAAGAAGTACAACCCGCGGGGAAGCGTGCCATGAGTGCCCGGGATTTTTATCTTGGACGGCATGCACAGACCGGCGAACCATTTAGTTAATAAGGAGGACTATAGAAATGTTTTGGGATCCGACGATGGTGATTCTTATCCCAGCGATCATTTTAACGCTATATGCTCAAACTAAAATTTCTTCCGCATATGGAAGATATTCGGAAGTCTATTCCCGCTCAGGCTATACAGGGGCTCAAGCGGCACGGGCGATTCTTCAATCCAAGGGTATTTACGATGTGCGGATTGAACCTGTTGCAGGCAGACTGTCTGATCACTATGATCCGCGCGATCGTACCGTGCGCCTCAGCGAGGACGTGTATCATGGGAACTCGTTGGCATCGTTAGCTGTTGCAGCCCACGAAACAGGCCACGCACTTCAGCATGCGACAGGGTATTTTCCCTTGCAGCTGCGGGCAACGTTTGTACCCGCCGCCAATTTTGGAAGCAGTCTTGGGCCGATTCTGATTCTTGCCGGTTTTTTTATCCCAGCATTTAGTTTTCTGTTGAAATTGGGTATTTTGTTTTTTGCATTGGCTGTTCTGTTTCAGTTGATTACTTTACCCGTCGAATTTAACGCAAGTCATCGGGCAATCGCCTTGTTACAAAGCAATGGGATGCTGGCACAGGATGAGGTCAAGGGTGCACGCAAGGTTTTGAGTGCGGCAGCGTTAACTTATGTTGCGGCTGCTTTGACGGCTATATTAGAGCTTACTCGTTTTATTATGATAGCCATGGGACGAAATGAGGATGAATAATTTTACACCGCGCGGACGGGCTGTTCGTATTCTCTGCCGGGTTGACGAGGAGAACGCCTATGTGAACCTTCTTTTACAAAAAGAATTAAAAGAGGTTCAGGAGGGACGTGATCGACAGCTCATTACAATGTTGGTGAACGGGACTTTGAAAAACCGGCTGACGTTAGATTATGCGTTGAGGCTTCATTTGCGGACGGCTCTGTCTTCTTTGCCTCATGAGGTGCGTTGGATTTTAAGAATAAGCGCTTTCCAACTGCTTTTTCTGACCAAAATTCCTGCACCTGCCGCGATTAACGAAGGTGTCGAGCTTACGAAATTGCGCCAGGGTAAATATACGAAATTGGTCAATGGTGTTCTTCACAACGTTTTAGAAACCGGTTGGAATATCCGTTGGCCTAATTCTAAGAAAGAGGCTGCCCGGTATTTGTCCGTGAAGTATTCTCATCCGGAATGGATGGTCAAACGCTGGCTGAAACGATACGGCTTTGAGGAAACAGAAAAACTATGTTCCACCAATAATGAACCGGTATTTTTGTGGATACGGACGAACACGCTGAAGACCACACGCGAGGATCTTGTTGAAAAACTTGAAGAGGAAGGAATTCAGGTTCAATTAGGGGACCGTGTGCCTGAAAGTCTAGTTCTCGAAAATCCTGGTGCAATAGAACAGCTCAAAAGTTTTCAAGAAGGACTTTTTACGGTTCAAGATGAGAGTTCACAGCTTGTGGCGCATATCTTGAATCCGGCACCTGGAGATCATGTTTTGGATGCATGTGCAGCTCCAGGGGGGAAAACAACGCATATCGCCCAAAAAATGAACGATCAAGGGGAGATCCTTGCCTTCGATATCCACTCCCATAAAATCGAACTGATTCAGCAGTTGGCCCACCGCCTGGGAATCACGATTATTCGCGCTCAAGAAGGAGATGCCCGGGAATTGAGAGGGGTAAAGGATGGCTCCTGTCCAAAAGTTTTAGTGGATGCCCCCTGCTCGGGACTGGGTGTTATTCGACGAAGAGCTGACTTGCGTTATCATAAAGCAGAAGAAGAAATTCAAAAGCTTCCGGCCTTGCAGCTGGAGATCTTGGAAAGGGCAGCACGATGTGTGTCCAGGGGAGGGGAGCTCGTTTATTCTACCTGTACCATTGAGCCGGAAGAAAACTTCGAGGTAGTAAAGGCGTTTAAGACCGCTCATCCAGAATTTAAGCCCGTGAGTTTACTGGATCTTTTGCCCTTTTCCCTTGAGGATGAGCGAGATATTCGTCAAGCGGAGAAAGGAATGCTCCAAATTTTGCCTCATAGGCACGGAATGGATGGCTTTTTCATCGCTAAATTTCAACGGGAAGTTTAGCTGGAAGGAATTGGGTGAATACTATGGAGAGAAATGATATACGAGGCTTAACTGAAACCGAATTAATAAACGTATGTCAAAAAATAGGCCTGCCCAAATTCAGGGGACGACAACTCTTTCAGTGGATTCAACAGAAAGCGGTTCAAAACTGGGATGAGATCAAAAATATTGGAAAATCGGATCTGGAAAAGATCCGGGAGAGGCTTTTTCTTGAGCCGCTTGATAAATTGAAAGAGTACGTTTCAAAGGATGGAACGCGCAAATTTCTATTTCGACTAGCCGATGGACAGAGCATTGAATGCGTTCTTATGGATTATGATCGGAAAAATAGCCGTAACCGCCGCACCGTTTGTGTTTCAACCCAGGTAGGCTGTCCGGTAGGGTGTGCTTTTTGTGCGACCGGTCTGGGCGGATGGCAAAGAAATCTCTCTGCTGGAGAAATTGTCGGGCAAATACTCGATATTACACATGCGATGCGTCGGGAAGATCCGGAATTCCAAGTGACGAATATTGTTTTTATGGGAATGGGAGAGCCTTTGTTGAATTACGATGAAGTATTAAAGAGCATTGGACTTCTCAACCAGGAAGCAGGTCAAAACATTGGAATGCGGCGCATGACCATATCCACGAGCGGTGTGGCGCCGAAAATTCGGCAATTAGCCGAGGATAACCCTCAAGTGGGGTTGGCCGTGTCATTGCATAGTGCGGATAATTCGAAGCGAAATGATTTAATACCTATCAATCGGCACTATCCCCTGGATGAGCTGATGAAAGCTTGCCAAGAGTATACGGAAAAGACGAGCCGGAGAATAACGTTTGAAGTTGCCTTAATTGCAGGTCAGGCAACGATGGAGGATGCTGAACAATTGTCTGAACTTTTGCAAGGACAACTTGCCCATGTTAACTTAATCCCGGTTAATCCGGTTGCCGAAACAGGGATGGCCCGACCGGATATTGGAGAAATGAAGAAGTTCGCACAAATTCTCGAACGACGGGGAATACCCGTTTCCCTCCGAGAAGAAAAAGGAACAGATATTAACGCAGCTTGCGGACAACTGCGGCGTCAGTGGGAGAGTGAAGAGAAATGAGCCTATTAGCTCGTTTTGAAGAAGTGGCGGAACATCTTTTTACGGGAGTGTTTAAAAAAAATGCAGCCCGTCTTCAGCCTGTTGAAATTGCGAAGGAACTGGTTAAAGCCATGCTTAAAAATAAGCAGGTCAGCATTTCTCAAGTCTATGTTCCCAATGTCTACCGCGTTTTTTTGAATTCGAGTGATTGGAGTCCTTTAGCTAGTTTTGGCGATGCGTTCCTCATCGAACTTTCCAAATATATCTATGCCGAAGGCCAACGCAGCGGATTTACTTTTTTATCGAAACCTTCGATTGAACTGCATTCGGATGACACGGTGAAACCCTGTGAAATGTTTGTTGAGGTGGATTTTGATGACTCTATTGTTGTGAATTGGGAAGCAGATGACGAGTATCGAGAAGAGAGTGAGCCTGCTGAAGATTGGAAAGAACAAACCAATTTTTATAAAGGACTGAGTTCATTGAATCCATTGAATCCAGTGGATTCTTTAGAACAAGGGAGGAATTCTCAGTACTATCTCGAAATCCTTGAAGGACCGGATCGAGGGAAAAAGCTTCCTTTAGAGGGTGATGTTATCAATATAGGACGCCACTCTCAATGTGAGGTCGTACTCAATGATGCGGAAGTTTCCCGCAGACACTTTAAGCTGAGTCGAATAGGTACTGGCTGGGAAATCGATGATTTAGGCAGTACCAATGGTACTTGGCTTAACAACCAACGGATTACGAAGCAAATGCTTTTTCCGGGAGACCGAATTGAAATTGGGCAATCCGAAATGGTTCTTCGACGGGAGTAGCACGGAGGTATCTATGCAGTTCATTGTTGTTTTAGGGCGTCTTCTTTTTATCGGCTTAATCTACTTTTTCTTATTCAGGGTGCTTACAGCTCTTTTAGCTGATCTTCAGTTTAAAGGTATAATACGCAGGGAAGAGCAGGATTTTGGCCGTTTGGAAGTGCTTGCAGGAGGTGAATTTTTGCCGAAAGGCAGAGTTTACCGTATTGATAGTAAAGGACTAAAGCTAGGACGCGGGAAAAATAATGAAGTTGTTCTGGCGGATCATTTTGCGTCAATGGAACATGCTCAGATCCGTCATAGGAAGGGAATGACCACCCTTGAGGATCTTGGAAGTACGAATGGTACCTGGGTTAATGGCGAAAGAATTAACTCGCCTGTTCAGTTGGTTACAGGCGATTATGTGAAAATTGGAAGTATCACCTTCCAGTATTCGAGGTGGCAAAATGAAAGTACTAAGCTTTAGCGAAACCGGATGCGTAAGAAAAAACAATGAAGATTCCTTCCTGGTACTTCCGCAATACGGAATTTATGCCGTTGCGGATGGAATGGGCGGGCATCTCGCAGGAGAAGTTGCATCACGAACAGCACTTGAAGTACTGAGCGAAGCTGCGCCGGAACTTGAACGTTTAGATTTAGATGCGCTGGAATCCTGGGTTAAAAATGCTTTAATACAAGCGAACAGCCGGGTTTTTGAGGCCTCGACGGCGAGTCCCGCTCATGAAGGCATGGGTACAACTTTAACCGTATTAGTCTTTAAAGCGGATCAGGTTGTGATCGCTCATGTGGGAGACAGCCGCGGCTATTTATGGCGGGGAGAGAAACTGATCCCATTGACGGTGGATCATTCCCTTGTCGAAGAACTTGTTCGGATGGGGCAGATTTCCCCTGAAGAAGCAGAAAAACATCCCCAACGTCATGTTCTGGTACGGGCAGTGGGAGCCTCTCAACAAATAGAAGTGGATTCCAGCTGCCAAGACTATCTTCTCGGAGACGTATTCTTGCTCTGTACGGATGGCTTTTCTAATGTCATTTCAGAGCCTGAATTGATTGAGGAGCTATCAAAAGCAGGGTCATGGGAAGAGCATATGGAACGGATGCGGCAGCTCATTCTTGACCGGGGAGCCCCTGATAATTTTACAGCGCTGTGCTGTATAGCGGAGTGAAAGAATGAAAGGTTATGGTGTGCTGCGCCTACTTAATTTAATAATTTTGTGGGTTGGTCTGGGTGTACTTGTGGCAGATGGACGGTCAAACGGGCAGATTCTCTGGCAAGCGGCAATATTTTCTCTATTGCTTCTCCTAGGGGCAATCGTCGAAAAGATAACCGCTTACAAAGGAGATCCCTTGCTTCTCGCTACTGTTCAGCTGATTGTAATCATAGGTTTGGTTTTTTTAACCCGAATTAAGCCTGCTCTAGCGATACGTCAATTTTGGTGGGCAAATATCGGGCTGTTTGCATTTTATTTTATAATTTACGGACTAAAGGATTATCGAAAACTCGGCCGCTATCAATACCTTTGGGGGTTGGCGGCAATTGCCATGCTTTTTCTGACGCTGGTGTTCGGTGTGACTTCAGGGGGAGCAACCAGTTGGTTGTCCATTGGAGGGTTTAGCTTTGAACCGGAAGAATTCGTTAAAATCGTGTTGCTCCTTTTCTTAGCCGCTTATTTGGCTGAGCATGAGGAAATTCTCAGAGTGGGAACGGTGCAAATAGGTTACCTCTCCTTACCGGATTGGCGTACGCTTGGACCTTTTATTCTCATGGGCGGATTTTCTCTGGGATTGCTGGCTGCCCAAAAAAGTTTAGGAACAGCTCTCGTTTTTTATTCCCTCTTTGTATTGCTGCTTTATGCGGTAACGGAGCGCCCTCTTTATCTCGGCGTATCTCTGCCGGTTTTGATGGCGACCGGGTTTATGGGTTATGTCTTGTTTGGTCACGTTCGAGTTAGAGTTGCAACGTGGCTCCACCCTTGGGCGGATTCTTCAGGCGCAGGCTACCAGATTTCTCAGTCCCTATTTGCCATCGGCGGAGGAAAAGTGCTGGGGACTGGATTGGGAAATGGTATTGGTGCATTTCAGGTACCTGCTTCCAGTACGGATTTTATCTTTTCTGTGATAGCTGAAGAAATTGGATTTGCAGGAGCCATGGCCCTCCTATTGCTTTTCCTTATCGTTGTCCTGCGTGCTTTTTTAATCAGTTTGCGTTCAGTCGATCGCTTTGGGCAGATCCTGGCAGCAGGTATTGGAATTTTGATAGGAACAGAAACTTTGGTTATTTTGGCTGGAGTTACGAAGTTATTGCCATTAACGGGAATTCCTCTTCCTTGGGTAAGTTACGGAGGAAGTTCTATGCTTGTACACTTTCTTTTCTTAAGTATACTGGGAAATATATCACAAATCTCAGCGGCGGATCCCTTGAACTTGAAGAACAAAGAAAGGGGGTACGCGCTGTGAGAAAAGGTTTGCACCATATTGCCCTTGGTTTTTCGATAAGCTTTATCTTCCTGAGCTTCGGGCTGGTTTATTGGCAGGTTGTGCGTTCCAATGATTTGCAGGAGAATCCTGCGAATCGGCGTCTCATTCTGATGGAACAACGTGTGGTTCGAGGAGGAATTTTTGACCGAAACGGCGAAATATTGGCTCAGACTCAAACAACCAATAATCAGCGAAAACGAATTTATCCTAAAGGAGAAGCCCTTGAACCTTTAATGGGATATGCTACACTGCAGCATGGTTCGGCAGGAATGGAAGCAACGTTCGGTGACTGGTTGTTTGGAATAAAGAATGCAACACCTGCGCAGGAACTGGAACAACTCTTCCAGCTTCCGCGAAAGGGAAACGATGTTGTTTTAACTTTGGATTATCGTTTGCAAAAAATTGCTTATGACGGGCTGAAAGACAAGAGGGGAGCTGCAGTAGCTCTTGATCCCCGTACAGGGGAGGTTCTGGCTCTCGTCAGTTACCCTGGATTTGATCCTAATACATTGGACCAAGATTGGTCAGAACTCAGCAAAAAAGCGGGAAGTCCCTTTGTAAATCACGCTTTTGCCCTCTATCCGCCTGGATCAGCGATGAAAGTCATTACCTCAGCGGCAATTCTTCGTTCAGGGGTCAATACGGGGGACCTATACAATTGTACGGGTTCAACGGTCATCAATGGACAGGTTATTCCTGAACAAAATGATAAAGCCCATGGATGGGTCAATTTTGATACGGCACTTGCTGATTCCTGCAATACTTATTTCGCGACGTTTGGAGTACGGAGCGGAGATCAGCAATTTCTTAATGCTGTTAAAGGCTTTGGCTTTGGTCAGACGATTCCCTTCGAATTGTCTGTTTCATCAAGCCGGATTACGAATAAAGCGGCTGTGCCGAAACAACTCAGTACAAATCTGCTTGCTGCAAGTTCCTTTGGACAAGGAGAAGTACTCGTCAGTCCTTTTCATATGGCTTTGGTAGCAGCAGGCATAGCGAATCATGGGGTTATTATGGCTCCTCATATTGTGGATCGCGTAATAGATGATAAGCAAAGTGTCCTTTATAAAACGGACTCGAAACCATGGTTAACGGCTTTGTCATCAGAGGAGGCCGACAAGATAAAAAGTGCGATGATTGCAGCAGTTAATGATGGAACAGCATCACCCGGAGGAATAGAGGGAATTCAAGTCGCTGCCAAAACAGGCTCAGCTGAGCCTGGAGGAAATGCCAAAACTCATGCTTGGTATATCGCATTTGCTCCTGCAGAATCCCCCAAAATTGCCGTGGCTGTTCTTGTAGAAAATGGAGGAACAGGCGGGGCCGCAGCAGCTCCAATAGCTCGGGAAATGATCCAAACCGCATTAAGCCAGAAAGTAGGTGAATCTAAATGAGCAAAGTATTTGGTGAACGCTATGAAATTATAGAACGAATCGGAGTCGGAGGAATGGCTATCGTTTATAAAGCAAAAGATCTCTTGCTCAATCGAATCGTTACAATTAAAGTGCTTCGTGAACAATTCGCTTCTGATGACGACTTCGTGCGGCGGTTCAGGAGGGAAGCGCAATCCGCTGCTAGTCTGTCTCACCCCAATATCGTCTCTATTTATGATGTGGGCAAGGATGGAGATACCGAATATATCGTGATGGAGTATGTCGAAGGGCAGAATCTTAAGGAATTGATTCGTAATTATGCCCCGTTATCTTCTGAGCAAAGCATCAATCTTGCGATGCAAATTGCTCAGGCTATTCGTCATGCTCATGAACATAAAATTATTCATCGCGACATTAAACCGCATAATATCCTAGTCACTGCGGACGGACGCTTGAAAGTTACTGATTTTGGAATTGCCCGGGCGGTTTCGGCAGCAACGATGACGCATACCGGAGATATTATCGGTTCGGTTCATTATCTGTCACCTGAACAGGCTAAAGGCGTTCAGACGAATGAGCAATCTGATCTTTACTCATTAGGAATTATTCTTTATGAGCTGCTGACAGGCAAGGTTCCGTATGACGGAGAAACACCGATCGCCATAGCCTTGAAACACTTGCAGGAACAGCCTGTACCGCCGTCAAAACTGAATCCGAGGATTAGCCAGGAATTAGAGAGTATCATCTTAAGGGCTATTGCTAAATCCCCGGAACAGCGCTATCAAACGGCAGCTGAGATGCTGGAGGACCTGGCGCATGTGCAAAACGGACAGCCTATCCGCAAAGTGGATTTACCCTATGAAGAGGATCTTGAGAGTACGCGTATTCATAAGTCCTTAAGCAATGGAGTTAATGCAGCTTTATCCTCTCAACCGAAAGATGAAGAATCTATACTGAAGAAACCGAAGAAAAAACGGAAAATCTGGCCGTGGGTGACTGCGGGAATCGTTTTGCTCTTGCTTGCTTTAGGGTTCGGGTTTAGAAGCTATATCATGGGCGGACAAGCGAAGGTTCCAGATCTGGTGGGTAAATCAGTACAGGATGCCGGGGTTTTAGTTAAGTTCGCGAATCTTCAGCTTGATCCTAATCCCGGTCAGGAATACAGTGATACTGTGGAAAAAGATAAAATCACGCGTCAGGATCCTGCTGCGGACAGCTATGTTAAATCAGGGCGTGCAATTAAAATTTGGGTAAGCCTAGGTCCTCAAATGCATACAATGCCGAATGTTTCCAATGGAAAAATGAGTTTGGACGATGCTAAAAATGCCATCAAATCTGCGGAGTTCTTATTAGGGGATAATTTCACTTCTGTTCAAGACCCGGCATCGAATTTGCCAGCCGGAACAGTTATCGGTCAGGACCCTGCGGCAAATTCGCCATGGGCTGAAAATGGGAAAATTACATTGACAGTCAGCGGCGGAACGGGTACTGCCAATCAGATCATGCCTAATTTAGTTGGGTATTCAGTGAATCAGGCTCAGAACGTACTTGTCAATCAAATGAAACTGATCCCTGTTATTAACCATCAAAAATCCCAGGATTACCCTGAAGGGGCGGTAATATCAACGAATCCGAAGCCGGGTGATCCTATTCCGGCAGGTTCAGTTGTAACTATTACCGTATCAGACGGACCGGGGCCATCTGCGTAATCCTAAGCATTGAAAGGGAAAATATGATTTCAGGTATTTTACTCAAAGGATATAGTGGATTTTATTATGTCTATGCGGAGGACCGAGTATGGGAATGTTCCCTACGCGGTCGCTTTCGTATTCGTGATCAAGAATTTTTACCCGGTGATCGGGTTCAGATTCTTCCGGGAACGGGTATAAAGGCGACGATCGAGAAAGTTGAGGAGCGCCAAAATTCTTTGGTTCGACCGACAATTGCGAATGTTGATCAGGCATTTCTTGTTTTTGCCTGTGTTTCTCCGCAACCTGACCTTAATTTATTAGACCGGCTTTTAATCCAGGTTACAGAGGTTAAAATTAAACCGATCATTATCTTAAATAAGATGGACCAGGCTGAGAAACCGAACATTGAGGATCAGGATATGTTTGCTCTATCCCGGTTAGACTTTTATCAGAACTTAGGTTATGATCTGCTTAAAGTATCGACACGGACTGGGCAAGGTTTAGATGAAGTCCGCAAACACCTTAAGAATAAAATAACAGTTTTAGCAGGTCCCTCAGGTGTCGGAAAATCGAGCTTGCTCAATGCCTTAGACCCGGCTTTAGAGCTTAAAACAGGAGAAGTCAGCCGTAAATTGAAGCGAGGACGCCATACTACCCGTCACGTCGAGTTAATGGTCTGCGGAGAAGGCTTACTGGCCGATACCCCTGGGTTCTCATCGCTATACCTTCCTAAAATGAATCGTGAAGAATTGGCTGTTTTTTTCCCGGAATTTGCAGATTATGAGGGAGGATGCCGCTTTACAAGCTGTTTGCACCATAAAGAACCGGATTGTGCCATTAAGACAGCCGTTGAAGCCGGTCATATTGAAAAGCTAAGATATGAACACTATTGTTTATTTTTAGAAGAAGTTATTGCAGCCGAGAGGAGATATTAATGTGATAAAGATTGCACCTTCAATTCTGTCCGCCGATTTTTCTCGTTTAGGAGAACAAGTCCGTACTGTCGAAGAGGCTGGAGCTGAGATCCTTCATATTGATGTTATGGATGGACATTTTGTACCGAATATTACGATAGGCTCGCTGGTCGTTAAAGCATTACGGCCGCATTCCAAAATGTTTTTTGATGTGCATTTGATGATCGAACAGCCGGAACGTTATATTCAAGATTTTGCAGAGGCAGGGGCAGACCATATTACAGTACACTTAGAAGCAACGCCCCATATTCATCGGGCAGTTCAACAGATTAAATCACTGGGTTTATCAGCCGGCGTTGCCGTCAATCCCGCAACACCGTTAGATGGGCTGAAATATATTTTACCCGAATTGGATATGGTTTTAATTATGAGCGTCAACCCGGGTTTCGGAGGACAAAAGTTTATTCCGGCAGTACTTCCTAAAATAGAAGTGTTAAGCAAGTATTTGTTGCAAATGCAATCGTCTTGTCAGATTGAAGTGGATGGCGGAATTAATGCCGAAACAGCCCGGGCAGTGGTGAAAGCAGGGGCAGGCATATTAGTAGCAGGTGCGGCAGTCTTTGCTCAGCCTGATCCAAGTGAAGCAATTCTGAAAATCCGTCAAGCATCAAACGGTCAAAGGAAAGAATAAGATGAAAGCAGCGGTATTGGCGAATGGGGATTGGGATGCTGACTGGGGATCACGAGAACTTGCTCAGGTTGACGTTTTAATCTGTGCTGATGGAGGCGGAAACAGTGCCCTTCAAGCCGGCCGTATCCCGGAAGTCCTGATAGGGGACTTGGACTCGGTTTCTTCAGAAAATTTAGAGAAATGCCGCCGGAATGGTGTCATTATTCAGCAATTTCCACGCGAAAAGGATGAAACCGATCTCGAACTGGCACTGGAATATGCTGTTAAGCAATTGCAATCACAACCCCCTGGTTCTAATTCGCAAATTATTTGGCTTTATGGAGCAATAGGGGGACGGGTAGATCATCTTCTGGGAAACATGGCGCTGATGCTTCATTATTACAAAAAGGGCTTCAGCATTCATCTGAAAGATCCCCTTCATGAAATCTATTTGTTTCAGGGGCGAGATATACTCAAAGGGTGTCCAGGACAAGAACTTTCGATTTTACCGATTACGGAAACGGCCCGGGTCACCACAAAGGGGTTGTATTATCCTCTCAAGGGCGAAGTTTTGAAGCAAGACTCTACCCGGGGAATCAGCAATGTTTTTGCTGAGGAAGAGGCGGTCGTTGAGGTCGATGAGGGGATCGTAATGCTTGTGCTGCTCTCATGAATTAAATTAGGTTAGCTTGGGTTATGTAGCTTCTCGCACATCTGCTCACTTAGCGCTCCAGGGCTTGTATACTCGCTTCCATAGCAGCTATCTTCAGCGGATAAGCATTCTTTGGAGATAGCCGCTTCGAGCGAAAATGTCCACCGGACACTTTCGTGCCAAACCACTGGGTAATACCTGAAGTGAACCAGTGGCTTCGCTAACCAACGAAAGCGTCGTGCGCTATATCGCCCTTCCGCAAATCGTTCACTTCTGTGCGAGAATCTACGCTTATATGCTATTTAGTGACTTCTTAAAGTTTTAGCTATCTATCAAAGCATGCTAAAGCTATTCTTCAGAGCGAGTTTCGATTATAGAAAGTGAGGATTTAAAGCGAGCGGAGAACAAGCTTGGGCTAAACTGCTCTTGCTTTAGAGGGATGAGTCACATGACGAAAGCCTCCAGTGACGAAATTCTCCGGTGGAGAGTTTCGCCGAAGCCGTAACCACAAAGATAAACTTTTCGGCTGAGGATGGGTTTCGCCCAAGCCACTGGCTTAATAAATTAGCTTAACGGCGAAGGTAGTAACTCACCGACCGTGAGCAGGAGCGAATTGGGAGGGCGATGACATAGGACGTGTCAAGTGTCGCATGTGCCAAGGAGGGCGAAAACATGCGACCATCCCTTAACTTGCATCCAGCAGTTTTGCCCTTAGCTTGGTCCGCGAGCGTCTGTCAGAGCGTCTATAACGTAACTCTGCTTGGATAGATTCGCTTACATAATTAGAGCAAAGGATGATTAAGTTAATGAATAACGATATTCATGATGAAATATGGGTGGGAACACTTTTAGATGGTGATGCGCGTTGGGTTGTAGCAAGAACAACGGATCTTGTTGCTGAAGCCCAAAAACGTCACCAAATGGCTCCCGTGGCAACGGCAGCTTTAGGCCGGCTTATGACAGGGGCTTTACTTCTGGCAAGCTCACTGAAAGGTGAGGAGGGGATAACGATTCGGCTTTTGGGAGATGGTCCGCTTGGTGGTGCTGTAGCTGTAGGAAATGCACAAGGCGAAGTTCGGGGGTATGTTCATGAGCCATTGCTTGATCTTCCGCTTAATAAAGCTGGAAAGCTTGATGTCGGCAGGGCGGTTGGACGGGGAGAATTTGCCGTGAGTAAGAGTTTAGAAAATGGGGAGAATTATACGAGTACGGTTCCTATGGTTAGCGGAGAAATCGCGGAAGATCTTGTACATTACCTTTTGAATTCCGAACAGGTTCCCTCAGCGGCGCTCTTAGGTGTTCTGGTTGAAAAGGATTACCATGTTGCAGGAGCTGCCGGATTATTGATTCAACTTTTACCGGGTGCTTCGGAAGAGAGTATCGGCAAAATCGAACAACAAATTCAAAGCTTGTCCCAGGGAATCAGTAAAATCACGGCAGAAGGCGTTTCAATTGAGGAAATCGTCCAAAAATTATTAGGTGATTTGCCGTATCATGTTTTGGAAAAACGAACAGCACGATTCCAATGTTCGTGTTCCAAAGAAAAAGTAGGCACAACTCTAATCAGCCTTGGCAGAGAAGGGTTTAAAGAAATCCTTGAAGACAAAAAAGCAGAGTTGATTTGTCATTTTTGCAATGAGCATTATTATTTTAATGAGGAAGAGTTAATCGCTCTTTATGAACAAGCTAACTAAATTAAAAAAAGGAGTGTCTCAAACGAAAACTTGAGACGCTCCTTCGAAGATTAATGACAAAAGCTCGACCCAATGTCGAGCTTTACTTGGACAAAACGCACAGGGATTAAACAGCGCGTTGAACTTTGCCGGAACGTAAGCATCTGGTGCAAACTCTAATCCGGGTCGGAGTGCCGTTAACGATGGCATGAACCCGTTGCAGGTTCGGTTTCCAAGTCCGTTTGGTCCGGATATGGGAGTGACTGACCTGAATACCTGTAGTAATCCCTTTTCCGCAAATAGCACAAACATTAGCCATTGCTCTTACCTCCTTTGCACCGGAAATGATACTATAATATTCTATCAAATCTATCAAAGCTTGGCAAGAGGCTAACCTCCTTTTACGTGGAAAGTGCCTCTATGTAACTTTTTTATCTCTGAATTAGAGATAAAAATCATAATAATTGTAAATTTTCTTTGAACATTACCTCATTAATTGATAAAATAGTGACGATATGGAATGAGTCGGAAGGAGAGATCCTTGAATATGGGAAAAGAAATAAATAATAATTTAGGCATAATCGATATTTCAGAAGAAGTCATTGCGACAATTGCAGGTGCCGCTGCCGTTGAATGTTATGGTCTGGTAGGAATGGCTTCCCGTAAATTAACCGATGGATTTGTAGATTTATTAGGACGAGAAAACCTTGCCCGCGGAGTAGTCGTTAAAATTGAAGATAATCAAGTTGTTATTGATCTGTATATTGTTGTAGGTTATGGGGTTAAGATTTCTGAAGTCGCAGCAAATGTTATGGAACGTGTCCGGTATACGACGGAGAACTTGACCGGACTGACTGTTGCTCAAGTAAATGTTAACGTTCAAGGTGTTCGCGTGCTTGAGTAAATCAGTGACAGATTAGGAGGATTAGTTTGAAACCAGGATTGGAAACAGAAATACAAATCAGCGGACAGCAATGGAAATCGATGATGCGGGCGGGCGCCAAAGCATTAGAGTTAAAAAAACAAAAAGTAGATGCACTTAACGTTTTTCCTGTTCCAGATGGTGATACAGGCACAAATATGAATTTAACCATTCAATCCGCGGTGAAGGATGCAGAGAAAACTTCAGGAGATTCGGTAGCAGAAGTTGCGGCAGCCATTTCCATGGGCTCTCTTATGGGAGCGCGTGGAAATTCAGGAGTTATTCTCTCTCAGCTTCTGCGGGGGATTGCCAAAAGTTTAGAAGGGCTTAATACCGTATCTGCTCAACAGATGGCGCAAGCCTTGCAGCTTGGAGTCGATACAGCCTATAAAGCGGTGATGAAACCAGTTGAAGGAACAATCTTGACCATCTCTCGTGAAATAGCTAAAGGTGCTCTTGCGCGGGCCAAGCAGGGAGGAACTCCGCTAGAAACCTTAGTTGAAGCTTATCAAAAAGGACAACAGGCACTGTTAAAAACTCCGGAAATGCTGCCTATTCTTAAACAGGCAGGCGTTGTTGATGCAGGAGGTCAGGGCTTCCTTATTATTATCGGAGGATGGGTTTCAGCACTCGAGGGGCATGTGTTAGAGGAACCGCTCTCACCACCGGTTCAACGTGGGGAATTGGACAAAGAAGCACAGCCTGGCTTTTTGGTTGTAGAGAACCTTGAATATCCTTACTGTACTGAGTTTTTGGTGAAGGGCAAAAATTTAAATGCGGATCAAATTCGCCAGGACCTAAATGGAAAAGGAGATTCCCTGTTGGTTGTGGGGACGGATGAAGTTGTTAAAATTCATATTCATGTTAAGAACCCTGGCAAAATTCTTGACTATGCTATTCAATTTGGATCACTTCATGAAGTCGGAATTCACAATATGCTCTCTCAAAATGAAGCTATGGCTCACGCCTTAAAGAATAAGGAAAAAGAAGAACAAGGTGTTAACTCAGTTCCGCTTGAGCAGAACGAACAAAACACTGAGGCAGAAATGCTTAAAGAACATGGCGTTGTAGCTGCGGCAATGGGACAAGGCATAGCGGAGGTCCTTAAAAGCTTAGGTGTAGATGAAGTTGTATTTGGCGGACAAACAATGAACCCCAGTACTGAAGATTTAGCGGAGGCTGTTCGCCGAATACCGGCAAAAAACATTTACATTTTGCCCAACAACGGAAATATCATTATGGCCGCTCGACAGGTTAAGGATGTCATTACTGATAAAAATATCTTTATTATCCCTACGAAATCCATTCCTCAAGGAATTTCAGCACTTGTCAATTATGACCCGGAAGGCGACCCTGAGGAAAACGCTCAAAACATGGAGAAAGGGTTAACTCAAATCAAATCCGGTGAAGTAACCTATGCAGTCCGTGACTCACAATTCGGTGATTTGGATATAAAATCGGGAGATATACTTGGACTAGTCGAAAATGTCATTCAGATTACAGGAAACGAGTTGTTAGAGGTTGCTCAGTCTACTTTAGAGAAAATGCAATGGCGAGATCATGATCTCGTAACCATTTTCTATGGAGAAGATATCCCGGAGGAGGAGGCTCAAAATCTCAAGGACTGGCTGGAAAAAGAGGTCTCTTCGATTGAAGTGGAATTATATCCCGGGCACCAATCGCTTTATTATTATATTTTTGGGGTAGAATAAGAAGTTAATACCATATCCCTCTGGAGCCTCCGGAGGGATTTAGTATATCGGTATAGGAGGGCGATTGTTTGGGTAAGAGTACAGTTTTTGATCTTATCGGTCCAGTCATGGTAGGACCATCAAGTTCACATACAGCAGGGGCTGTTCGGTTAGGTGCAATGGCCTTAAAAATATTAGGAACGGAACCGAAAACGGCTGAGATTACTTTACATGGTTCCTTTGCTGAAACGGGTAAAGGTCACGGTACAAATTTAGCTTTAGTCGCCGGAATTCTCGGAATGCATACCGATGATGAACGAATCCCGAAGGCTGAGCAGATTGCAGACCGGAAAGGAATAAAAATAAATTTTAAAACGGAAAATTTGGGTGATGTACACCCCAATACAGTGAAGTTTAAATTAACAGGTCAGGACGGACGTGTTGTCGAAGTTATGGGGTCATCCATTGGCGGCGGGCGAATCAAAATCAAGGAGATCAATGAATTCCAGGTTGAGGTCATGGGAGATTACCACACTCTAGTTATTCTGCAGCAGGATTTGCCTGGAGTTGTGGCTCAAGTCACTTCTCTTATGGCGAATGCACAAATCAATATCGCTCAAATGAGAGTTTCGCGCGAAAAAAAAGGAGCTCAAGCATTAACTATTGTTGAAACGGACCAAGCGGTTCAACAAACAACCTTGGTTTTAATGCGTGAACTTCCTGCGGTTTATCAAGTCATGGCCATTGAACCACTGGAATAAGGAGGTGTTTTCATGCGCACTTTTCGCGATTATGTGCAGCTTGCGGAAGCTAAAGGAATTAAGATTGGGGATATTGTCCGGCAGGAGCAGGCGGAAACGTCCGAAACACCTAAAGATGAGTTGCAGAAACGCATGCGTGATAACTTAAATATTATGCGCGCCTCAGTTGAATCGGGATTGAATGAAGAACGGAGATCCTTATCAGGGCTGGTGGGAGGCGATGCAGCCAAGGTCCAAGCGCATTGGAAGAGCGGAAAAAGTCTTGCCGGAAATCGAATCAGCGGAGCAATGGCACGCGCTTTAGCGGTTGCTGAAGTTAACGCAAGTATGGGGAAAATTGTAGCTGCTCCAACAGCTGGATCATGTGGAGTCTTGCCGGGGGTGCTTTTTACAGTGCAGGAAGCTCTTGGCTGCGCAGAGGAGGATTTGGTCACTGCACTCTTCACAGCTGCAGGAATCGGAATGGTTATTGCCGATCGTGCGAATGTTTCGGGTGCAGAAGGAGGATGCCAGGCAGAAATTGGTTCAGCAGCGGGGATGGCAGCCGCTGCGGCAGTGGAACTTTCCGGCGGAACGCCAAGCCAATCCAGCCACGCTGCAGCTATTGCCCTAAAATCTTTCTTAGGTTTAGTCTGCGATCCTGTAGCTGGGCTTGTGGAAGTTCCCTGCGTTAAACGAAATGCAATGGCTGCCAGCATGGCTTTATCTGCAGCAGATATGGCCCTTGCCGGAGTGGAGAGCCGAATTCCGCTCGATGAAGTCATTGACGCTATGAACGAAATTGGCAAGCAAATGCCGTGCAGTCTTAGGGAAACAGCTCAAGGAGGTTTAGCGACAACGCCGACCGGA
This sequence comes from Desulfitobacterium nosdiversum, assembly GCF_049860565.1. Lineage (GTDB taxonomy): Bacteria > Bacillota > Desulfitobacteriia > Desulfitobacteriales > Desulfitobacteriaceae > Desulfitobacterium_A > Desulfitobacterium_A nosdiversum. The sequence goes on from NZ_CP172056.1 coordinate 1,769,976, forward strand.
CGAAGAATTAAGGCTGATTTTTTATGATGTCTAATCAAGAAAAACTGGTATTGCAAAATTTGCGCAAAGCCGTAACGGCAGAAACAAAGCAAGGCTGCAGTGATACCGGAGTCGTTGGAGGTTTCCATTTCTTTTTGGCTGGAATTTTACGGCGATTAGAACAATTGACACCCAATCAGGATTGGCAGATTATCAGGTCTATTTCTCAGGATTATGAAGGCTGGAGCCCTATCCAGCGGCGACAAGCCTTAATTTATCTGCAAAAATTTCTGGATGAAGCGGATTCATCAGCAATTAATGATAAACCAATTCCGGTTAAACTTTCCCTAAATCAACCGAAGCAAGAGCTTAAACCTATTCCTAAAACGCAGGACAGACAGGACGCAGGGAAGGAAAGCTCCTCAAAGCCTTTAAATTCATTGAAATCTGTCCCCAACGTTTCGTCCCGTGAGAAGACTCCTGCGGTCAAGCCGGCTTCAGAACTCAAAGATCGACCTCTCCAATATCTTAAAGGGGTTGGACCGGAACGAGCAAAACAGCTTGAACATTTAGGAATACTGACAGTTAAAGATCTGCTTTTATATTTCCCGCGTCGTTATGAGAACCGACGTTTATTGAAAATCGGAGAACTTAAAGACGGGGAACAGGCGACAGTCAGCGGCAAGGTGGTTGCAGGACAAGTTACAACCGGGCGGATGAAGGTCGTCAAACTATCCATTGAGCAAGAAGGCCGACTTGTCTATGCGGTTTGGTTTAATCAAACCTTTATACTTAAGCAATATCCTGTGGGGACTCCGGTCATTGTTACAGGTAAAGTGCGCTGGCAAAAGAGGGTTCCTGAAATTCAAGCAACGGACATTGTCAAAATGGGCACGAGCAAGATTCCTGAGATTATGCCGGTTTATTCCGAAACGGCACGTCTTTCTTCAAAAGTTATTCGCAATATAATAACCAGCGTTGTTCATCAAATTCCCAATTATTTTCCGGAAATTTTTCCCGACGCAGAGTCGAAAAGAGGGTTGGAACGTCCGCAGGCCTATCGTGAAATACATTTTCCGACCTCTTTTGAACGCTTAGCGAAGGCCCGTGAACGTCTTGTTTTTGAAGAAGTTCTGTTTTTGCAATTGGCTGTTGCATGCTTACGCCAAGGAGTTCAACGGGACGACAGTCCTGTCTTATCTGGAGGAAAAGCTCTGATTGAACAATTTATGCAAAATCTTCCGTTTGAATTAACTTCAGCACAAGAACGAGTTCTGCGTGAAATCTTTCTGGATATGGAAAGCTCAAAGGGAATGGCCCGCCTTATCCAAGGTGATGTTGGGTCCGGAAAAACCGCAGTGGCAATGGCGGCTCTTCTTAAAGCTGTCGGTTCAGGTTATCAGGGTGCAATGATGGCACCTACGGAAATATTAGCGCTTCAGCATTTTCACACCTTAAGTGAGGCCTTTAATCCACTCGGTATTCATGTCGTTTGTTTGCTCGGAAGTCAATCCCGCAGTGAACGGGAAAGAGTACTTCGAGATATTTCTGAGGGCACAGCCCAGATCATCCTTGGGACCCATGCGATCATTCAGGAGAGCGTCCAGTTTAAAGCTTTAGGTTTAGCCGTAACGGATGAGCAGCATCGCTTTGGTGTGAAACAGCGGACGCTGCTCCAAACGAAAGGACAAAATCCGCATGTTCTGGTGATGACAGCAACGCCGATCCCAAGAACGCTGGCGTTAACTCTTTATGGAGATCTTCAGTTTTCTGTACTGGATGAAATGCCGAAAGGCCGCAAACCCGTAATTACTCGAAAACTCTCGGAACGAGGCAGGGCAAGCGCAGAAAATTTTATGGAGGAGCAGATTGGGAAAGGACGCCAGATTTATGTTGTCTGTCCTTTGGTTGAAGAGTCTGAACATATGGACTTTATCTCTGCTACTGAAAAGTATGAAGCGCTTTGCCGGCGGTTTCCGCACCGCAGGATCACCTTATTGCATGGTCGAATGAAAGGCTCCGAAAAGGAAGAGGTTATGCGAGGTTTCCAATCGGGAGAAATAGATATCCTTGTTTCGACAACGGTCATTGAGGTTGGTGTGAATGTCCCGAATGCATCGGTTATGGTTATAGAGAATGCCGAACGGTTTGGTTTAGCCCAGCTCCATCAGCTCCGCGGCCGCGTAGGAAGGGGAAGTGAACAGTCGTTTTGCATTCTTATGTCGTCGGCTAAAGATAGCCGGAGATTAGAGATTCTTTGTGAAACTGAAGATGGATTTAAAATCGCTGAAGAGGATTTAAAGCTAAGAGGTGCCGGTGAAATTCTCGGCACAAGGCAGCATGGGGTTATGGAATTAAGATTGGCAGATCTTTCTCGAGACGGTCAAATCGTAGAGCAGGCCTATCGAATGGCACAAAAAGTGTTGGTTCATCCGCAAGACTATCCGAAATTAATGCAAGAGGTAGAAAAATATTATGATTTGGAAAGAGTGGGCTTGCATTAAGAGCTTTTTTGGAACATTTTTGTGATCTTGGATTTTTAAAATTAATTTCGCTATAATTGCCTGGTATTTTAAGATGCCTAAAGAAAAACAATAGAAGCAAACAAAAGAGTAATAAAGAAAAAACAGCGATGAGGTCTGTTACATTAAAATAAGAGGAGGGCTTTATTTATGGCAGATCAAAAAAATCCGGCAATCCCCTTAAGTGCGGAACTCGAGAAATTTAAATATGAAGTTGCTCAAGAAATTGGGATTGCGAATCGCAAGCATAAGAAATTCCCGAATACCTAATGTATAAGGGGAAAAAGAGCGGGAAATTTCCCCGCTATTTTTGTATTAAATGTAGAATAATTAAAAATTATCAATGTAAAGTTCAAAGTGGCTAAAGAATTGAAGTTTCTAGAGCTAATGAACTTATAGTTTATAAAATTTCCTTACTGAAGGTACATCTGATATTCTTCACGCGAAATTCCAGGATGCAAACATATTCCAAGCGCACCCGCAATAATTCGAGCAGCGCTTTGGATTAAAGTATCAATTTCTTTTGGAGCTACCATGAGATTACCGCTATAAGGCGACAGGGCCTGGCTCAAAATGTTTTCAAGGGATTTGGGATTAAACTCCTTGTATAGCCGGAATAAACTAGGGCTTGTTTTGAGCTCATCCATAAACGATTCCAGGCAATTATGGGCGATAATCGCCGCATTAACAACGGTTGGCAAACCGATCGCTAATACCTTGCAGCCCAGTGTTTCTTCATTTATTCCCACGCGTTTATTACCAACTCCGGAGCCTGGAGAGATTCCTGTATTGGCCAGTTGAATACTTGTCCCGATTCGATCAAGTGAACCTGCGGCCAAAGCATCAATAGCAATGACCCAATCTGGTTTAACATGCTCGACAATACCGCGAATAATCTCGGCCGTTTCTATTCCGGTAATTCCGAGAACTCCTGGTGCAATGGCACTTACTTTGCGCAATTTTCCTTTTAATTCATCCGGTGAAAATTGAAAAAGATGACGTGTAACGAGGCTTTTTTCAATGACCTGAGGTCCAAGCGCATCTGGTGTGGCATTCCAATTTCCAAGTCCAACGAGAAGGACACTTGAATCCTCTTTTAGATTTAATAATTTTACGAGTTCCTTAGCCAATGTTTCAGTAATGTCCTGGTGAACGAGATAATTATTTTCGCGAATTTCAGGCGCATCAATCGTAATATAAGATCCTTTAGGTCTGCCCATTTCCTGAACACCCTGTTCGGTTTCGATGTCAATGGTAGTTACCGTAGCATGCTCCAGTTCGTCTTTGATCATCCGAACTCCTGGAACTTCATTACCGGACTCGCCGCGAAGAATCTCGTGAGCTTCTACGGCCATATCGATCTGAACATTAAATTCGCGGATTAAATCTGACTTTTTCATACAGATTTGACCTCCTGTCAGTTCAGATAAAGAATCAAGTTTTGCGCAGGTGCAAGCCTTAATTGCACTTATAAAAAATCACCGAAAAATAGTATGGGCAAATTGAAAAGAAATATACGAAAAATTTGGTAAGAAGCTCACAGGCTGTGGTATACTTATAATACCTGAGTCTATATCTATAATTTTTCGACATAAAGCAATTAGGAGTACATATATGAGAATTATTGCCGGGGAAATGCGGGGGCGCAGAATTAAAGCGGTATCCGGAATGGATACTCGTCCTACGGCGGATAAAGTTAAAGGGGCAATTTTTAATGTCCTTCGAGAAAAGGTTGTCGATGCTAAAGTTCTTGATCTCTTTGCGGGTACAGGAAATTTAGCAATTGAGGCTCTTTCCCGGGGAGCTCGAGAAGTTATTTTAGTTGAAAAAGCCTATTCTGCCCGAAAGGTGATCCAAGAGAATCTAGAGAATATCGGACAGGAACAAGTGCAGCTTTTAGGAATGGATGCCTTTGAATATCTTAAGCAGTATTCTGATCAACTTTTTGATTTAATTTTTTTGGATCCACCCTACCGACGCGGGTTAGTCGATAAAGCCTTAAGCTTACTCAGCCAGCCCTGTTGGCTGACCCGATCCGGTGTTATTGTTGCCGAAACGGCTTCTGATGAAAGCCTTCGGGTTCTTGAACCATTCGAAATACGCAAAACGAGTGAATATGGAGATACTAGGATCTGGTATATCCAGAGATGTGTTGAATAGGAGTGGATAGTTTTGGAAAACGACGTTTTTGAGATTTTAGAAGAATTAGAGGAGATTGTTGACAGAGGAACAAAAATTCCTATGACCGGTAAGGTATTAGTTGATGATACCCAAATCTTTGAGTTGATTGACCGAATGAGATCTGCTTTGCCCGAAGAGATTCGAAGCGCACAAAGAGTTCTTTATGAACGTCAAAAAATTTTAGATGAGGCAAAAGCTGAGGCGGATCATATTTTAGAACGGGGTAAATCTTATATTGAAAAACTAGCCGGCGAAAATGAAGTCGCCAAACAAGCTCAGAGTTATGCTGAGGATCTTGCACGTCAAGCCCAAAATTATGCGAAAGAGGTTAAACTGGGAGCTGTTCAATATAGCGATGAACTGTTGCAACAAGTTGAGCAAAATGTTGTAGAGACTTTACAGGCCCTTCGGCATAACCGTGAAGAACTTCGAGCGATGGCAAAACGCGATCAACGTGAAAAAAAGACGGAAGCGACGGAATAAGGAGGGCCCTATCGGGTACCTCTTTTATTTTTTTATCTTTGGGGCTGGAATCGAAACCAAAGGATTATTCCTAAAAAAAGCATCATAAATCCGCAGAACACCCAAACACTATACCGCCACGTGAGAAGCGAAGCAGTAATTGATGAGGACATCATATGACTAAGACCAGGAATTGAAGCGGCGGCAGGAAGGTTTATAAAATGAAGCAAGAATTGGCTCAGAATAGGGGCCAAAAGAGTTTGCAATACACGACCTATGAAAAAAGCGGAGAAACGACAATCCGTGCCGCTGGTAAAACTGGCGACCTGAGCAAATACAGAAAGTCCTCCCCAGCCCATAACCGCGCTCAGAACAGCGATTTGAATATGGAGATCTAAGAAAGTTTGAATGCTCGTACGACACCCCAGGGTTGTTTCAAACAGTGCGTTAAGCAAGGATGTCGTCATTTGAAGCGTAAGCAAACCCCTTGTTAGGGAATTTAAAATATAGGCCAATAGTGAAGTAATCCCTGATATATTCAATATATTGATCAGAACGGAGAAAAAGGTAATAAATCCACCGATAAGCAGAACGGTATTTACGCTTTGTCTTACAGCATCGCCTAATAATTGTCCAAAGGGACGGCCATCTTCATTCTGTGCTCTGCTGAGTTCTTGCCAAGCTCTTTGAAAAGAAAAAGAGTAGTTTGAACCTCCTTCCGTTGCTTGATACCGATAGAAGCGAAAGACAATACCGACAATAAGGTTTGATAGATAGACTGAACCGGCCAAAACAATACCGAGTTCAGGTTTCCCAAGCATTCCCGATGCGACCGCACCAAACATGAATCCCGGACTAGGGTTGCTGGTAAAAGCTAAGAGCCGTTCTCCTTCGACTTGAGATAATTGATTTTGCTGTCTTAGCTTAGTAGTGAGAACTGCACCAATGGGAATTCCTGACGTATACCCCATTGCTACAACGAAGGATGCTTTGCCGGGAAGATGAAAAACCGGGCGCATTAAAGGTTCAAGAAGAACGCCCAGAAAATGAACGAAACCTGCTCCCATCAGGAGCTCGGAGAGAATAAAAAACGGGAGCAAAGCGGGCAGGACATATTTCCACCAAAGTGCTAATCCAGTTGCAGCTGAACTAACGACGTCCTGAGGATATAGAAACATTCCCAGTGCAAGAAGAAAAAAAGGGAGGACACGTATTGCAATTGCCATAGTTCACCCGCCTTTCGTCATACATAATTTATATGGAAGATTATAAAACGCTAGAAGTGAGATTTGAGTAAAAGGGAGGCACTCAGGTGAGTAAGAAAGGGTTGATCTTAGGAGCCGGAGGAGCTAGGGGGTTTGCCCATCTCGGTTTTCTTCAGGTACTGGAAAAAGAAGGGCTTGAAATGGATTTGATTGTAGGTTGCAGCATCGGAGCGATATTTGGGGCACTTTATGCAGCGGGAATCGATCTTTATCGTTTGGAAAAACTCCTAACCTATCCAGGTTTTAGCCGAAGGTTATTTGATATTTCCGTAGCTCGGGGGGGCTTTATTAAAGGAGATAAATTGCTTGAGGCGATGCGGCTTTTAACGAAGGATCTTCAGTTCGAAGATCTAAAAATCCCTTTAGCGATCGTAGCAACCGATATCGAAACGGGTGAAGCGGTTGTTTTTCGTGAGGGAAATGTCGCCCAGGCTGTAAGAGCAAGCATTTCGATTCCGGGAGTGTTTCAGCCGTTCCGTTATCAAGGGAGGCTTTTAGTTGACGGGGCCGTCAAAAATCGTTTGCCGATACATGTTGCACAAAAAATGGGGGCAGATAAAATTCTAGCCGTTGATGTCAAAAAAGCGCTTTCAACGAAATTAAACACAGCTGTGGATGTTTTGTTTCAGTCTATGGAAATATTAGAAGAAGAGGTTTTTCGGTCGGTCTGCACGGGAGCTGACTTATTAATACAACCTGAGGTTGGACATATCGGAAGCTTACAATTTGATGCAGCGGCAGAAGCCATTGATTTAGGCCGTCAGTCTGCAGTTGCAAAGACAGCCGAAATTCGGCGACTTTTTGCGTAAAGACTTGAAAATGGAGATTATTGTGATAAACTAGTAATGTTTTGAGCTTTTTATGGGTGCGGAAGAGTACATAAGCTTATTATTTATTTTTCTGTTGAAGGAAAAATAAATAAAGCAAATTGAAAAAGAAGTATAGGAGAAAAGAAATCTTAGGAGGTATAAACGTGAACATTCTAGTTATTAACTGTGGAAGTTCGTCTCTGAAGTACCAGCTTCTGGACATGGAAACCAAAAATCCTGTGGCTAAAGGTCTCGTTGAACGGATCGGCATGGTTGGATCTGTGCTGACGCATCGCCCGGCAAATGGAGAAAAAGAAATCATTACTGCTGAAATTCCGAATCATGATGTTGCTATTCAAATGGTATTAGACGCTTTAGTAAACTCTGAATACGGAGTTGTTAAAGATCTTTCAGAAATCGGAGCTGTTGGCCATCGTGTCGTTCATGGCGGAGAAAAATTCGCTTCTTCCGTACTTGTTACAGATGAAGTTGTTAAAGGTATTGAAGATTGCATTGAACTTGCTCCTCTTCATAATCCTCCGAATGTTGCCGGAATTAAAGCTTGCCAAAAGTTAATGCCCGGAGTTCCTGAAGTGGTCGTATTTGACACAGCGTTCCATCAGACAATGCCTGCGCATGCTTACCTTTACGGAATTCCTTATGAACTTTACGAAAAATATAAAATCAGAAAATACGGTTTCCATGGAACTTCGCATAAATATGTCAGCCAACGTGCTGCGGCCATGCTGAATCGTCCTATTGAAGATTTAAAACTGATCAGCTGCCATCTGGGAAATGGTTCTTCAATTGCTGCAATTAAAGGCGGAGAATCCATTGAAACATCAATGGGCTTCACTCCTTTAGAGGGCTTAACCATGGGAACTCGCTGCGGCGATTTAGACCCATCGATTGTTTCCTTCATCATGCGGAAGGAAAATCTCACGACGGATGGCGTTGACAATTTCATGAATAAACAGTGCGGTGTTCTTGGATTATCCGGCGTCAGCAGTGATTTCCGTGATATTGAAGGTGCTGCAGACGAAGGCAATAAGAGAGCTCAATTAGCACTTGATGTTTTCGCTCATGACGTTAAAAAATATATCGGTTCCTATGCTGCTGTTTTAGACGGCGCTGATGCGATTATCTTTACAGCAGGATTAGGTGAAAATTCAGCAAGCATGCGTGAAAACATTGTTAAAGGACTGAGTTATCTCGGCGCTGAAATCGATCCTGAAAAGAATAAAGTTCGCGGCGAAGAAATCGATATAGCTACAGCAGATTCTAACTGCCGCGTACTCGTGATTCCGACGAATGAAGAATTGATGATCGCTATGGAAACGTATGACATCGTAAATCAGGGTTAAGGAGTTTTCCTTGACAAAGAAAAATGTGCCAACTATAATAATGGTTGTGTATTGGAGTGATCAGAGTGAAAGTTAATGTCGCTCAAGTTCGCCGTAATGAGAATGGAACAGCTCACTTCGATTTAGAAGAGGACTTTTCCGCTTTTGAATCGCAGCTTGAAGGGGTGTCTTTTGCAGCTCCTGTACGCGTTCACCTACAGGTGTCCAACCTAGGGAAATCCTTAATGGTTTTAGGGCAAATTCAAACGAAATTCAAAGTCATGTGCGGCCGCTGTTTAGAAGACTTCATTTATCCTGTTAATTTAAACTTTGAGGATGAATGGGTATTTAGCGGTCAAGCTGCTGAAGAGCGGGATGAAATTGCTTTCGTCTTTGAAAAAGATGAAGTGGAGATCAGTGAACGGATTTTCGAACAGATTGTGTTGGCTCTACCGATGAGGTTTATCTGTTCTCCTGAGTGTCAGGGCCTTTGCCCTGTCTGCGGGGTTAATCGAAATCACATCGCTTGCGGATGTAACACTGAACAGATTGATCCGCGTTTGGCAGCATTGGCTCAGTGGTCAAAGAGAGATTGATTCATTAGGAGTTTAAAGGGGGTGTAATTAATGGGTGTCGGTCAACATCGCCAATCCAAATCAAGAGTACGTAAGCGTCGGGCTATGTGGAAGTTAACTGCACCAAACCACATCGAATGCCCCCAATGCCATAAACCGAAATTAGCACATCATGTTTGCCCTAACTGCGGTTACTACAAGGGAAAAGAAGTTATCTCCATGGGAGAATAAATTCTGTATGAAAGAGTCCTTTATGAGGACTCTTTTTTATTTTGCTTTCGATCTGAAACAAAATAGGGTTTGTATTTTTATATCTGTTTCGACAGGTTCTTAAGTTGAAAAGCAGGTACAGGTACGTTATAATTAGTACCAGGTCATAAAATTATAGAAACGGTGATAACATGACTCGTCATCATAGACAAGAGAGGCATCAAGCTCTTTGCGAAGAAATTGAAAAAAATCCGTTTTTAACCGATGAAGAACTGGCTAAGCATTTTGGAGTGAGCGTATCTACAATACGGCTCGATCGAACAAATCTTGGAATTCCTGAACTTCGGGAACGTACTCGGGTTGTCGCCCATGAAGCGTATGATACCCTAAAATCTCTTGGAGAACAGGAAATAATCGGTCTTCTTACGGAACTCAATGTTGGAGACTCGGGCCGCTCTCAGTTGTTGATTGAGGATACGATGGTTCTTAGCAAGGCTAAAGTAGCCCGAGGGCACCACTTGTTTGCTCAAGCAAATTCTTTAGCAATTGCCTTGGTTGATGCCGAGATAGCGGTTACAGGAAGTGTTGATCTCAAATTCCTTCGCCCGGCCCATTTTGGTGAAACGGTCATAGCCGAGGGAAAAGTTGTAAAGCGTAAGAAAAATAAATATTGGGTGGATATTACGGCCCATGTCAACCAGGAGAAAGTTTTAATCGGACACTGGGTGGTTTTTGCCTTTGATACAGAGATTACCTTATAGTTTGGAGGGGAAATGGATGAGAATTGCGATTGACGCAATGGGAGGAGATTATGCACCTGATGAAATTGTTAAAGGTGCTTTGCAGGCGGCGCAAACCTATCAGGATACAGAAATTATCTTAGTTGGTCAGCCCGAGCGAATCACAGAAATACTGGGTGGCTCTGAGCAGCCGAAAAATATATCAATGCAACCGGCAAGTGAGATCGTCAGCATGGAGGAGCATCCTGCCAACGCTGTACGGAAGAAAAAAGATTCGTCGATTGTTGTTGCAACTCAAATGGTGAAAAAAGGAGATGCTGATGCAGTCGTAAGTGCAGGAAGTACGGGTGCGCAAATGGCGGCAGCCTTGCTGGGATTGGGCCGAATTAAAGGGATCGAACGTCCTGCCATTGTAACGGTGATGCCGACTTTAGAGGGGGGCAAACTTATCCTCGATGTTGGGGCAAATCCAGATGCCAAACCCGAACATTTAGTTCAATATGCAATGATGGGAAGTATCTATGCGGAGAAGATCTTAGGACTGAAAAATCCGCGAGTTGCTTTGCTGAATATTGGCAGTGAAGAAACCAAGGGTAATGAATTGGCGCAAAAAACCTACCCTCTTTTAAAACAAATTCCAATCCATTTTACCGGAAATATCGAAGGGCGCGATATTCCTTTTGGGCGGGCCGATGTTATTGTTTGTGAAGGATTTGTCGGCAATGTTCTGCTTAAAACATCAGAAGGGCTGGCAGGAGCTTTATTTCAATTGATTAAGGAGAAGATCACATCGACAACCGCCCGTAAATTAGGAGCGCTTGTGATTAAGCCCGGCTTGAAGGAAATCGCTCAAATGATGGATTATGCAGAATATGGCGGAGCGCCTTTACTCGGCGTTAATGGAATCAGTGTGATTTGCCATGGAAGCTCGAAACAAAAGGCGATTTTTAACGCGGTTAGAGTCGCAAGAGAATGCGTCGAGAGTCAATTTATTGAAGAAATCCGCAGAGAATTGCCTCGTTTCCAAATAGTCCAGAACTAAATGCGAGAATAATCCGTAATGAAAGAGGGAGCAAAAATGTTACACCATGTAGGAATTGTTGGAACGGGTTCATATGTGCCTGAAAAGGTTTTAACCAATGCCGATTTGGAGAAGATTGTAGATACAAATAATGAGTGGATTGTCAGCCGGACGGGAATTAAGGAACGACATATTGCCGAGCCTGAGACACCTGTATCCGAACTCTGCCGCAAGGCTGCGCAAAAAGCCTTAGAAGACGCAAACGTAGCTCCCGAGGAAGTGGAGCTTATTATCGTTTGTACGGTTACGCCGGATTACGCTTTCCCGGCAACAGCAGGTTTAGTTGCGGATATGATTGGAGCAAAACATGCTGCAGGATTTGATCTCTCGGCAGGATGTTCCGGCTTTCTTTACGGGATGACAACAGCGGCACAGTTTATTGCAACCGGAGTTTATAAAACGGCGTTGGTCATTGGCGCAGAAACTTTAAGCAAATTGATCAATTGGGAAGATCGGTCGACCTGCGTTCTATTCGGGGATGGTGCTGGAGCGGCGGTTCTCCAGCCTGTTGAAGAAGGATATGGTTTCTTAGGTTACGACTTAGGCGCAGATGGCTCCGGCGGTCACCTTTTAACTTGCTTAGGAGGAGGTTCTAAAAATCCGGCAAGTCTTGAAACGGTTCAGAATAAATTGCACACCATCCGCATGGCAGGAAGCGAAGTCTTTAAATTTGCCGTACGGATTATGGGAGAGGCGTCCTTCAAAGCTCTGGACAGAGCGGGATTGAAAAAGGAAGATATCGATTTCTTTGTACCCCACCAAGCAAATGTACGGATTATTGATTCAGCTGTAAAACGGTTAGGGGTTGACCCTGAAAAGGTGATCATAAACCTTGATCGTTATGGCAATACATCCTCTGCATCAATCCCGCTGGCCTTGGATGAAGCGTCTCGAAGCGGAAAGATAAATTACGGAGATAATGTGTTAATGGTCGGCTTTGGAGCGGGATTGACTTGGGGTGCAGCAGTGCTTAAATGGGCTAAACGTAAATAACATAGAATAAATTTTAGGCGAGAATTAGAAAAGGTTGGGAAAGGGTGCGCAACTATGATCAAAAGCAGAATCTGTGATTTACTCAATATTGAATACCCCATTCTTCAAGGGGGGATGGCCTGGGTCGCAACAGGCGAACTGGCAGCAGCAGTATCTGAGGCCGGGGGGCTTGGAATTATTGGTTCAGGTCAAGCTCCTGCAGATTGGGTCAAAAGTGAAATTCAAAAGGTTAAAGCTAGAACATCGAAACCTTTTGGCGTTAATGTTATGCTGATGTCCCCTTTCCTTGAAGACGTAATGCAGGTTATCCTGGATGAAAGAGTACCGGTCATTACAACAGGTGCGGGGAACCCTGGGAAATATGTGCCGGCTTTAAAAGAAATCGGAACTAAGGTTATTCCTGTTGTTGCTTCAGTTGCTCTGGCCAAACGCCTGGAAAGAGCAGGTGTAGATGCGCTGATTGCCGAGGGAATGGAATCGGGCGGGCATATTGGTGAAACGAGTACATTTCCTCTTGTACCCCAAGTCGTTGATGCGGTCGATATTCCAGTCATCGCCGCAGGTGGAATTGTGGATGGGAGAGGATTCTTAGCAGCACTTTCCCTTGGTGCCGAAGGGGTTCAAATGGGAACCCGCTTTATGTGTGCTGAGGAATGTGTGATTTCCCCCAAAGTGAAGGCCGTCATTCTTAAGGCAAAGGATCGCGATACCGCAATAACAGGAAGATCAACAGGACATCCTGTTCGGTGTATCGATAATCGGTTTACTCGCGAATTTGCTCAAATGGAGAAGGATGGAGTTCCTGTAGCCGAGCTTGAAAAGCTGGGGGCGGGAAGGCTTCGTATGGCCATGGTCGAAGGAGATATTGAGAACGGTTCCGTGATGTCCGGACAAGTGGCAGGCGCTGTTACACGGATCGAACCGGCAGCTGCGATTGTTCAGGATGTTATGGAAGGGGCAAAACGAGAGATCCAAAAATTGAATGAACGTTTTACGTTTTAAGAAGGAGATTGAAGATGGGAAAACTGGCATTTCTTTTTCCAGGTCAAGGTTCCCAAGCAGTAGGAATGGGTCAGGAACTTTTTGCCCTTCCTGAAGGAAAAGAGGTTCTTGCAAAAGGCCGCAGTGTATTAGGAGATGAATGGTCTCGAGTCATGTTTGAGGGTCCGGAAGAGGAATTGCGTCAAACCAAAAATACTCAACCCGCATTACTCATGGTTAGTGCGGCAGCTTGGAAGGCCGTTCAAAACGCAGGAATTCAATCGGACTATGTAGCAGGACACAGCTTGGGAGAATATTCAGCCCACCTCGCAGCGGGGAGTTTAACTCTTGGCGAAGCGCTTAAGGTGGTTCGGTATCGCGGAGAATTGATGCAGGCCGCAATGTCCCCCGGAAAAGGCAGCATGGCGGCAATCCTCGGGCTGGATGCTTCCAAAGTGGGAGAAGCATGTCGAGAGGCTTGTGATAATTCAGAATGGGTAGGACCAGCTAATTATAATTCTCCTGGACAAATTGTCATTTCCGGAGAAACTTCTGCAGTACAGAGGGCAGCAGAGAAGGCAAAGGCGTTAGGAGCCAAAAGAGCAATCATGCTGGCAGTCAGCGGTGCTTTTCATTCACCTTATATGGAAATTGTCGGAGAAAAACTCAAACCTGTATTGGAAAGCGTCTCATGGAAAACTCCCAATTGCCCTGTTATAGCCAATATCGATGCACGCGAAATTCAAGATGCGGACTTAATTCCAGGAAGCCTTGTTAAACAAGTCAGCGCTCCCGTACTTTGGGAACAATCGATTCGTTACCTGCAGGAGCAAGGTGTAGATACCTTTATTGAGCTGGGTTCCGGCAAAGTCTTAACCGGGTTGGTTAAAAAAATTGTACCTGGGGCAACCCTTCTTAATGTTGAGAATAGCGAGAGTTTAGAAAAGTCACTTGCATATTTAAAGGAGAGTCGATAAAATGTTTCTGAAAAACAGAGTGGCAGTTGTGACAGGTGCAGGGCGTGGAATTGGTCGAGCGATAGCTCTGGAGCTCGCACGTGCTGGAGCTCAAGTCGTTGTCAACTTTGCAGGTCATGCCGATCAGGCAGAAAAGACAGTAAACATGATTCGCGATTTGGGAGGAGAAGCGATAGCCGCCCAAGCGGATGTCAGCCAGGCCGAAGATGTGGAGCGCTTGATTAAAACAGCGGTAGATACCTTTGGAAAAGTGGATATCCTCGTGAATAATGCTGGAATAGCCCGGGATAATTTGCTTTTGCGGATGAAAGAGACAGAATGGGATGCAGTGCTTAATACGAATCTTAAGGGCGTATTCCTCTGCAGCAAAGCAGTAAGCAAGGGAATGATGAAGCAACGTTCTGGCGCAATCGTTAATATTTCGTCTGTAGTAGGTGTTACGGGTAATGCCGGGCAGGCCAATTATGCGGCGGCAAAGGCTGGAATAATTGGCTTTAGCAAGTCTATGGCTAAGGAGCTCGCCCCGCGTGGAATCCGTGTCAATGTTGTCGCTCCAGGGTATATTTCTACGGATATGACGGAAAGCTTATCTGAGGAAGTAAAGCTGCAGATTCAGCAAGGAATACCTCTTGGCCGTGTCGGATCGCCGGAAGAAATTGCTCAAGCTGTTTTATTCTTAGTGTCACCGGCTTCGTCCTATATTACAGGGCAAGTTCTTTCGGTTAACGGCGGAATGGCAATGTAAAGTTCTGATTTTTGCTTTCAGAAGGAAGCAAGAATCCGTTATAAGATATCGGGAGTAGAGTCAGGTTCTCTGGAGAACAGGATTCTGTGAGAGGAGGTGAACAGGCAACATGGGTGTTTTTGAAAAGGTAAAATCCATCGTCGTGGATCAACTTGGGGTGGATGAGGAAGAAATTTCTCTCGAGACCTCCTTCACAGAGTTAAATGCGGATTCTTTGGATATTGTAGAACTTATTATGGCTCTTGAAGAAGAATTTGATCTGGATATTCCTGACGAGGATGCAGAAAAAATTCGTACTGTAGGTGATGCAGTAAACTACATTAAGGAAAACCAATAAGTCATAGTGCAGAGAAGGTCCCGTAGTGCGCTGCGGGACCTTTCTTCCCTATGATGAATGGAGTAAGTTCGGCAGGTTTCTTAAAGAGATTATCCCTGATTAGAAAAGGGTTTGAATATATTCAACTCAAGAAATGAATTGTGGCTTAATTTGAAGTTTGATGGGAGGATAAACGGTGAAAATACCTGAACTCCATATTGCCAATTTAGTAGCGAAGGTTCCTGTGATACAGGGAGGTATGGCTGTTCGTATTTCCATGGCGCCTTTAGCGTCTGCAGTCGCAGAAGAAGGCGGAATCGGTTTAATTGCCGGCAGCGGGATGTCCGTGGAGGAATTACGGCAGGAAATCCGTGAAGCGCGCAGACGGACAAAGGGAATTATCGGGGTAAACATTATGTTTGCCGTGCGCGAATTTGCACAGCTGGTCAAAGCAGCCTTCGATGAGAAAATTGATCTATTAGTCTCCGGTGCCGGCTTTTCGCGGGATATGTTTGGCTGGGGTAAAGAAGCTGGGATTCCGGTTGTACCTATTGTTTCAACGGCAAAACTAGCCCGGATTTCAGAGAAACTCGGGGCTTCGGCAGTCATTGTTGAGGGTACCGAGGCGGGAGGCCATTTAGGGACAGATCGATCCATGCGTGAGATATTACCGGAAGTTGTTGATGCTGTTAAAATCCCAGTCATCGGAGCCGGCGGTGTCATGAATGGGCAAGATGTTGTTGAAGTACTGCGGCTTGGGGCTAGCGGAGTCCAGATGGGCACTCGTTTTGCTCTCAGTGAAGAGTCCAGTGCCGCTCCGGCGTGGAAAGAACATCTTCTTAACGCACGTGAAGAAGATATGGTGATCATTCACAGTCCAGTCGGGTTGCCTGGGCGCGCCATCAAAAATCCTTTTACTGCCGAGCTTTTAGGAGAAGGGGATGTTCGGCCGAAAAAATGTGACCATTGCTTAAAGGAGTGCCTGGCGAATTTCTGTATTATGGATCGCTTAAAAAAGGCTCAGCAGGGGAATGTTGAGGAAGGCCTGATTTTTTCAGGGGCTAAATATACAAAAGCCCAAAAAGTATTATCGGTACGCCAAATTTTCGAAAATATTAAGACAGAGATAATCAATGCCCAATAAACCAAGGCAAGGAGGATGGATGATTTGCAACATCGTGCAGTAATTACGGGTATGGGAGTAATCTCCCCCGTTGGAAATTCGCTTGAGGATTTTTGGAAGAGTTTAATTAATGGGGAATCGGGTATTGATTTTCTCACTCGCTTTGATGTCAGCGATATGCCCACAAAAGTCGCGGGCGAAGTGAAGAATTTTGAACCCACGGAATGGCTCGATAAAAAAGAGAGCCGTCATATGGATCGTTTTGCTCAGTTTGCTGTTGCGGCGGGGAAAATGGCCATCAAAGATTCCGAGCTTGATTTGGAATCGATCAATAAAGAACGTGCAGGTGCTGTTATCGGGTGTGGAATTGGCGGAGTAACGACTTTTGAAGAACAAAAGGAAGTTTTAATGAAAAAAGGTCCGGGAAGAGTAAGCCCTTTCTTTGTTCCCATGTTGATCAGCAATATGGCTGCAGGCCATCTTTCCATTGAATTTGGTCTTCGAGGCCCAAGTATGACTATTGTTACGGCCTGTGCCTCGGCAACAAATGCAATCGGTGAGGCACTGCGTCTCGTTCAGACCGGAGAGGTAGACCTTGTGTTGGCAGGGGGAACGGAATCGCCGCTGACTCCATTGGCTTTTGCTGGTTTTTGCTCAATGAAAGCGATGTCGGCTGAAAAAGAAAATGCAAAAGAGGCCTGCCGTCCCTTTGATGTCCGTAGAACAGGGTTTGTAATGGGTGAAGGGGCTGGAATTCTGGTCATTGAATCTTTGGAGCATGCTCAAGCACGCAAGGCTAAGATCTATGCTGAACTTGTAGGTTATGGAAGTACTTCCGATGCTTATCATATTACAACTCCAGTACCGGGCGGGGCAGGCGCGGCCCAAGCGATGAACAAAGCTTTAGAAAGTGCCGGGCTTCAACCTCAGGATGTTGATTATATCAATGCACACGGAACGGGTACAGGAGCTAATGATTCGACTGAAACAGCAGCTGTTAAAGCGCTCTTTGGAGAATATGCCAAAAAAGTCCCGATTAGCTCTACAAAATCCATGACAGGTCATCTCATGGGTGCAGCAGGTGCGGTTGAAGCTATCGCTTGTGCTTTGACAATCCAAAACGGAGTCATTCCGCCTACAATAAATTATGGAGAACTTGATCCGGATTGTGACTTAGATTATGTACCCAATCAGGCAAGAAGGCAGAATGTTGATGTAGCTATATCGAATACCTTTGGGTTCGGAGGTCATAATGCGACGATCGTCCTCAAGAAATACTTAGAGGAGTAAGAGACAGTGATGCAACAAACTAAAAATAAGATAAAGAATAATTCCGGTGATGGCAAAGGCCCTCGCCGGAGGTTTCATCCAGCTCCGGCGAAGAAAAAAGCAATGGGTTTGCAGCTTGCAAAACGACTGGAGCTGAATCCTCTTCCTAATCGATTATTTACGACAGCGCTGACCCATCCCTCCTTTCTCTTTGAAAATCCGCAATCAGGAGTGGAAAATAATCAGCGGCTTGAGTTCTTAGGCGATGCAATTTTGGATTTTGTTGTGGCAGAGTATCTCTATCTGAACTATCCGGAACGGCCGGAAGGTGAACTTACGAAGATGAGGGCGGCAGTAGTCAATGAAGCAACGTTAGCCCGTATCGCAACGAAAATCGAGCTGGGTCAGGAACTTCTTCTCGGAAAGGGAGAGCAAGTCTCCGGAGGGAGAGAACGTCCTTCTATTCTTGCGGATGCTTTCGAATCCATTATCGGGGCTGTTTATCTTCAGTATGGTCTTCAAGAGGCACGGCGTGTCATCCTGGAACTTTTAACACCGGAAATTGCCGAGGTAGCTGAAGGAAATTACGGAGATTATAAGACGACCCTTCAAGAAAGGGCGCAGCGAGAAGACGCCGAGGTCAGCTATCAAATTTTGGCGGAAGAAGGCCCCGATCATAATAAACGTTTTACAGCAGGCGTTTTTCTACAAGGTGTATTAAAAGGGCAAGGAGTAGGCCGGACCAAAAAGGAAGCGGAACAACGGGCTGCTCAGCGCGTTCTGGAGGAATTAGGAGGGGAGAACCATGGCTAAGGCCGTTGACCTCCCCGTTTTTTTGAAATCGATTTCGATCCAAGGGTTTAAGTCCTTCGCAGATAAAGTGAAACTCGAACTTGGACAGGGGTTAAGTGTCGTCGTTGGACCGAATGGCAGTGGAAAAAGCAATGTGGCAGATGCCGTGCGTTGGGTTCTCGGCGAACAAAGCGCGAAGAATCTGCGCGGAGGAAAAATGGAGGATGTTATCTTCGCAGGAAGTACAGTGAGACGTCCTGTGGGGATGGCTGAAGTATCCTTGACCTTTGACAATTCCACCGGGATTTTTCCCCTTGATTTTCAGGAAGTGACCATTACCCGTCGTGTCTATAGGGACGGGGAAGGGCAATTTTTCATTAACCGAGCACCTTGTCGCTTAAAGGATATCCATGAATTATTCATGGATACCGGTGCCGGAAAAGAGGGCTTTTCGATTATCGGCCAAGGCCGGGTAGAGGAAATATTGAACCTCAAGTCTGAAGAGCGCAGGACATTGATCGAAGAAGCCTCGGGTATCACAAAATATCGAATGCGCAAACGCGAAGCATTGAAACGCTTGGATGAAACGGAGCATAACCTTGAACGCTTAGAGGATATTATTCATGAAATTGAGGGACAGTTAACGCCTTTGGCAGAGCAAGCTAAAGTAGCCGAAGAGTCGCTTGCATTGACAAGGGAAGAGGAAAAGCTGGAAATACAAATCGTTGTCTATGATTTATTTGATGTTCGTGAAAAGCTTAATCTGTCAGATGCTGAAGCAGAGAAATTACGGCTGGAATTAGCATCTGCGATCAGTGAATTAGGACAGGCGGAGAGCCAGACCGTTGAGGATAAGGTAGGCTTAAATCAACTGGAAGAAAAGCTTCAAGGCCAGCAGGGAGAGAATTATAGAATCGATCAAGCCCTGAATCAAATTACGCAGGAGCTTCGAATCCGCCAGGAACGAAAAGGTTATCTTGCGGAACAAATGACGCGTGTCAAGAAAGAGGCACAGGGAAGCGAAGATAAGAAACGTGAAACTGGAGAACGTCTGACTGCGTGGAAAGGAAAAAAAGCTGTACTGGAGCAAACCGTTGCCGAAGCAAATCAGACTGTACAAAAAGATGAGCTGAAACTCGCAGAAGCGAAATACCAAAGCGGATTGGCAGAGATTGACGAACTTAGAGCCAAGGCCGCAAAGCTGCAGGCCGAGCAAAGTGAAGTAACCCAGGAATATCAAAAGGCGGAACATTCTCTGGAGGATTTTCTGAGAAGAAGTCAGCAAACTTCTGAAGCACGGAAGAACAAAGAAACGGAAAAGGCTGATTTAGAGAAACAACTCAATGGACATATCCGGGGAATCCAAGGACTCGAGCAAGAAGAACTGGAAAACCGACAAGAAATCGAGAAAATTCAAGATGTTCTGAAAAGCGTTTTCGAGCAGGGTCAAATCGGGCAGGGCAAACTCCGAGAATTAAATAGAGAGCTGGAAAAGCTTCAAGCACGCCGGCATGCTTTAAAAGGATTGCAGGATTCTTTGGAAGGCTATCAAAAGGGCGTTCGCGAGCTGATGCAGGCCCAAAAGAGAAATGTTCAGCCCTGCGCAGGCTTATGCGGAACCGTTGCTGATTTAATCACTGTTAACCAGCGATATGAGGTGGCTATTGAAACCGCTCTTGGAGCAGGACTTCAAAACATTGTGGCGGAAACGGAAAAAGAAGCAAAAGCTGCGGTTCAATATTTAAAAATGCATCAGTTAGGGCGGGCTACTTTTCTTCCCTTGGATGTTATCCGCGGCGGTCGCGCTGCGGTGACTCGAGAAATCAGCAATGATCCGGGTTTTGTCGGAATTGCGGTTGATTTAGTTGAGTTCAATGAGAAATATCAGCCGGCACTCGAATCTGTGCTGGGGAGAATTTTGATTGTTCAAGATATGGACTCTGCAACGCGGATTGCACGAGCCTCGGGCTATCGCGCGCGGATTGTGACCTTAGAAGGAGATCAGGTGCATCCTGGCGGTTCGTTGACCGGGGGCAGCCAGCAGCGTCGCGGCGCGAATTTATTGGGACGCTCTCGTGAACTTCAAGAATTGAGTCAAGAAATTGAAACGAAGCTCATTCAATTTAAGGAACAAGAGCGCGCCGTTTTAGAATTAAATCAACGCCAACTGGATTTGGAAGAAAAACGCAAGGCCAATGCGGCTAAAGGTCAGCAATTGAAAGAACAGATTGCTGTAGGGCGGACAAATGAACAACATTTACGTGAACAATCAAACCGCTTAAATCGAGAGCTGGCTATTTTGCAGGCACAGGAAGAATCTTACCAAGGTGAGGCAAAAACGTGGGCTGAAGACAAGCAGAAATTAGAGCAAGAACTTGTTTACCTTACGGAAAAGGCGGAAAAGGCGAGCGTTGATTTAACTCTTCAGGAACAAAAGGCCAGAGAGGCTAATCAAGAGGCTGAAATCATTCAGGAACGATTGACTCAGGCTAAGGTTCAACTGGCGAAGTGGGAGCAGGAACTTCAACAGGCTGGAGAGCGCCTTGAACACGAGCGCGAAGTCCTTTTAGAGTTAACTGAAGCTTTGAAACGAAAGCAGGAAGAACTTTTGGAACTGGAAGAAACGCTCCAAGCTTTAATTGAAGAACAGAGTGAACTTGAACAACGGCAAACCGAGACACTGGAACTTCAACGGAAGAGTCAAGAAGCACTGTTCCAGGTGCGAAAAGAAAGGGAAGAGTTATCCCTTCGATTGATTGAAAAGGAAAAGGCAGTTCAAAAGAAACGGCAGGAGCAGCAAAACGCAGAACAAAAACTTCACGCTTTGGAGCTTCGAACTGCGCGTCTGGACACCGAATGGGAAACAGGATTAAACCGCCTGCAGGAAGAATTCGCTTTAACTTGGGAAGCTGCTCAAGACTATCGCCCTGAACAAGAACGAAGCTTTTTATGGACTCGAATCCAAGAAATTAAGAATCAGCTTGAGGAGCTTGGTCCAGTTAACCAAGCAGCTATTGAAGAATACCCTAAAATGTTGAACCGTGATGAATTTTTGACTGCCCAAAAGCGTGATTTAGTCGAAGCCAATGATTCCTTGCATGCTTTAATTGGTGAACTGGATAAAACAATGGCCGAACGCTTTGACATAGGGTTTAAGGCTGTAAACGAAGCTTTTAAGACTGTATTCACAGAGCTATTCAACGGGGGTAATGCGGAACTTCGTTTAGATGATCCGAATAACCTTCTTGAGACCGGGGTCGAGATCATTGCTCAGCCACCCGGTAAAAAACCTCAGCTGCTCTCCCTGTTATCAGGCGGGGAACGTGCACTGACAGCGATTGCTTTACTATTTGCCCTTTTGCGCGTGAAACCAAGTCCGTTCTGTATTCTTGATGAAATTGAGGCTTCCTTGGATGATGCTAACGTCAGTCGTTTTGCACAATACATCCATCGCCTCGCACATTTTACTCAATTTTTAGTCATTTCCCACAGAAAAGGAACAATGGAAGAAGCAGATGTTCTTTATGGCATTGCGATGGAGGAGTCCGGGGTATCCAAGCTCTTATCCGTGCAATTAGAGGAAGACGATTCGCAAACCGCTTAATAGTTAAATCTAACCCCTTAGGTTTATTTTGGTCTTAAGATCCAAGAACCTAAGGGGTTTTGTCTAATTATGGATATAATCGGTGGCGGTTGCCATTGTTTCGTTTGAGCGCTTGTCCGAATTATGATACAATATCGATAAAGGTGTACCTACATAAGGAGGCAATCCATTTGGCTGGTTTCTTTGCAAAATTGAAAGAAGGATTGACGAAAACTCGAGATCAGTTCGTTGGTAAGGTAGAAGAACTGTTAACGGGCCGCAGGAAAATTGATGAAGAACTCTATGAGGAATTGGAAGAGATTTTAATTCGTTCGGATGTAGGGGTGACAACCTCGCTTCAGCTGGTACAGCGCTTACGCCAGGAAGTAAAGAAGAGGAAGCTTTCTGAAGCACAGGAACTCAGGGAAGTTTTAAAAGAGGAGATTGCGGATCTTTTGGGAGATGAAGTTTCCCTTCAATTTGCAGAAAAGGGTCCGACTATTCTTCTGGTTGTCGGAGTCAATGGCGTAGGGAAAACGACAACGATTGGCAAGCTTGCTCATTATTTTGAAGACGAAGGGAAAAAAGTTATTCTTGCTGCAGGTGATACCTTCCGCGCGGCAGCTATCGATCAACTTGAAGTGTGGGGGCAGCGCGCAGGCGTTGAAGTCATTAAACAGCGTGAAGGTGCAGACCCTGCTGCAGTAGCTTATGACGCGATTCAATATGCAAAAACACGTGGAATTGACCTTGTGATCATGGATACAGCAGGCCGACTCCATAACAAAGTAAATTTAATGGAAGAACTCCGTAAGGTAAAGCGGGTTATCGAACGTGAAATTCCGGGTGCTCCGCATGAAGTTTTACTTGTATTGGATGCGACAACCGGACAAAATGCACTGCAGCAAGCTAAACTTTTCCAAGAAGTTGCGGGTGTAACGGGAATTGTATTAACGAAATTGGATGGAACGGCCAAAGGCGGAGTTGTGCTTGGAATTCAAGGTGAAGTGAAGATCCCGGTAAAGTGGGTGGGAGTCGGAGAAGGAATGGAGGATTTGCGTCCTTTTGTTCCTCAGGATTTTGCGAGCGCGCTTTTTAGCCAAACGGAGGAAGAAAAGCCGCCTGAAGAGGGGGAACAAGGTTGAACCGTTTGGCATTGATTGGTGGAACCGGGTTAGAAAATCTGACTCTCAAAAACTATTATCCAGAAGTTGTGGAGACACCGTATGGAAAAGTACAGGTCGATCTTGGAATATTAGGTGAAAGCCGGGAATCCATAGTATTTATGAGCCGGCATGGCAAAACACATGCGACGCCGCCTCATTTGGTCAATTATCGGGCAAATATTTGGGCGTTGAAGAAGCTTGGGGTTACGAAGATCTTAGCGACAGCGGCAGTGGGTTCTTTATCAACGCGCTATAAACTGGGTGACCTGGTATTGGTTGATCAATTTCTTGATTTTACAAAAAGCCGCCCTCAAACCTTTTATGAAGGGGGCGATTCCGGGGTGCTTCATGTTGATATGACAGAACCGTATTGTCATTCAGTCCAGAAAGATATTTATCAAGCGGCTGAAAACATTGGAGTAGCAATTAGAGATGGAGCAACATATGTTTGTACAGAAGGTCCGCGGTTTGAAACTCCGGCAGAAATCAAAATGTACCAGATGCTGGGGGGAGAACTGGTTGGAATGACAAGTGTTCCTGAAGTTGTACTCGCCAAGGAATTAGGAATGTGTTACGCAACGATTGCCATGGTTACGAATGAGGCGGCAGGAATTGCAGACCATCCGTTGACACATGCTGAGGTGCTTGAAAGTATGAAAATGATGGGTAAAACAGTCGCCCGCTTGGTTGAAGAGACCTTCCTTACCATTCGACCTGATCAAGATTGCCGATGCAGGTTAGCGAATGATGAAGCGGGTAAGTTTTAGAAAGGCGGTAGGGATGTGAAGGCATTAGAATGGCTGGGTGATTCCCTGCGTATATTGGATCAGACAAAACTTCCGGTAACAATAGTCTATAGAGATGCTTCTTCGTACGAAGAGGTCGCCGACGCAATTGAAAAGATGCAAGTTCGAGGAGCACCTGCGATCGGAGCAGCTGCTGCTTATGGCTATGCTTTAGGCGCAATGAAATATGAGGGAATCCGTGCTGGGCTTCAGGACTATATGACTGAAGTTAAGGAACGCTTGGCTAAAACCCGTCCGACAGCCGTTAATTTATTTTGGGCTTTATGCCGGATGGAAGATCGCTTGCGTGAGTTATATGAAGTAGAAGATTTAAATGAAATTCAAAAGGCTTTAATTACTGAAGCGGAGAATATTGCGGAGGATGACCGAAAAGTCAACCATTTGATTGGTGAACAAGGAAATGCGATTGTACCTGAAGAAGCTAACATTCTTACGCATTGCAACGCCGGAGCACTCGCGACAGTTGAATTTGGAACCGCACTTGGAGTGATTCGTTCAGCTCATCGCGAGGGTAAGAAAATTCATGTTTATGCCGATGAGACCCGCCCGTTTTTGCAAGGTGCGCGGTTGACGACGTTTGAGTTAATGAAGGATAAGATTCCGGTTACGTTAATCGCAGACAATATGGCCGGTTTTTTGATGCAGCAAGATAAGATTGATCTGGTCATTGTGGGAGCAGACCGTATTGCGGCAAATGGGGATACAGCCAATAAGATTGGGACGTATTCCGTCGCCGTCCTGGCTCATGCCCATGGAATACCGTTCTATGTTGCTGCACCAACGTCAACCGTTGATCTAAAAGTGCCCACAGGGCAGGAAATTCCGATTGAAGAGCGAAATCCGATGGAGATGCGGGAAGTCTTCGGAGTACCGACGGCTCCGGCTGAAGTTCCCGTCTATAATCCGGCTTTTGATGTAACTCCGGCGAAATATATCACCGGCATCATTACGGAAAAGGGGATTATCACTCCTCCGTATTCCGTCAATCTCTTAAAAATGATGGTGCGTTCTTAATGTTAAAAACTAAAATTATTCAGATTGGCCGAGAGATCATTAATACGGGTCTGGTTGCGGGAACTTGGGGAAATATCTCCGCTTGGGATGATTCTAAGGATGGATTTTGGATTACCCCAAGCGCTATGGATTATCTTTCGCTCCAAGAAGAAGATCTTGTGTTGATGAACCTTCAGGGAGATATCCTTGAAGGAGCGCGTAAACCCTCTTCAGAGGAGCAGCTGCACCGAGTGATTTATAAAAGGCGCAAGGATATAAAGGGAATTGTTCATACGCATTCCATTTTCGCGACGGCCCACGCTGTTGCACGTGTTTCCCTCCCTGGATTGGTTGAGGATTTTGCGATGATCGTTGGAGAACGGGTAAATGTCGCCGATTATTATTTGGCTGGAACAGAAGAATTAGCAGAAGCTTCAGCACAGGCTTTGGAAAATAATAATGCCGTATTTCTTGCAAACCATGGTCTTGTCGGTGTGGGGCGGAGTGTTGAAGAGGCGCTTAAAGTTTGCCAGATCGTAGAAAAAAGTGCCCAAATCCATATTATGTCCCGCATGTTAGGAAATCCTTTTCCGTTAAGTGATGAAAGTTTAGATATTCTGAGGTCAAAGTATTTAACTCAGTATAGTCAATAGTAATAAGGATTAGAAATTAAGTCGGATTTTCAAGTGACTTTGAGTCATAAATACTAATATAGGTAAAGGAAATAACCTCCAGTGGCAGGAGGTTATTCTTAGTAAGGTTAGGAGTGAGTAGTGAATGTCAAAGACCTTAATCCGTGCGATGATTTTACCCATGACCGGTCCTGATGATTTTTTCCCTGAAGGAGAGATAGCGATCGAAGAGGATCGTATTGTCTCGGTTGGGCCTAAGGGCTCTGCTCCGGCAGATTTTGGATCGGAGCGAGTTATAGATCTTCCCGATGATGTTGTGATGCCCGGCTTGATCAATACGCATACCCATGCGGCGATGACCATGCTGAGAAGCTATGCGGATGACCTGCCCTTGATGCCTTGGCTGGAGGAAAAGGTTTGGCCGTTTGAAGCGAAATTGAGTGGTGAGGATATTTATTGGGGAACACTTCTTGCTTTAGCGGAAATGATTCAGTCAGGAACAACGACGATGCTCGACATGTATGCAGATATGGACCGCGTAGGAGATGCGGTGCTCGAAGCCGGAACGCGCGCAGTATTGTCCCGGGGAATGATCGGCAATGCACCGAACGGGGAGAAAGCATTCCAGGAATCTATCGAACTCGTTGAGCGTTATCACGGCGCGGGAGAAGGAAGAATTCAAGTTATGTTCGGACCGCATGCTCCCTATACCTGTTCTGGAGAATATATGCAGAGGGTTAAAAAAGAAGCGGATCGGCTGGGAGTAGGAATACATATTCATTTAGCTGAAACTCAGGACGAGATCAATATCATTAAGCAGCAAGTAGGTAAGACACCTGTTCAATGGCTTAAGGAACTTGGAATTTTCGGCGGACATGTTGTTGCTGCTCATTGTGTTCATTTAACTGAGGAAGATATGGATATTCTGGCGCAGAATAAGGTATGCGTCGCCCATAATCCGGAAAGCAATATGAAACTGAATAGCGGTACTGCCCCTGTACCGGAACTGCGTGCTAAAGGTGTGGTAGTCGGATTGGGGACAGATGGAGCTTCAAGTAACAATAATTTGGATCTCTTCGGCGAAATGCGCAGTGCAGCTTTACAGCAGAAGTTAAAAAAAGATTCAACAACGCTTCCGGCCTATGAGGTCTTAGAAATGGCTACAGTTGGTGGGGCGCAAACCTTAGGACTGAAAGATGTCGGTCAGCTCGTTCCTGGATATAAGGCAGATTTAATCAGTATTAACTTTGACCAGCCGCACTTTTATCCCCGCTTTTCCATACCGGCTCACTTGGTTTACGTCGCTCATGCCGGAGATGTACGCACGGTGATGGTTGACGGTAAGCTGATCATGGAAGAACGCAAGCTTTTGACGCTGGATGTTAAGAAAATTTGCCAAGAAGTTGAGACTCGGGCTAAGAGAATTGCTGCTGAATTTGCTGATTAACTTAGAACTAACTCAATACTCAAGCTGAAAAGCCGGAGCATTTTACTATGCTCTGGCTTTTGGGTTCCTTTTTGGATTATTCTTAATATTTTAGAAGGAAAAAGAAGGAATGTTGTGGAATATTAGATGTGGAATATTAGAATGGAAATGAATTATCTCAAAATCTCATACTGACCAAATGATGAATATTAATAATATAGGGTTAGGAAGGATGGCGGGGTTATTTGAAACTGGAAGCTTATGCAGAAATAGCCGAAGATCTTCAGGGCTTATTTAATGAAGAGGTTATGATCACCCTTTTTGATACCGAAAAGATTATAGCTTATTATCCCGGGCCGAATATGAATGCAAATCTTAAAGCGGGACAGCCCATACCCAAAGGATCCAATGGTGAGGTGGCGATACGTACAGGTAAGAGGGTGTTGCGCAGAATGTCCAAAGAGGCATTCGGTGTTCCCTATGTAGGTATTGCTCAACCTATCTTTGAGAATGGGAAAATTGTCGGTGCTATAGCTATTGCAGCGTCTACGGAACGATATGACATCTTGCTCAACGCTGGGCAGGAAATCCTTGCCACTGTCGAAGAAATCTCAGCATCATCTGAAAATCTTTCATCTGCTTCGGAAGAATTGGATATAACAGTAAAAAATATGAATTCTGAAACAGAAAGAGTAAATGTTGAAGTTAAACATACGAATTCAGTAACGGATAAGATTAAAAAAGTTTCTATGCAAATTAACATTCTTGGTTTAAATGCTGCAGTTGAAGCGGCTAGAGCAGGTGAAAACGGTCGCGGTTTTGCTGTAGTCGCAGATGAAGTAAGGAAACTGGCAGTAAATACAAAATCTTTAACAGCAGAAATTGAGGATGACCTGAAAAAAATACAAGAATCTGTAGGTGCTCTAGTTGAAGCGGTCAACCAATTGGGCACAGTTACTGATACTCAGGCTGCCGGCGCTTCGGAGCTGTCTCAAGCCATTGGCCGGATTGCCCAAATGGCGGAAGGTTTGGTCAAAATGGGACAAAATTAAAAATATATGTTAACGTTAAGAAGTCTCCATCTACACAGGTGGGGACTTTTAAATGATGTGAACAATAAAGCATTGAATTATCTATTAAGAATTAGGAGGAAATAAATTGAGTCTAAGAATCCTGCAGGATTGCACAAATATTGATTGGGAGCTTGTCAAAGAAACTTTAAAACGCGTAAATATGGGTTATTTTGATGCAGAAACGCATAAGAAAGCTTTCGAAAACAGCTATACCGTCATCTTTATCTTCGATGAGGACAAGCTTGTCGGGTTCGGCCGCGCACTTTCTGACGGCGCTTATCAAGCCGCTCTTTATGATATTGCCGTCATACCGGAGTATCAGGGTCAAGGGATAGGAAGCATGATCGTTGAAGGTCTGCTGGAACGTATCCCGAGCTGCAATGTTATTCTTTATGCTGCGGTTGGCAAAGAAAAATTTTATCAAAAGCTAAATTTCAGACGATTAAAAACAGGCATGGGTTTGTTCAAAAACTCTTTGCTCATGCAAAGCAAAGGATTTACCGAGTAAAATTTGCCTGTATGGTTGACAAACGCTTATGAATCAACTAAACTTACCGAGTAAAGCAAAATTCCTTTACAGGATGGTTTTTACGATGGAACGTCTTGCCGAGATGGCGTTATTTGCAGATTTTTATGGACCGCTTCTGACGGACAAGCAGCGGATGATCTGGGATCTTCATTACAATCAGGACTTGTCGCTGGTGGAAATTGCTGAAGCTGAAAAAATTAGCCGCCAGGCCGTTTATGATTTACTGAAGCGAACAGAAAAGATCTTACGTGATTATGAAGCGAAGCTTGGTTTAGTCCAACGATTTTTATCGGAACAAGAAAAGCTGATTAACGTTAAAGAGCAGCTGCAGGTCTTTTCTGAGGCGGATTTTGCCAATTCAAAGGCTTGGGAGCGTCATCAGTGGATTCGTAAGCAAATCAGTGACGTATTTAATGATATAGAATCCTCCTAGAAGGTGGGGAGACAATATGTTTCAAGGTTTAAGCGAAAAACTTCAAGAAACCTTTAAGCGCTTGCGGGGAAAAGGGAAGCTTACTGAAGACGACGTTAACGAAGCGATGCGCGAAGTGCGAATGGCTTTGCTCGAAGCAGACGTTAACTTTAAAGTTGTGAAAGACTTTGTAGCCAAAGTTAAGGAACGGGCTATTGGGTCTGAAGTTCTTGAATCCTTATCTCCGGGACAACAGGTCATTAAAATTGTAAATGAGGAAATGGTTGCTCTTATGGGCGGCGTTTCCAGTAAAATAAATATTTCCTCTAAACCGCCGACCGTTATTTTATTGGCCGGTCTGCAAGGGGCAGGTAAAACGACGCATGGTGCAAAACTTGCCAACATGCTTAAAAAGCAAGGAAAGCATCCACTGCTTGTGGCCTGCGATATTTACCGTCCCGCAGCCATTAAGCAGCTCCAGGTTTTAGGCGAGCAGATTAAAGTGCCGGTATTCTCCCTTGGCACGGAAAAACCCGTAAAAATCGCGCAGGAGAGTATTCGTCAGGCGAACAGTCAGGGGCAGGATGTTGTCATCATCGATACGGCGGGCCGTCTGCATATCAATGAAGAGCTTATGGGTGAACTTCGTGATATAAAATCGGCAGTTAAGCCTCAAGAAATTTTACTCGTTGTTGATGCTATGACTGGACAAGATGCCGTTAATGTTGCGGAAAGTTTCCATAGGGAATTGGGTATAGACGGAGTCATTCTGACCAAGCTCGATGGCGACACACGCGGAGGAGCCGCCCTTTCTGTCAAAGCGGTGACAGGCTGCCCGATTAAGTTCGCGGGCATCGGGGAAAAAATGGATGCAATTGAGCCCTTCTATCCTGAACGGATGGCTTCCCGGATTCTTGGTATGGGGGACGTTCTTACCCTCATTGAAAAAGCTCAGTCTGCCTTTGATGAAAAAAAGGCAAAGGAAATGGAGCAAAAACTGCGCAAGCAGGAATTTACGCTTGATGACTTTCTTGATCAAATGCAGCAGCTGAAAAAGATGGGGCCGCTGTCCTCAATTCTTGAAATGATTCCAGGTATGGGGAAACAACTTAAAGACGTGCAAATCAATGAAAAAGATATGGCTCACGTTGAGGCGATTATTCACTCCATGACTTCTGAGGAACGCCGCAAACCGGTGATTATCAAAGAATCGCGGAAAAAGCGGATCGCCAAGGGGAGCGGCACAAGTATCCAGGAAGTGGGCCGTTTACTCAAGCAGTTTGAGCAGATGCAGAAAATGATGAAGCAGCTGACCAATAATCCAGGCATGGGCATGCTTGGCGGCGGTAAAGGAAAAAAAGGCAAGAAGGGCAAAAAGCCCGGATTTAAATTTCCTTTCAGTTAATGTTTTGACGTAATGCTGATTTTCTCCCAGATCTCTTTCTCAGGAACGAGGAAGCTTAACTTCGGGAGTTTATAAGATTAGATATAACTTGCTTTAAGTACTCTATTGAGGAGGTGAATATCATGGCAACAAAAATTCGTCTGCGCCGTATGGGGGCTAAAAAGAATCCTTTTTACCGTTTAGTTGTGGCTGATTGTGATTCTCCGCGTGATGGCCGTTTTATCGAAGAAATCGGATATTATGATCCAACCAAGCAACCCGAGGTTCTGAAAATTGATGAAGAAAAAGTTCTTCAATGGCTGGCAACGGGTGCACAACCTTCAGATACTGCTAAATCTTTGCTTCGTAAAGTCGGTATAATGGCTAAATTCCACGAATCCAAAAAGTAAAGTGGATGGTTGGGGGTGGTTCCTGTGAAGGAACTCGTAGAAGTCCTCGCGAAAGCATTAGTGGATCGCCCTGATCAAGTTACTGTTGCCCAAGTTGATTCCGAGAAAACGGTTCATTTACAATTGACAGTAGCGCCGGAGGATATGGGCAAAGTCATTGGGAAACAGGGAAAAATCGCTAATGCCATTCGTACGATCGTAAAAGCAGCTGCAGTAAAAGATGGACGACGTGTCCATGTGGATATTGATCAATAACGTTAAGAAGGGCTTAGAGCCCTTTTTAACGTTATTGAAATACTAGGGGTTATCCATATAGGGGATCTATTGATCGTTCTGCATTTTCCTTTTGAGGAAAGGAGAGTCTTTCTGAATGAATGAGGTTTTAATCGGGGAAGTCATCAAGCCTCACGGTGTCCAAGGCGAATTTAAAGTATATCCGATAACAGAAAATCCGCAACGCTTTAAGAAACTGAAAAAGGTTATACTTGAACATAACGAAATGATACAAGCCTTTAATATTTTGAAAGCTCGCGTTCAGCCGGACGGAGTATATTTGACCTTGGAAGGCATAGCGACGCGTGAGGAAGCGGAAAAGCTGAGAGGCTTTAGTGTAAAGATTGACCGAGCTGATGTTCCTCCATTAAAGGAAGGCTGGTATTACTTTGAATTAGAAGGAATGCAGGTATTTGACGGCGAGGAATGTTTAGGTATTCTTACCCAGGTTTTAGAGACTGGAGCCAATGATGTTTATTTAGTCAAAGGGGAACGGGGAGAGATTTGTATTCCTGCGCTGAAAAGTGTCGTTAAAAAAGTCGATGTTCCTGGGCGGAGAATGGATGTTGAATTGCCTCCCGGTCTTTTGGAGGATGATTCAGAATGATCAAATTCACGGTCCTTACGTTATTCCCGGAAATGTTTGCGCCTGTCCGCGAAAGTATTCTCAAACGGGCGCAAGATCAGGACCTGATTCAGGTTGAATTGATCAATTTCCGCAATTATGCGTTGACTAAACATAAAAATGTGGATGATGTTCCTTATGGCGGAGGAGCAGGTATGGTTCTTAAACCCGAGCCTCTTTTCGCTGCCGTAAGGGATCTCCCCTCAGCTCATGGCAAGCGGCGGATTATCCTGCTTTCGCCGCAAGGTCAAGTTTTTAATCAGGAACTGGCAAAGAGCTGGAGCCAAGCGGATGAGCTTGTCTTCCTATGCGGTCATTATGAAGGGTTTGATGAACGAATTCGACCTCTTGCTGACGAAGAAGTTTCTTTGGGCGATTTTGTTTTAACAGGGGGAGAGTTGGCGGCGATGGTTATAATTGATGCAGTGGCCCGCCTTGTGCCCGGAGTGCTCGGAGAAACGGCTTCCTTTGAAGAGGATTCGCATAGTGCAGGATTGCTGGAGTATCCGCAGTACACAAGACCTCCGGAATTCGAAGGGATGAAAGTGCCTGAAGTCCTTTTATCCGGACATCATGCTCGAATTGAGTCTTGGCGGAGAAAAGAGTCCTTAAGACGGACGTTCTTAAAACGGCCTGATCTCATGGAGAAATTTAAGTTTGTTCCGGAAGATTATCAACTGCTGGAAGAACTCGCTCAAGAACATTCTGAGATTAGGAAATGGAGTGTACGTTGGGAACAGCTTAAGCCTAAGCCGAAACGGAGGAGGAAATAACATGGGCGACCTCTATATTGCCTTGATTCATGCTCCTGTTTATAACAAGAATATGGAGACGGTCGCGACTTCGATCACGAATCTTGATATTCATGATATTGCCCGGAGTTCAACGACATTTGGGGCGAAACGTTATTATATAGTTCATCCGGCTGAGGCTCAAAGAGCTTTAGCACAACGAATTATGGGATATTGGCAGGAAGGCTTTGGAGCCGAGTACAATCAAAATCGGCAGGAGGCTTTTACCCATGTCCGCCTAGCCGCGGATTTGGCGGAAGTAGAAGCTGAAATTGCTCGGGAACAGGGCCGCAGAGCCTTAAGAGTGGCGACAGATGCTCGTAAATATCCAAATACAATAACTTATTCGGCACTGAGACAGCGAATTGAAGAAAATGAAGACCCGATATTACTCTTGTTTGGAACAGGTTGGGGGTTGCTTCGAGAGGCCGTAGAAAGTTGCGACTTGATCTTGGACCCGGTGTATGGTCCGGGAGAATGGAATCATCTTTCGGTGCGTTCCGCCGCTGCAATTATTTTGGATCGGCTCAGGGGACATTAATCAAAGTTAAGGTTGCAGGTATAAAAGTCATATGTTAAAATATTTGTTGACGTATAATGGATGGTCCGCTCGCTGTTTAGACGTCGATTGAATCGGCTCAGTGATGAACATCTAAGCAAGGAAGGGGGGAATTTAAAATGGATTACATTCGTATGATCGAAGAAGAGCAAATGAAAACTGATCTTCCTACCTTCCGTCCCGGAGATACCGTACGTGTTCACGTAAAGGTTGTTGAAGGTACACGGGAACGTATTCAGGTTTTTGAAGGCCTAGTCATCAAAATGAAAGGTGGCGGACTTCGCGAAACCTTCACGGTACGTCGGGTAACTTATGGTGTTGGTGTGGAAAGGACTTTCCCGCTTCACTCGCCTCGAATTGACAAGATTGAGGTTACTCGTCACGGTATTGTGCGTCGCGCAAAATTGTATTATCTCCGTAAGCTTTCTGGTAAGGCTGCACGGATTCGCGACCGTCGTTAGTTAAAAAGGACTGGATTATTCCAGTCCTTTTTAATGCCCATTTTTGAATAAAACTCGGCACCATGAGTATATCGAGCTTATTTTTTATTAGAACTTATCTATTATTTTTTTTATATTTGTTTATATTAATTTACGCTGTATGCTCTGCAAATCCCTTGTCCATACTAAAGAAGAGTTTTGGAACGGGGAGGATCAGATTAAATGAAGCAAAAAATAAAATTGGGTTGGGTTGCCTGGACTTTGATCGGCGTTGTTTTAGTGGGGGTTCTTTTGCGTTTATTTATCCTTAAACCTTACCTAATACCATCCGCGTCAATGGAACCGGGAATCGTACCCGGCGACCGAATTTTAGTGAATCAGTTCCTGTACCGTTATTGGGCACCGTCACGTGGAGATGTTGTCGTATTTGCCTATCCTCGAGATCCCAATCGGACGTTTGTTAAACGCGTCATTGCCCTCGAAGGAGAAACGGTTGAACTGCGTGATAATCAAGTGTTTGTAAACGGTCAATTGATTAAAGAACCTTATTTGAAGCAAGGCGATTATCCTCCTTTTGGACCCGAAGCGATTCCTAAAGATAATATTTTTGTTTTAGGGGATAATCGGCCTCAAAGCGGGGATTCACGCGAATGGGGTCTGCTTCCTAAGAATTATCTGATTGGGAAGGCTTGGATGATTTATTACCCTTTGCAGCGTATAAAATTTCTTCAATGACCGATATAAGGATAGAAAATAAAAGAGAGTTGAGGCATTTTCATGAGTATTCAGTGGTTCCCAGGTCATATGGCAAAGGCGAAACGCTTACTTGCGGATCAATTGAAATGGGTAGATGTTGTCATCGAATTAGGAGATGCCCGTTTGCCGGAAAGCAGCCGTAATCCGCTTTTGCAAGAGCTGCTTGGGTCCAAGCCTAAAATGGTTTTATTAAACAAAGCGGATTTAGCAGACCCTCAATGGACCGAGCGGTGGCTGAAGGAATTGCGTAAAACAAACCCTGTTTTAGCGGTAAGTGCTGTTTCAGGCTTTGGGGTGGGAAAAATTGTTCCTGAGTTGGAACGAATAGTTGCAGGTAAAAATGACCGCCTGGCCGCAAAGGGAGTTCGCTCCAGAAGTATTCGCGCCATGGTTGTAGGAATTCCTAATATCGGAAAGTCGTCCCTAATCAATCAATTAATAGGAAGCGCGAAGGCAAAGACAGGGAATAAACCGGGTGTAACTCGCGGAAATCAATGGATTCGCATTCATGAAAAAGTTGAACTCTTAGATACACCAGGATTGCTTTGGCCAAAGTTTGACGATCCCGAGGTTGGGAAAAAACTTGCTGCTGCAGGAGCGATTCGTGATGAAGTTTTAAATCTCGAAGAACTGTCAGATTGGCTGCTCGGATGGCTTAAAAAGTATTATCCAACCACATTAAGCCGGTATACAAAAGAGGTTTCTACAGTGACCCTTGAAGAGATTGGCCGGAGCAGAGGCTGCTTAGTTAAAGGAGGCCATGTTGATCTTTTAAAGGCAGCTCAGATCTTTTTGCGGGAATTTCGATCTGGTGCTTTGGGAAAGGTGACGCTGGATCATCTTTTATTATAAGTACATTTAATTATTTAATATGAATGATTTATAGAGAGTACAGTATACTATAGAGGAAAAATACCGATTTTTAGCGAATGATTAATGATGAAAGAAGAGAAACTAATTGAAACCATTGTCTCAAATGAGTATTCGAGAGGTGGAAGATGTTTTTAATTCCGAACCCTCTGAAGAATTTCTTAAAATCTGTTCCCAGGATTCCCGTCGAGGAGTTCAGCGCTTAGTTGTGCGATATACTAAGCACTCTCAGGAACAAAAGGCCGAGTTTCAGAGGATCCAAGGCATGCTGACTGAAGAAAAAAATCTTTGGCAAAACGGCTTCCTTTATGTTGCCGGATTAGATGAAGTCGGCAGAGGTCCTTTGGCAGGCCCGGTAATGGCAGCGGCGTGTATTCTTCCGGCTCGGTTTGATCTTCCCGGTCTCAATGATTCTAAACAGTTGTCAGAGAGCAAACGGGAAAAGCTATTTGAGCAGATTAAAAATCAAGCCATAAGTTATGCTGTTGGAAGTGCGGAACCGGCTGAAATTGATGCACTCAATATTTTACAGGCCACGAAACTCGCTATGAAACGTGCTCTGGAAGATTTGAAAATTCGTCCTCATTTTTTATTGATTGATGCTATAGAACTACCGCAAATAAAAATTCCGCAAAAGGGAATTATTAGAGGAGATTCACTAAGTGCGAGCATAGCAGCTGCTTCAATTTTGGCTAAGGTAACCCGGGATCGCTGGATGACTGAACTCCATGATATTTATCCTCAATATGGATTTAATCGCAACAAAGGGTATGGAACAAAGGAACATATGAAAGCGCTTCAAGCCTATGGACCTTGTCCGCTTCATCGCCAGAGTTTTTCTCCGGTTGAACAAAATGCTTCCATTAGTTGATAATGGGCGAAAACTCTGAAAATTAGGAAATAATTCATCTCATTGACTCGTATTCGCTAATATGTCAAAATAAGCATGGCTTATTAAAAATATAAATAAATTAAATAATGAGGGGGGGTAGGAGGATGTCTGATAATTTTGCTGCAATTGGTATTTTTTTGATTGCGGCCATCGCACTCAATATGATTATGATGGCCCTGCCTAAACTGGTCGCTCCCAATAAACCGCATAAAGAAAAACTTACACCTTATGAATGTGGTAATGAAACAATCGGGAGAACCTGGTTAGGGTTCAAAAATAATTACTTCCTTTATGCTTTAGTTTTCACGGCCTTTGATGTCGAAACTGTATTCCTGTATCCCTGGGCATTAACGTTCCGTAAACTGGGAACCTTTGCCTTTGTCGAAATGTTTATCTTCATTATTATTCTGCTGGTAGGTTTCTGGTATGCATGGAAAGAGGGTGCTTTAGAGTGGATGTAGCAAAAGAGAAAGAGCTTCGTGAGGCCGAATTGATGGTCGAAAAGAATGTTTTGGTCACCAATATTGACAAGGCGCTGAATTGGGCTCGGGGGCATTCCTTCTGGCCGGTAACCTTCGGTTTGGCCTGTTGTGCTATTGAAATGATGGCAACTGGTGGACCTCGTTATGATATTTCTCGGTTTGGATATGAGGTTTTCCGTGCTTCACCGCGTCAGGCTGATCTGATGATTGTAGCTGGAACGTGTACGCGAAAAATGGCTCCGCTGCTTCGGCGGATTTATGACCAAATGCCGGAGCCAAAGTGGGTTATTGCCTATGGCAGCTGTGCGAATGCCGGCGGCCCGTTTGCTGATTCCTATGCTATGATAACTGGAGTGGACAAGGTCGTACCGGTTGATGTCTATATTCCGGGTTGCCCTCCACGGCCGGAATCCTTAATCTATGGGTTGCTTCAACTCCAACAAAAGGTTAACAACCCAGCTAAGGTGAGGTTAATGAAGCATGGAAAATAAAGAATTATTGAGAAAACATGTCGAAGAATTAACTGCCCGCGTTGACGGTCAAGTCGAAGAAATCTTAGGAACTTTGGTCTTGACGGTTAAGGCTTCCTATATTACGGAAACCTTGACAGCAGCTAAAAACTTCGAAGAAACGCCTTGTGATTTTCTCCACGACTTAGGCGGTGTGGATAGAGAAGACCACCTTGAAGTGGTTTATCAGTTAACAAGCTGGCGCGGCCCTCAGAAATTAAGAGTTAAGGCCATTGTTGACCGTGATACTCCAGTTATTGAATCCGTAACACGGATCTGGAAAGGTGCAAATTTCTTGGAACGTGAAGCCTATGATATGTTTGGAATCCAATTCAACGGACATCCAAACTTAAAACGGATCTATTTGTGGGATGATTTTGAAGGGTTCCCGTTAAGAAAAGATTATGTAACGGAACCTGCAGAAGTACGAAATATCATGCGTGTGCGCAGGGAAGACGAGTAGGGGGTTAAACCATGTCACTAGAAAGTACTGAAGAACTTATTCTTAACATGGGCCCCCAACACCCGAGTATGCACGGTGTGTTTCGTATGGTGGTTCATTTAGAAGGCGAAGTTGTAACTAAAATCATTCCCAAGGTGGGTTATTTGCATCGCGGAATTGAAAAGTTAGCAGAAAGCCGGACTTATCAACAATTTATTCCTTATACCGATCGCTTGGATTATCTTGCTTCTCCGCATAATAACTTGGCTTACGTCCAGACCGTCGAGAAATTAATGCAGCTCGAAATTCCTGAACGGGCAGAGTACCTGCGCGTTATCTATGCGGAATTGGCTCGGATAGCGAGCCATCTTGTATTCATTGCCAGTGCGGCACTCGATATTGCCGGGTGGACCGCTTGGGGCTATGCATTCCGTGATCGGGAAAGAATCCTTGACCTTTTCGAGATGACAGCCGGAAGCCGCTTAACGGTGAACATCATGCGGATCGGCGGCGTAAGCTCCGAACCTCCCGCTGAGTTCTGGCCTGCTTTGAAATCCTTCCTTGATGACCTCCCGGAAATGCTTGAAGAGTATTATGGCATTTATTTGGGAAATGAAATCGCTATGGGACGGATGAAGAATATTGGTATTCTTTCCAAAGAATTAGCAGAAAATCTCTGCATGACCGGTCCGGTTATTCGTGCATCCGGTGTGGATTATGATGTGCGGAAAGCCGAGCCTTATGGAATTTATGATCGCTTTGATTTCGATGTTCCCGTTCTTTATGGCTGCGATTCCTATGATCGGAATATGATTCGCCTCGAGGAAATCAAAGAAAGCGCGAAAATCATCCGTCAAGCGATACGGGATATTCCTGAAGGCCCTGTAATGGCGAAGGTTCCGAAACTCATTAAACCACCTGCGGGAGAAGCTTATCATCGCGTTGAGAATCCTAAAGGTGAATTGGGATTTTATATTGTAAGTGATGGTACGCCAAAACCTTATCGTGTAAGAATCCGTACGGGTACCTTTATTAATCTTCAATCTTTAAATGAAATAGCCGTCGGTACTAAGATTCAGGACGTTGTTGCTATTTTTGCAACCTTAGATGCCGTGCTCGGTGAAGTTGATAAGTAGGAAAACTCTCAATGAGGGGAGAATATGATGGAAGCTTTAAATCATTTGCCTCTAACTATAGCGGCTGCCATCCGTGGTTTATTTGCAGATCCCCAATCCATTTGGGCAGACTTAACCATGACAATTGTCGGTGTTATTGCTGTAATTATTGTAGTTGTACTTGCAGCGTTGATCCTTATTCTGCTTGAACGGAAAGTTGCTGGATGGACCTCGCAAAGACCGGGACCCAATCGCTTGGGCCCCAGAGGATGGTTTCAAACTATTGCTGATGCGTTAAAGTTAATTGGTAAGGAAGATGTAACCCCTGCAGGTGCGGACCGGTTCATTTTTAAAGTAGCACCTATGATAGCGTTTGGACTTCCTATAATGACGCTGGCAGTTATTCCTTACGGTTATAAAATGGCTCCGGTTGATCTTGATCTCGGTGTTATCTATTTCTTAGCGATTTCCGCTGTATCTACGCTTGCCTTATTGATGGCGGGCTGGGGTTCAAACAGCAAGTATTCCTTGCTCGGTGCAATGCGGGCTGTTGCTCAAATGATCAGTTATGAAATTCCTCTCATTTTTTCATTGCTAGGGGTTGTCATGATAACCCAATCCTTTAATCTCAGCACAATTGTTGAGTCTCAAAGTAAGATTCCATTTATTGTTCTGCAACCGATTGCTTTTGTGATCTATGTGATTGCGAGCATTGCTGAAGTAAACCGTGCGCCGTTTGACCTTGTGGAAGCGGACCAAGAAATTGTTGCCGGCCCGATGACTGAATATACCGGCTTGCGTTGGGGACTATTCTTCCTGGGTGAGTATGGTAATATGACTGCAGTTTGCGCAATGGCGGCAACCATGTTTTTAGGCGGATGGCAAGGACCTTTCTTCCTGCCTGGCTGGATTTGGTTCTGGCTGAAAACAGGAGTCCTCATTTTCTTCATGATGTGGGTTCGTTGGACATTCCCACGGATGCGGATCGACCACTTAATGCATTTCGCATGGAAGGTTTTGTTACCGCTCTCGCTTCTCAACATCGTACTTACGGGCATGGGAATCTACATTTACCAGCTCGTGATTGGAGGGTGATAGAGTGTTTGGTAAAGGTCTTTTTAAGGGTCTAGGCATCACTTTTAAAAGGATGGTTGGGCCTAACATTACAGAATTTTATCCGGAAGAAAAACCGAATTTGCCGCCAACGGTTCGAAGCTCGATGGGTCTTGATCCGGAAAAATGTATTTCTTGTTCAATGTGTGCGAATGCATGCCCGAATAAAGTAATTACCCTTACGAGTGAAAAGGATGAGGGAACCAAGAAAAAGGTTCTGAAATCCTATGAAATGAACTTAGGCCGCTGCATGTTCTGCGGTTTATGTACAGAAGCTTGCCCGACGAAGGCATTAACGGTAACACAAGAATTTGAAAACGCCATTTATTATCCTGAGGAATTAAAATGGGATAT
The DNA here is from genome assembly GCF_049860565.1 of Desulfitobacterium nosdiversum. Taxonomy (GTDB): domain Bacteria; phylum Bacillota; class Desulfitobacteriia; order Desulfitobacteriales; family Desulfitobacteriaceae; genus Desulfitobacterium_A; species Desulfitobacterium_A nosdiversum. The sequence goes on from NZ_CP172056.1 coordinate 1,809,974, forward strand.
GATTGAGCGTTCAAAGAGAAACCGGAAGGAGGGCGACGCATGAGTACTATGGCGACGATTGTATTCTTTATATTCGCCATTATCGCAGTGGCGTCTGCTTGGGGAGTCGTGACCTCCAAGAATATCGTTCACAGCGCCCTGTTTTTGGCATTATCTTTCACCGGGGTGGCGGTACTCTATATTCTCTTGAATGCAGAATTTATCGCTGCAGCCCAAATTTTGGTGTATACCGGGGCGATTTCAATCATGGTTATTTTTGCTGTGATGCTGACTGTACGCGGTGATGTGCAAGAAAGCAATACAGAAACCAATAAATGGCTGTGGGGAACGGGAGTCGCAGGCATACTCTTTGTATTGATTGCTTTGGTAATCCTGACCAACGAAAATTGGCGCGTTTTGCCTATGCCTACGGATACAGGGGGAACAGTTGAGCTTGCGAACTTGCTTTTACAATGGTATATGGTCCCGTTTGAGGCAGCAGCACTCCTGTTAACCATTGCTTTAATTGGTGCAGTGATCCTCGCGAAAGGAGTGAAAGAAGGCAAATGAGCATTAGTGTAGGTCTTTCAACGTATCTCCTGGTGGGAGCGATGCTGTTTTGTTTAGGCTTATATGGTGTATTTTCGAAGCGAAATATTATTGCGGTTTTGATGTCTATTGAATTGATGCTCAATGCAGTAAATATTAACTTCGTTGCATTCAGCCGTTTTGCCCCTTGGGCAAATTCCGCGATAAACCCCTTGATCGGTCAAGTTGCTGCATTGTTTATCATTGTAGTTGCTGCAGCTGAAATTGCGGTTGGCCTTGCACTTGTGATTACGATTTTCCGTAATCGCCAGACCACGAATGTTGACGAATTCAATTGGCTGAAGTGGTAAGAGAGTCTATGGAGAAGGTAGGTGTTTACGGAAATGCATAATCTTTATCAATGGGCATGGCTCATCCCATTCTTGCCCTTCCTTTCGTTTCTCATCATTGCCTTTATCACAAAGCGCTCCAAAAGACTATCTGCCACTATTTCGATTTTGGCGATTCTCACTTCTTTAGGATTAGCGATCGGTATAGGCATAGGTGTGATATCGTCAGGGGCAGAAATAGTAGAGCATCCGGTCTTGAGTACTGTGAATTGGCTGAATATCGGCGGACTTAAAATTGATTTCGGAACGTTAATTGATCCGATGAGTGCGATGATGCTTTTTGTAGTCACACTCGTGGCCTCGATGGTTCAAATTTATTCGCTTGGCTATATGCATGGGGATAAAGGTTTTTCCCGTTACTATTCATATCAATCCTTGTTTGCAGCCTCCATGTTAGGGTTAGTTTTAGCAACAAACCTTCTGGAATTATTTGTTTTCTGGGAACTGGTAGGACTTTGCTCCTATCTCTTAATCGGCTTTTGGTACTTTAAAGTGTCCGCGCGCGAGGCTGCTAAAAAAGCTTTTATTACAACACGTGTCGGGGACTTCGGACTCCTTTTGGGAATCCTGTTTCTTTACAATAAGTTCGGTACCTTAAACTTTTATGGCGATGGGTCTTTGTCAGCCCAAATGGCGACAAACTTCCAAGACTTTGCCTTAATCGGGGGTTTAAGTTATCTTACAGTCATGGCTTTCTTAGTGTTCATTGGCCCGATCGGAAAATCCGGTCAATTCCCGCTCCATGTTTGGCTGCCTGATGCCATGGAAGGTCCTACGCCGGTCAGCGCCTTGATCCATGCTGCAACGATGGTTGTTGCCGGGGTTTACTTGGTTGCCCGGATGTACTTCCTCTTTAATCATGCTTCTCCGGTTGCCCTGCAATTTATTGCGGGATTGGGCGCCTTTACGGCGATATTTGCGGCGTCCATCGCGATAGCTCAGGATGATATCAAGCGCATCCTCGCTTATTCGACCTTGAGCCAATTGGGTTACATGATGTTCGCCTTGGGAGTCGGTGCTTTGACAGCCTCGATGTTCCACCTCATGACCCATGCTTTCTTCAAAGCATTGATGTTCTTGGGAGCAGGTTCTGTCATTCATGCCCTTCATGAAAAACAAAACATTTGGGATATGGGCGGTTTGTATAAGAAGATGCCGATTACGGCGATCACCTTTGGTATTGGTGTTTTAGCCATTGCAGGTGTACCTCCCTTTGCCGGCTTCTTCTCGAAGGATGAAATTCTTGCAGCGGCCTTAAATAATGGACATCCTATTATTTATGCCGTCGGTTTGTTTACAGCCTTCCTCACAGCATTTTATATGAGCAGACTTTATTTTGTCGCCTTCTTGGGAGATGAGAAGCCTGAAAATCATCCTCATGAATCTCCTAAGACCATGACAGTCCCCCTTATGATTCTTGCATTCTTTAGTGTAATCGGCGGATGGGCGGCTCTTCCCGAGCATAACTTTGCCTTCTTTGTTCACTACGGTGAGTTTGAAGCAGAAGCGATGAACTGGGGATTAGCTGCAATTTCAGTAGTAGCAGGTCTCCTAGGAATCGGGCTGGCCTATACGATCTACCTTAAGAAATCGATCAAGGCTGAAGATATCGTTGCTCGTTTCCCAGGTGTCTATAAGCTTCTGAAGAATAAGTACTATATTGATGAAATCTATCTCTGGTTTATCCACAGAGTCATGGATGGAATCATCGCCAGGGTTCTTTACTGGTTTGATCTTTATATCATCGATGGAATTATCAATGGCATTGCCCTGTTTGTCCGTGGCTCAGCAAGCGGTTTACGCCGGACATCAACAGGTCAGTTGCAAACCTACGCTTTGGTGTTTTTCTTTGCTGTAGTCGTATTTTATCTCGTCCTAGCGATGGGAGAGGGTCAACTTGCGGCACTTAACCCCTTAGCGATGCTAGGAGGTGTGAAATAATGGCAGGATCTTTCATTCTTCCTATGACTCTGCTTGCGCCTGTTCTTGCGGCCTTAATGATCGTTTTTCTACCGAAAGAAGAAGGAAAGACGATTAAAATTGTTGCAGCACTGGGTACCTTTGTTTCATTAGCATTATCGGTGTATGTTTTCTTTGCCTATAATCGCACAGGCGGCGGCATGCAGTTTACGCTGAGTATTCCTTGGGTTCAAGATATTGGAGTAACGTTGGCTCTCGGGGTAGATGGAATCAGTATTCCAATGCTCCTCTTGACCAACTTGATCGGATTTACTTCCATCTACGCTTCTTGGAATATCGATAAGCGTGTTAAAGAGTTTTTTGTTCTCCTCTTAATCCTGATAACCGGGGTTATGGGAACATTCATTGCGCGTGACCTGTTTATCTTCTTCCTCTTCTACGAAATCGTGGTTATCCCGATTTATATTATGGTTATTATCTGGGGTTCTACGAAACGCGTCAGTAAAGAGTATGCAGGTATGAAACTCACGATCTATCTCTTGATCGGTTCTGCTTTCCTGCTGGTTGGAATGGTTGCTCTTTATCTTAATGCCGCCGGTCAGCTGGCAGCTCAAGGACAGGGCCCGACCTTTATGTTTGACCAGCTTGCGAAGCTTAAATACGATCAGTCCTTCCAGATTGTCGTCTTTGGTCTGTTGACCTTTGGATTTGGTTCCCTAATTTCCATGTTCCCCTTCCATTCCTGGTCTCCAGATGGATATGCGGGTGCACCGACTGCAGTCAGTATGATTCACGCCGGTGTCCTGAAGAAAATCGGGGGTTATGGATTAATCCGTTTAGGAGTTATGGTGCTTCCCTTAGGTGCCAAGTTCTGGGCCCCTGTAATTGCTGTATTGGCGATCATCAATATCCTTTATGCCGGGTTTATTGCCTTGGCTCAAAAAGACCTCAAGTATGTTGTCGGATATTCCTCCGTCAGCCACATGGGGAACGTTTTACTGGCTATAGCCGCTTTGAACGTGACAAGTATAAACGGTGCGGTGGCGATGATGTTTGCACATGGAGTTATGGCAGCACTCTTCTTCTCCATGATTGGCTTCATCTATGAAAAATCGCACACTCGGAATATTGCCGACCTCGGTGGACTTGCCCATCAAATGCCGCGTTTGGCTACAGGCTTCATGATAGCTGGCTTGGCTGGTCTTGGTCTTCCTGGAACGGTGAACTTCATTGCAGAGTTTACCATCTTTACAGGCGCATCAAGAGTTATGCCGGCTCTGGCAATTTTCGGGGTTGCCGGGATTATTATAACAGCGGTTTATACGTTACGGGTTATTGCCAATGTCCTTTTCGGACCTCGCCGTTCGGAGTGGGATCATCTTAAAGATTTGCGTGGACCGGAACTTGTTCCGCTCGTTATCTTAGTCTTTGTCATTTTTGTGACGGGTATGTTCCCGAATCTTGTCATGCAGCTCATCGATACTGGGGTTAATTCCTCAGGTATAGCTAAGGTGCTTGAAACAGTGGGTCAGGCGAAGATTGGAGGGTTGTTCTAATGGCTAGTTTCAATTTCGCTTTACTCACCCCTGAAATCGTGATGGCGGTTCTCAGTCTTGGCTTGTTAGTCATCGGCCTTCTGATCCCGCCGGGTGATCGAAAAGGGATGTTCCCATTAACGATCTTCGCTTTATTGGGAACCTTGGCTTACACGTTTTATGATTTCTTTTATGTCCAACGGGCTGCTTTCCTTCAAGGAATGTATATGCATGATCAATTTGCAGTCTATTTTAAAATTCTTTTCTTAATTGCCGCTCTGCTCGTTGTTGCATCCTCTAAGGGATATGTCCAGAAGTTTCCGGCTCATCGGGGTGAATTCTATCCCTTAGTTCTTGGAGCTACGTTAGGTATGATGATTATGGCTGGGGCCAGTGATTTAATCACTATGTATATCGGCCTTGAGCTCATGACCATTACGTTCTATATCCTCGTTGCCTATCGGACGAATGACGGCAAATCGTCTGAGGCTGGAATAAAATATTTAGTCCTCGGCGCCGCCTCCTCGGCGATTCTGCTGTATGGTATCAGTATTATTTATGGTTTAACAGGATCAACTCAGATGTTTATGATTGCTCAAGCCCTAGGTACGGATCTTTCACCGGCAACGATTCTGGCGACTGTATTCCTTCTAGCAGGTTTTGGCTTCAAAATCTCCTTGATTCCGTTTCATCTCTGGGCACCGGATATCTATGAAGGAGCTCCGACACCTGTTACCGCTTTTCTTGCAGTAGCGTCTAAAGCCGCTGGATTTGCCGCTTTGATTCGGTTCTATCTCCTCATGATGTACAGCCAAACGTTTTCGCAAGCAGGGCAGAGTTTGCTGCTCGTTCTTGCGGCACTCACCATGATTGTGGGTAACCTTGTAGCGATTCCGCAAAAGAATATTAAAAGGATGTTAGCTTATTCCAGTATCGCTCAAGCAGGCTATATGCTGATCGGTGTAATTGCGGTATCTGTTCCGGCAGTTTCGACCTTCATTGGCGGAATTAAAGCAGTGCTCTTCTACGCGATGATTTATGTTTTCGCTAACATGGGAGCCTTTGCAGTTGCCATTCATGTTGGACAGGCGCAAGGCAGCGATGAGATCAAAGATTTTGCAGGATTAGCAAAACGTTCGCCTTTAGCAGCGGCTGTGATGACGGCTTCAGTTCTTTCACTTGCTGGGATTCCTCCTTTAGCTGGGTTTGTCGGTAAATTCTATCTCTTCTCAGCGGTAATGGATCAAGGGTATGTTTGGATTGCATACGTTGGTTTCGTTATGAGCATGGTCTCCGTTTATTACTATCTCTCGGTTGTCAAAGTGATGTACCTGACAGATGGAGAAGGACTTCCGGATGTGCCTGTTCATGGCGCGGCTAAGTTTACGATGGTATTCACCTTTGTCGCAACCTTTGCCTTAGGTATTTACCCGACGCCGCTAGCCCAAATGGCAATTGCGGCTGCATCAAGTTTAGTTAAGTAAATTTTAAAATATTATGCGAAGGAGCATCGCTTACTACATTAAAATGTAGTAAGCGATGCTCCTTCGCTTTATTCGGTAAACATATTAGAGCTGTTTTTCATAACTGCATGTTCTTGAGGACTGCAGTTTTTAATTTAAATTTAAGTCTATTAATAAAGTAAAATTTTATAAAATATAGATTTAAATTAGGTATTGAGAAAAATTTTATTAACAATAAATGATTTAATAATAAATCAGGATAAAGAATGCTATAATTAAATCGGATTTATATATTACAAGAATATTCTATAAGATTAAAAAGAGGGAAGAAAAGATGAAAAGTATATTCAAAAGATCCGCTAGTATAATATTTCTTATTGTTCTTGTAATAACTATCGCACTATTTTTCTCAATAAACCCGTTTTCACAAACAAAAGCAAACGAACCTATGAAAAAAATTGGTGTTCTCATGTCTTCAGATTTTCGATTGCCCAAGGTGGAGGGAGTTAAAAAAGGACTGGCAGAGTATCACCTTATCGAGGGAAAGAATGCTGCATATATTATAAAAAATGCCAATGAAAAAAGTGAACTTTTAGAAGAACTCGCTAAGCAACTTGTCTCTGAAGGTCCTGACGTCATCTTTGTTACAGGAGAGTCGGAGGCTTTAGCTGCACAAAAAGCTACACTATCGGTACATATTCCAATTGTCTTTGTGGGGGTAGGCTCAGCCAAGGAGATGGGACTTGTTGAAAGCTATAATTCCCCAGGGAAAAATATCACTGGGGTTGAAAACTATTACCTCATTTTATCGGGTAAGCGTTTAGAGTTTTTTAAAAGGCTCCTTCCTGCGGTAAAAAATATTGCAATTGTCTATGACCCAAGAGTTACACCTGCCAAACCCACGCTTTCTTATCTCCAAGGAATTTCGAATAAATTAGAACTCTCGATTCAAGCTTTTCCTGTTACAAGCCGAGAGGAAACACTTCAGGTAATCCATGGCCTGGACCCAAAGCAGGTAGATGGTGTCATGTTTCTTTGCAGTCAATTACTCGAATCGGTTACTCAGGAGGCAAACGTAATTGCACTTGACAAGCATTTACCGATAATGGGTGTAAGTGAAGAACAGACCAAGAAGGGGCTTTTGGCATCCTATGGAATGCCTTATTTTGATCAAGGTCTGCAAGCGTCTCGATTGATCGCTAAAGTTCTCCAAGGTGAAGATCCTTCGACCATCCCCGTAGAGTCACCGTCAAAGGTAGAGTTTATTGTCAATATTTCAACGGCTAAGAAATTGCAATTAAACCTTGATCCGGCCGGTTTAACGTGTGTAACGAAGTTCTTGGAATAGCACTGATGAAAGGATTTTAAAGGCTTTGAATAAACTTGCTCGGTTTAAGACGCTTAAAGTACGCATCTTAATTTTTGCGATAGTAATGTCTTTAGTTCCCTTGATAACTCTTGGAGGTTACAATCTTCAGGCTGCGCGGGGAAATTTGGAGGCTGCTGTCAGTTATCATCATGCCTATGATACATCAAGAATTGCTGCAGAAATAAATACAATGATAGAGGAAGCCGTAAGAACATTTTCAATACTCGCAAAGACAGAGGCTAATGATTTTCATTTAAAAAGCGTTAAAGAACGTGAACGAATTCTTTATGCATGCCTGACAACCTTACCTTACGTCTATGATATTTCTGCCATTGACCAAGAAGGGAAGGAACTTGCACATGTCTCTCGACTTGAAGTGACGGCTGGAGAGCCTTTAAATATTCAAGATTCATCAAGTATTCTTAAAAACTTTCAAATTCAAAAGATGTATATCGGTAAAGTATTTATGGATGATAATAACCAGCCCGCGTTTGAGCTAGCCATCCCTTTTCTCAATGCTGAACAGGGTTTTTCGGGAGGGATCATTGCTAAAATAAGTCTGCGGAGCATTATTGAGCGGATATCTCTCGTTTCCAATGGAAATGAAGAGTATATTTTTCTTGTCGATGAACAGGGAAATTTGATCGGGCATGAAGACTATAGCCAGGTTTTACGGCATGTTGATGTCCACCCAAGCATTCCATCTTCTGATACGCTAAAAAAGGTGAAGAGGGAGGTTTTCCCCTCGTCAGAAATTATCGTTCATATACAGGACAAAACGTCGTTGGAGCATATGCCCCGATAAAGGGTACTCAATGGGCTGTAATTTTAGAACAGCCTGAAACGGAAGCATATAGTTCATATAACAACCTTAAGAGAACTTTTATACTTAGTACTTTCGCTTTAAGCCTTTTGGTTTTAGGTATAAGCTTAATTTTCAGTCTTAAATTAAACCGACGTTTAGAAGAGGTTAAACAGGGAGTTCGAAGAATTCATCAGGGTGAGTGGGGCTTTACTTTCTCGATTCGTGGAGAGGACGAAATTGATGAAGTGCTTAAAGCTTTTAACCATCTGAGTCAAGAACTGGAACGGAAAAAGCAGATGGAAGCCGCAATGCGCCAAGCCGATAAAATGGTAACCGTTGGGCTTTTAGCAGCGGGGGTTGCCCATGAGATCAATAATCCTCTTGCGACAATTTTCCTCTCAGTCGAAGAGTTGTTAGAGCGTTTGGATAAAGGAGAACTGGAAACAACGAAACGGTTTGAGCTGCAAAGATATCTCAAGACCATTGCTGAACAATCGGAACGGTGTTCGGCAATTACACGCCAACTCCTAGATTTTGCTCATCAAAATAGTAATGAAGAACCCCAGTCTTTAATCAATGTAAATGATTTAATTACAAAGATTCTAGGTTTTATTGAATTTCGATTACGGAAACAAGATATTCAGCTTAAGCTAAAGCTCGCAGAGAAGCTTCCATTTCACTGGGGAGATGCAAGTGCAATTCAACAAGTTATTTTTAACCTCATCTGCAACTCAATTGGGGCAATGCCGGAAGGGGGAGTGCTCACAATTTGTACCTCATTTGAGAACGAGTGGGTTAACTTTTCCATTGAAGATAACGGGATTGGAATACCTGAAGAAAATCTTTCACGCATTTTTGAGCCCTTTTTTACGACAAAACCTGTAGGAAAAGGAACGGGGCTTGGTCTTTCGGTATGTTATGGACTTATTCAAAAAGCCCATGGCAAAATTGAGATTGAAAGTTCTCAAGGTTTAGGAACCGTTGTAAAAGTGAGTTTACCGCGAAAAGGAGATCAGAATGAGCAAGAACATTAATTTACTGATCGTTGATGATGAGGTAACTTATGCAGAGCTTTTAGGGGAACGCCTGAGCCGAAAGGGTTTTCAAGTAAAGGTCGTTCATAAGGTGGCAGAAGCAATGACCATGCTTCAAAAGCATAACTTTGATCTTGCTTTATTGGATCAGCGTTTACCTGACGGTGATGGCTTGGAGCTTTTGCAGCATGCAAAAGCAACTGATCCGAATTTAGAAGCCGTTATGCTAACAGGCTACGGTACTATGGAAAATGCAATTGAAGCTTTAAAAGATGGAGCCTATGATTATTTGACAAAACCGTGTAATGTTGCCAAGCTTGAGTTTACGTTATATAAAGCCTTAGAAAAAAGACGCTTGACCGAGCAAGCTGCCGGCCTGTCCGAAGCTTTACGAAGGCAATCCGGAGCGGGCCCTATTATTGGGCAAAGTGAATGCATGAAGAAAGTAATCGAGATGATTCGTCTCGTCTCTAATAGTGATGCTTCCGTTTTAATTCTTGGAGAAAGTGGAACAGGAAAGGAACTTGTCGCAAGAGCGCTCCACTTTTGGAGTGATCGTAGGGATCGACCCTTTCAGGCCTTGAATTCCGCTGCTTTACCGGCGCAGTTATTGGAAAATGAACTCTTTGGTCACGAGAGAGGTGCCTTTACGGGCGCAAATTCGGCAAAACCTGGGCTAATTGAGGTAGCTGATGGAGGAACTTTATTTCTTGACGAAGTAGGAGATATGGATTTATCCGTTCAAGCTAAGCTTCTTCGTTTTTTAGAGAGTGGAGAATTTTTAAGGGTAGGCTCGACTCGGGCAAGAAAAGTAAAAGTACGAGTGGTTACTGCTACAAATCGAAAGATTGAAGAAGATATTCGAGAGGGACGTTTTCGTGAGGATCTTTATTATCGTTTAAATGTGGTGAATATCGAAATTCCACCTTTAAGGAAACGAAAAGAAGATATTCCGCTTCTTGTTTCATACTTTTTAAAAAATAAATACGGTTCAAGAATTAAAAAAGAGTTGACTGAAGAATCTTATCTTGCTCTTCAAGAATATGATTACCCGGGGAATGTTCGTGAACTGGCTAATATTATTGAAAGGGGTGCCCTCCTTGCAAGAGGATCTTTCATAGAACCTCAGCATATATTTTGCTCAAGTATGAAGGAATTAAAAAAGGATGAATTCAGAAGGCAACATTCCTTTCAAGGAGAAACTGCGACATCCTTAAAAGTGAGTGAACCGTTCCCTCGATCTTTGATTTCCAAAAACGAAGGAACAAATAGAATAGAAAATATATCATTGAGTGAAGCGGACTTGAGTTTAGAGTCCGTAGAAAGGCGGCATATTCATACGGTTATGCAACTTGTCGGGGGGAATAAGACCCAGGCGGCTAAAAAGCTAGGGATTGGGCTACGGACCCTTTATCGGAAAATTGAAGAGTATGGTTTAGATAAGGAGTTTGATACATAAGTTACTTGAAAGTGAATTCTGTGAGTTGATCAAATTGACAAAAACCTTGCCTAAATGGCATACCCCTGTCATTATGGCAATGAAATATTTTAAGTAAGAACGAAGCCTGGTCTTTGATTAGACCAGGTTATTCTTTATGGGTTGCGCTTTTGGGCCATTTTTCGGCTCAATATATACCATCTATGGGCTTAGCTATTTATTGGCATTGTATTTGCAATAACTATCACATAGCGGGTAACAAAATAACAAGAAAAAGGAGAGGTGACCAAAGAACATGAAACGCCGTGAATTTATCCAAATTTCCGCTCTCGGTGCGACAGCTCTTGCCGGTTTGGGGCTAAACAAATTAACCTTTGCTGATGAACCTCCTGAATTTGCAGCAATTTCTGGATCAGGGCAAGAAGTAGAAGCTCGGATTGATACTAAAACGGGTCAAGTTCAATTAAATCCTAACATCATAATGAGGCACAGCGCTTGTTTAGGATGTTACAGTTCTTGTGGTAACCGCGTTAAAATCGATAAGCGCACGGGTAAAATTCTTCGAGTCTTTGGCAACCCGTATAATCCTCATAATGCTGGCCCAGCACTTTCCTATAATGCTCCTTTAACGGAGAGTTATCTTGCCTTTAGTACTTTTCAAGGACGAGGGCATAAGGGAAGAGCCACTCTCTGTGCCAGAGGAAATGCAACTTTAGATGCGAATTATGACCCTTACCGGAATCTTGTTCCTTTAAAAAGGACAGGAAAACGCGGGGAAGGAAAATGGAAGCCGATTACTTGGGAACAAGCAATCCAAGAGACTGCAGAAGGTGGGGAACTCTTTAAAGATTTAGGAGAGAAAGCAGTTGAAGGGTTTCATCAAATTTATGATGTTAAAACCCCGATGGATTCTGCTCAACCCGAACTTGGGCCTAAATCCAATCAGCTAGTTCTCATTGGTGGACGAGGTGATGGCAGGACAGCTTATGCAGTACGTTTTATGGGGGCCTTTGGGAGTGTAAATAACTTTTCCCACGGATACTCATGAGGGGGCTCTAAGACGCCTGCGTCGCAGGTGATAGCTGGTGGCAACATCCTTAAACCGGATGTGGAAAACGCCGAATATATCCTGTATATAGGTGCATATCCTGGGCACAGCGGAAAACCAATGCAAACGATTGCACGTCAAGCAGCTATTCGGTCAAGTTCAGGAACTCTTAAATTCGATGTCGTTGACCCCGTATTAGCAGGAGGAGCAGTGAGCCCAATCGGAGGAAATACCCAATGGATTCCGATCAAGCCTACAACGGATAGCGCTTTCGTAATGGGTATGCTTTATTGGATGATTGATAACAACAAGATAAACGCAGATTTTTTAAGTTTCCCAAACCTTAATGCTGCGAAGAAAAAGGGATTTAATAGCTGGACGAACGCTGCACACCTTGTAATAACAGATTCTGAACATCCCAATAAACGAAAATTATTAAGAGCTGAGGATATAGGGTTAGCAGTACCGCCGGCGCCAGAACCTGATCCCAAGGCAGCAACGACGACAACACCTCCTCAGTATTTCGTCGTGATTGATAAAGCAACCGGTAAACCTGCGCTTCACAGCGATTCAAACGAAGCTGATTTGCTTTTTAAAGGGGAAGTGACGGACTCCAGCGGTAAAAGTATCCAAGTTGAAACCTCCTTTATGATTCTTAAAGAAAGCATCTTCAAGCAAGATATTGCTGCTTATTCAAAAATTTGTGGTGTACCGGAAGCCACCATTATTGACATAGCAAAAGAGTTCTCGTCTCATGGAACAAAAGCAGCTGCTGATGGCATGGGGAATACAGCCTCGTCAACCGGCTTTGATGCCTCAATGGCACAATATCTTTTGACGTTGATGATTGGCAGCATGAATAAAAAAGGCGGCGTAATTACTCGCCGGAATGCCTATAAATCTGTTGCCCCAGGACCGCGCTACGATCTTGCTAATTACCCGAATAAGCCTAAAACCTCAGGAATAAATATCAGCCGTGCTGGAGTTCCTTACGAAAAAACACCCGAGTTCAAGATGCGTAAAGCCAAAGGAGAAAATCCCTATCCTGCGAAAATGCCTTGGCATCCCGTTGGAAGCGGCTCAGATAATCAAGCCATATTTTCAATTGTCAACGGATATCCCTATCAGGCGAAAATCTTAATGTTTTGGATGTCAAACCCTTTAATGACCACTCCTGCTGCAGCTCGTGAAGAAGTATTAAAAGAACTTAAAAAGGCGGAGCGTGTTCCGCTGATTATAGCAGTGGACGCTTTTATGGGTGAATCGACCTCGATTGCTGATTATATCATCCCTGATACGACACCTTACGAAAGCTGGGCCCATGCAAATAGTGAAGGAAACTGCCCAGGTAAAGTTTTAACTGTGCGTTGGCCTGTTGTCGAACCCATGACAGGAAAGATTTCGGATAATCGGTATGCGTGTTTTGAAAATTATTGTATTGATGTGGCCAAGAAGATCGGCATCCCAGGATTTGGAGATCAGGCAATCCCTGGTGCTGATAAGAAACTCTATCCGTTAAATACTCCTGAGGATTTCTTCCTAAGAGGTATTGCCAATGTTGCCTATGATGGCGAACCTGTCCCGAATATTTCTGAAGATGAAATCAAGCTGCAGGATCTTGAAACTGCCACAAAGTCATGGAAGAATTCATTAAGTACAGAAGAGTGGCCTAAAGCTCTCTATGTGTTAGCACGGGGTGGCCGATTCGAAGATGGCGCTAAGGCATTTGTTGGTGACAACCACAAATATGGTTTTACCGGATGCTTTAGTCTTTATGTTGAGAAGATGGCTGCAGCACTTAATTCGTTTACGGGTAAGCCATTCTCCGGAACCTTGATCTATAACGAAGAAGCTTTTGCTGATGGGACAACGCTCCAACAGAAATACCCTCAAAAAGAATGGCCTTTCCAAGGAGTCTCGTATAAGGCGAAGTTCCGTAGTGTTTCCATGCTGGCCAATACCGTTCTTCGTGACTTAAATAAGACGAATTCAATCGAGATTAATCCTGAAGATGCGGCTTCGCTTAAATTAAAAACGGGAGATAAAGTCAAGCTGATTTCAGCCACCGGTGGAGAGGCTGTGGGAATATTACTGGTCCGCCAAGGAGTGGCACGGGGAACCGTCGCAGTTGCTTTCGGTTATGGGCATTGGGAGTATGGATCTCGTGTACAACAAGCCGGTGATAAGAAAACGGGTGGAGAAGCAAGTATTGCATCCGGTGTGCTTCTCAGCGGAATAAGCTTGGTAGATCCGACAGTTAAAGGTGTCTTTGGCTTTAGTGAAATGTCAACAGGCGGCCCAAGCAGAAACGGCGGAGCATTCCGAATTGAAAAAGCATAGGCGGTGTTTTTATGAGTACCCTAAGCTTTTTATCTAATGACCTCGCAGAGGCTCAACAAAATACTGGCTTTCGCTTGAATACGTATTCTTTTTTGGCAGAGATATTTCTTCAAGAGCCTAACTTAAACCGATGGCCTAAGCAACACCAGAGTATTAATGAACAACTGCAGGAAATAGGAGAAACTTCGTCTTTTTCAGACCACATTCCCGAATGGGGATCGACTGTAATTGAAAAGGTCCGGCAAGAGTTCTACGATTGTTTCTTTGTGCCAAGATCTGAACGCTATGTTCCACCGTTTGAATCAGCATTGCGAACCTATAAACCGGGAGTTAAAAAACCCTTTGGAGCCTTGAATTCCCCGGAGGGAAATCATGTTGCTCAATGCTATAAAGTGATTAACTTTAATCCGTGGGAACTTAATATTTTTGCTCCCCTTCGGGAAATTCGTCTACCTGATCATATCGGTTTTGAATTAGCTTTTATGGCTATGCTTTGTGGAGCAGAATGTGAAGCTTGGAAAAATGATCAGCAGGAATATGCCCAAAAATGGAGAGAAATGGAGAAAAGATTTTTAGCAGAGCATTTATCCCAGTGGGTATCTCAGTTCTCGCAAGCTCTTCAAGAAATAGCCCCCGGATTTTATGCTGATGCTGCCAAGTTAACTGAACAGTGGGTATTGAGCGATAATGAGGATTTAATCCAAAGTACTATGCATTAAGAGAGGAGGATATACAAATGCCCGATAATAAGGTTCATTATGGCATGGTCATAGATTTAAGGCGTTGTGTCGGGTGCCATGCTTGTACGGTTACCTGCAAAATGGAAAACAATGTTTCAGAAGGTTTCTTTCGATCTTGGGTCGTCGAGGCTGATAAGGGAAAGTATCCAAATGTTATTCGAGTGAAATTACCCCGACTGTGCAACCAATGTGAGAAGGCTCCCTGTGAACAAGTTTGTCCAGTCAATGCAACCCATCGTGATGAGGGAGGGGTTGTTATTGTGGACACGAAGAAATGCATTGGCTGCCGATATTGTGTGTCTGCTTGTATCTATGATGCGCGCTATGTCAGCTCCGAAAAAGGTACTGCGGATAAATGTGATTTCTGCCTCGATCGAGTAAAAGCGGGGTTAATGCCCGCTTGTGTCAGCACCTGCATTGCTCATGCCCGTTACTTTGGCGATTTGAACGATCCTCAAAGCGAAGTCAGTCAACTCCTTAGCGAGAATTCTTGCCAAGTTCTTCGACCTGAACTCGGGACTAATCCCAGTGTCTATTATATCGGGTTGGATAAGGCTCTTGAGGGAGCGGATTATGCTAACCTGGTGAAAGGGAGGTAAATGGGATGGATCTGATCTATGTTTTTCAGACAGAGCATTACGCAGCCTTTAGTCCGTTAATTGTTCTTTATTTCTTTCTCGCAGGGCTCAGTGCCGGCCTGTTTCTTCTATCAAGTCTAGGTCCTGTGTTTGGACTTAAGAATTTTAAACCTCTGGCAAAGCCTTCCTGCGCCATGGCACTGGCTACGCTTATTCCTGGGCTTTTAGCGTTAATCTTTGATTTGGGCCAACCTCTGCGTGCTTTAACTCTTTTTTTCCGAGTTAACCCAGCTTCTGTAATGAGTTGGGGCTCATTTATTCTCTTAATCTATGGCATCGTTTGCCTTATTTACGCCCATTTCCTATGGAGAGAGAATGACAAAGCAAAGGTTTGGGGGAAAGTAGGGGTAATCTTTGCCATAGCCCTTGGACTCTACACAGGATTTCTGCTGGCAGTGGTTCCCGGCCGGCCGCTCTGGAACTCCGCTCTGCTTCCGATCCTGTTCCTGACATCGGGTTTGGTCGCTGCACTCAGTTTAATTAGCTTGCTTCAAGGTTTTCTGCCCAAGACCCTCCAACTTGAAAGCGGAGATGCTAAAGACGCACTGCACGGAATGAAAGTTTGGATGGTGGTCCTTGAAATTTTACTGATCGCTTTCCACTTTATTTCAGTTCTAACCCTCAACGGAGCCGGAAGAGCAGTCATTATGAATCTGTTAAGCGGAACAAAGGCGTTTTCCTTTATACTCGTTCAGGTTGTTCTAGGAATGGTTCTGCCGCTAGCCATTGTTCTCATCAGCAAAGGTTCAGCCAAAGCATTGGGAATGTCTGGTCTGTTGAGCCTGATCGGAGTTTTTGCCTTGCGCTATAACTTTATTTTCGGCGGAGAGGAACTCCCGAATTCAGGGACTTTGCTCTTCCGATTCGATGGGAATGCCTGGATTTCTGTCACTGTCCTTTTAGTTCTCACCATAGTTTTGGTTCTCATTATGCCAAGGCTTCTGGGGAATCTAATGAAAGGTAAAACAACAACTCAGATGAGAGAGTCATTTTAAATCACTTCAACTGAGCTTGTTTAGGTATTTCAAAAATTAATTCTATTAGGTATAAATATTTGGTATATTTAGTCTTATTTGCGCTAACTGCAGGTTACTTGTAACCTGCAGTTATTTTTTAAAGTAATTAAAGACTGTTTTTTCAGTTCAGGATAGGCCCTCCAACTAAATCAATAATATACAAAAAAAGGTTATCCATTATATAATGGACATATAGCATAATTTGTATAATGCATAATTAAGAAAGTAGGCGATATGGTCAAATAATTTGGTGTGGTAAAGGAGGATTTGCGGTGGATACAAAGATAACTGACCCGCATAGCTTACAAAACAATAGTCTATTTTCCATCGATAATTATCGCATTATGAATCGGGAACGCTGGGAAGGGATAGTGGAATGCAAAAAGAAATTTTTAGCTGATCAAAGCTATGATCCGCGTGAATGCCCATATATGGACCCGGATATAGCTGCTTCTTGGATTATGTGTCGTAAGATGGATGCCAATCCTTACCAATCTTTACTGGGCCGCAGGTTAAAAAATGAAGCTTTTTTAAAAGTAATGGAAAAAAATAACAATTTAATAAAAATTACCACACCTATAATAAACACGTTCAAAAACCTGGCTATTTCGAATTCTTACGGGATATATCTAGCTGATAACAGAGGCGTATTTTTATTGCACGAAGGCAAAGTATTAACCCTGCCGGTTGAGGCTTCATTAATTGGAATGATATGGGATGAGTCACTCATTGGTACATCTGCTCATTCAATGAGCATGAATCACAAGCGCCCATTTATACTATTCGGGGCTGAAAATTATTGCAGAGGGCTAGAAAATATCGTAGCTTCAGCGGCTTGTATAAAAGACGAGAATGGAAACGTTATTGCTACCATTGTTTTGGCCCAGGTATTGAAAAAGGAACCCTGGGATGAACTCTTTCAGAAATACTGTACGAATACACTTGCTTTGATTACAGCGATCAGTACGGCAGTGGAATCGCAGCTTAGATTGCAAAAGAGCTTTGCTAGTCTTAAAATGGCAAATAAGACTCTAGAAGCTACTTTAGCTTCAATTGATGAGGGTATTATTACTATTGATCAGAACGGCATGATTGTTTATAGCAATGAAGAGGGCAGAAAAATATTTAAATTGTCAGAAGATGAAGCCTATCATAGCAATATTCGTAATTTCCTGGAAAAGGATTCCAAACTTATAGCAATGGCTGCAAAAGGTGAGTCAGGTAATATCGAGGAAACAATACACTCTGACCAAATTGATGAGAATTATGTTATCAATGTTCAATCGGTTCTAGACGACAATACAGAAGAATTTGATGGAGCGCTTCTCAGAATTAATTCGGTAGGCAAGATAAATGCACTGACTGCCAACCGCGCCGGCGCAGTAGCCCGATTTACTTTTGAAAATATTATCGGTGAAAGTGATGCCATTAAAAAGGCTATCACCAAAGGCCAATATTATTCAGAGGCTCCGGAAAATATTCTTTTAATCGGTGAAAGCGGGACGGGCAAAGAACTTTTTGCTCAGTCTATCCATAACAAGTATTGCTCCGGTGGACCATTTATTGCCGTAAATTGTGCAGCATTACCAAGGGAGCTTATTGAAAGTGAATTATTCGGCTACGAAGGTGGAAGTTTTACAGGTGCAGATCGCAGCGGACGACCCGGTAAAATAGAACTGGCGGAAGGCGGTACTCTATTTCTGGATGAAATTGGTGACATGCCCTTTGAGCTTCAGGCCGTTATGCTTAGGGTTTTGGAAGACAAGCAAGTGATGCGTATTGGAGCACGGCGTTCAAAAAAAGTAGATTTTAAAGTTATTGCCGCCACCAACCAGAATCTTAGTAGTATGGTTAAGGCAAAGCGTTTCCGAGCGGATTTATATTATCGTCTATCCGTTTTGACGATTGCCATTCCTCCACTACGAGATAGAAATAAAGATATATACTTATTGGCTAACTATTTTGTAAGGAGATATTCTAGGAAAATTGGCAAAAAGATTCCAAAGATCAGTCAGAGTGTATTAGACGTAATTAACAACTACACTTGGCCTGGAAATGTCAGGGAACTGGAAAATGCCATGGTTCATGCGGTAATCAATTCTGGGGAAATAATTAATATTCAAGACCTACCGGAAAAATTTATTTTTATGGATACCTTTAAAACATCAGACGATATAGTTAACTATGATAATATTGAAGAAATGGACAAAATTCAATCTTTAGCCGACACCGAAAAAAGCGCTATACTTAAAGGCATGAAAATGGCAAAAGGAAATGTAGTTCTCGCTGCTTGTTTGCTAGGTATTAGCAAGTCAACGATCTATAGAAAATTAAAAGAATATGATATTAATTATTAGATAAAAAATTAATTAATATGTTGATTATGCCTATCGGCGAATAGCAGAATTAAACTAAAGTAGCGTTTGGTTATTTAGAAGTGGTAAGAAGATCAGGAAATTACCAATAAAGTTTCTTTTTGGCACTCGCCAAGTAAAGTTCACGTAAAACAAGATATATAAAACGTTAAAAAGCCCGTACATCCGGGCTTTTTAATTTTTTAAAAAATTACTATTTGTTGGTATATATCTTGCAATTTCAAATAATAGCATGAATTTTAAAGTAGTTCTTGCGGAGAAAAAATTTTAATAATCAGGGGGTAAAGTATTATGTGTTTTAGACCACCAAGCGCAGCTAAAAATGTTAAATGCTCTAAATGCGGTATGTTTAATCCGTCCACATTGCCGAAATGCAGAAAATGCGGGACGGAAATACCAAAAGAATCAGCTGAAATGGAAATACCGAAAGAATCAGCCGAAACAGAAAAAAACGATCAATAGGTAGTTTATTGAAAGAACTGGCTTTAATAAAAATGGCCAGTTCTTTCTTTAGACAGCGATATGTCATAATTCCCAGGGTATTCCCGAGATATTCCTAAATAAATAAAATATACCAACAGGCTCAATTTCATTTCAATCCATTACCTGCTTAAAAATAGCTTAATACAGCCTTAAAAATTATATTTGCTAGGGAAAACAATGATTGGCGTGATTATTGCAATGTAACTTATATTGGACAGTAAACCAACGAAATGACAAATAAGGGGGGATGACAACCGAGGGGAATGTGCGCATGAAGCCCATCTTAAGGCTGTTTGTTCAACATCTGACCGTAACAGCGATGGATTGGAATTTTGCTTTTTGCTTTTTGGGTTGAAGAATAAAGTTATAAGGAGGCAGAGCAGTTATGAGCAAGGACAACGGTTTCAAACCGGAAAGTGACACAACTAACGAGTATGTGAATTACAGTCTAAGTGACTATGCGACCAAAAATGTAAAGTGCCCTTCATGTGGCATGTTTAATCCACCGACGCTTGAAAAGTGTCGCAGATGCAAAGCTGACGTTCCTAAAAAAAAGAAATAGGATAGCTCATTATACTGATAAAGGATATTCACAACCTAATGCGCGCATGAGACTCGGGTCAGGTTATTGTTTCATTGGATTTAGGTTTTTGTTTGTGATAAGTGTTAGAAATTATAAGGGGGTATGCACTAATGGGTAGTGATAGTAAAAAAGTACAGTGGCAAGAAGGGGATTTAACAGTAACCCGTACATGTGCCTGGACAGCTCCGGGTTGTCATGATGGCTGCGCAGTCCTTTATTACACAAAAGGAAATGAACTTGTTAAGGTAGAAGGGGACCCAGAAAGCAAATATAATTTTGGCAGACTGTGCATGCGATGCTTGAGTATGCCGGAACTGGTCAACGATCCCAAACGGGTTAAATGGCCAATGAAGAGGATTGGTGAACGTGGAGAGAATAAATGGGAGCGGATTACCTGGGATCAAGCCTATGATATTATCGAAGAAAAAGTCCGTGAAATTTGGAAAGATTATGGGCCCGAGTCTATCGTAACTGCCATTGGAACAGGACGTAATACATGGTCCATCGTACCGAAATTGACTTATTCGGCTTTTAAAAGTCCTAACTTCTCTATGGGGTTCCTGGCCGGTGATTCCTGTTACCTGCCTCGTGCCGCAGCCATGGGAACCATGCTCGGGGATTTCTTTATTACTGATGCATCTCAGATGGACGAACGCCGTTATGAAAATCCCGAGTGGAAACGCCCGGAAGTTGTTGTAATCTGGGGTAATAACCCTATTATCAGCAATGGTGACGGATTCCTCGGCCACTGGATTGTTGATATGATGAAAATGGGGACAAAACTTATCGTGGTAGACCCCCACCTGACATGGTTTGCTTCCAGAGCGGATTATTGGCTGCAGCTTCGCCCAGGTACTGATGCTGCCGTTGGGTTGGCTATGCTTAATGTTATCATTCAAGAAGGACTATATGATAAAGAATTCGTAGAAAAATGGATTTATGGGTTTGAACAATTGGCTGAACGGGTTAAAGAATATCCTCTTGATAAAGCAGAAGAAATTACCTGGGTTCCCGCGGAAAAGATTGCGGCGGCAGCACGCCTGTTTGCTAAAGCTAAACCTGCAGCGATTCAATGGGGGTTGGCTATAGATACTCAGAGAGCCGGCGTTTCGGTTGCTAACTCTATTTGTGCCCTGGTTGCGATTACCGGCAACCTTGATGTTCCTGGCGGAAACCATCTTATACGGTCGGCATTCGGTGTAGACCGCCTTGCCCACGTAGCGTCAGACTGGGGTCTTGCTGAGTTGTCGGAGGAAATGCGGGCGAAGCGTCTCGGTGTTGCAGAATATCCGCTGCTCAAATTTGGACTAGCTGTAACATCACGCGGAGACACAGTTTTAGAGGCGATTGAAACTGACAGGCCGTATCCCGTTCGGATGTACTGGATGGAATCTACAAACACCTTTGTGAATACCTCAGCAGAAGCCCCCCGCGTATACAAAGCATTGAAAAAAGTACCCTTCGTTGTATGTGTTGATCCTGTTTTAACTCCTTCTGCTGTAGCCTTTGCTGATCTGGTTCTGCCAGCTGCAATGAGTGTTGAACGTGACAGCTTAAGAAACTGGTGGACACCGTTAAGATCCATTTCCAAGGTTACTCAATTTGAAGACTGTAAGACGGATGAGGAAATTGTTTTAGATCTAGGCAAACGTCTGAATCCTGAAGCTTTCCCATGGGATACGGTGGAAGACATGATTGACTGGGCTTTAAAACCAGCCGGTGTAACCTTCAAAGAGCTGGAAGAAAAAGTTGTAATGTGGCCGAAAGCTCATTACAAAAAATATGAAAGTGGTAAGCTCCGTCCAGACGGAGAGCCAGGGTTTAATACTGATACCGGATTGGTTAATCTTTACCAGGATATTTTTGTTGAATGGGGCCTGGATCCGCTTCCGTACCATATGGAACCGGTATACAGCCCGGTCGCTACTCCGCAATTGATGAAGGAATATCCGTTAGTTCTAACTGCAGGAGCAAGGTCATGGGAATTCTTCCATTCTGAACACCGTCAGAGTGCCACCATGCGGGAATTCCATCCGAACCCAAGAGTAACCATGCACCCCGATACAGCTGCTAAATATGGCATTAAAGAGGGAGACTGGGTATGGATTGAAAATAACTTAGGCAAATGCAAACAGGTGGCTGTACTTGATCCGGGTTGGGATCCCAGAGTTGTTCATGGTGAACACGGCTGGTGGTTCCCGGAAAGAGAAGCAGCAGAACCTACCCTTTATGGGGCATTCGAATCTAACATCAACAACCTTACAACACAGTGTACAACCGGCCCCACCGGATATGGAGCTCCGATAAAGAACACCATTTGTAAGATTTACAAAGCATAAAAAAAGGAGGTAAAGAAATATGTCGCAAAACGGTTTATTAATAGATTATGAATATTGCACGGGATGTCATAGCTGTGAAGTTGCCTGTAAAAAAGAGTTAAATCTTCCCGTAGGTAAATTCGGTATTAAATTAGCTAAAAATGGTCCTTTTAAACTTAAAGATTCGGAAGACAAATGGGAATTAACCTATGTTCCCATCCCCACACATCTTTGTGATTTGTGCGGCGATAGAGTGGCTGCAGGTAAAAAACCCAGTTGTGTACACCATTGCCAGGCATCCGTTATTGAATATGGACCGGTAGAAGAACTAGCCAAAAAAATAAACGGTTCAAGAAAAGTGCTTTTTGTTCCTTAAGCAATTTTAATGGACCAGAAGTTTTCAGCCTTAAAAGCCGTATATTTATACCCCCCTCTTTATGAGGGGGGTGTAAATCAAAAATTGGCAAAGGAAAAACATTTAATTTCTATATTGAATGAAGTTATACTGCTTTCGCCTTCAATAAGGGGGAGAATAAATGTCCGAATATATAGACCAATTGTGGGATCAGCTATCCGAAAAAGAAAGAAAGGCTGTTAATCTTTTGAATAAGATACAGGCAGAGAATGGTTTTATCTCAAGAGATTTATTGACTGAACTGTCAGAACGCATCGGAATCCCTGAATCTCAGCTTCACGGTCTGGTGAGTTTTTTTGACTCTTTCCGTACCAAACCTGCTGGTAAACACCGGATCCGTATCTGTTATGGAACTGCCTGCTATGCCCGAGGGGCACCCCTAATTTATGACCGATTTACCGAAGAGCTAAAGTTAGATGGAAGCGACACCTCACCGGACGGCCTTGTCACTCTAGAGCAGGTCTATTGTGTAGGCGCATGCAGTCAGGCACCGGTAATTATCCAGGATGAAGAAATTAAAAACAAAATAAAGTCTTACCAGGTTCCATTGCTGCTTGGTGATTTGAGGAAAAAGTCATGAGCCAATTTCATACCCCCGCCCGTCGTAAGTACCAGGTATCTGCATCAGTTCTAAAAGAAATTGAAGAAAAAAAGAAACAAGTTGAGAATCCTTTTAAATTATTTAATTATGATGTTCAAATTCCTCTACAGAGCCTGGCAGAAGAAGGACGTCTGTCTTTGTTTCCGAAGATATCAAGAATCAGTGTTGGCATGGCTACCTGCGGTCGTGTTGCTGGGGCACAGTCTATAACCCAAACTCTGGTTGGGCGGGATTGGGAAAATCAGGCCCGTGTTGTAAGTGTGGGTTGTCTGGGTGCCTGTTATGCTGAGCCCATGGTAGATATTAGAACTCCTGAGGGAAGGCATTACTTTTATGGTCGGGTGGATAAACAGTCGTTGTGGAGTATCATCACAACAGCGCAGGGAGCTCCTCCTTCGGCATATAATCTTTGGGCAGTGGCTCAAGAACATCAGATCGGTGTTTTGCGCGGCATTCACGATCTCGAATTAATTAAACTTGAGAATTTCAGTTTTCAGAAATTTTTTAATCCACAAGTACGACGTATCAGTGGCCGCTGTGGTTTGATCAATCCTCAAAATATAACTGAGTATGCAGCTATGGGCGGTTATCAGGCGCTGGAAAGGGCCCTTTTCAAACTCAAGCCGAGCAATATAATTGATATGGTTACGGCTTCAGGGCTTCGTGGCCGAGGCGGGGCCGGTTTTTCTACAGGTGAAAAATGGAATATCACATCCCGCAGTCCTGATCCAAAGCGTATTGTGGTGGCAAATGCTGATGAGGGTGATCCAGGCGCTTATATGGACCGGGCTTTGCTGGAAAGTGATCCCCATAGCGTTTTGGAGGGTTTGATTATTGCTGCCTATGCCATAGGAGCCTCTGAAGGTTATATCTTCGTGCGCCATGAATATCCACTAGCCGTCCAGACTTTACGCAATGCTATTTTCAGTGCCCGCAGGGTAGGATTGCTGGGCAGCAATATCATGGGTTCAAGCTTTAGCCTGGAAATTGGTGTTGTTGAAAGCGCAGGTGCTTTTGTTTGCGGTGAAGAAATATCTATGCTGCAAGTAATGGAGAACAAACGAGGAGAGCCAAAGTGCCGCCCCCCTTATCCAGCTGCTCAGGGCTTACAAAATCATCCCACGCTTATAAACAATGTCGAGACCTTGGCTAATATTCCCTGGATATTGCTAAACGGCGTAGATGCCTACCGTGAATTGGGCACGACGAAAAGCCCGGGTACCAAAATCTTTTGCTTGGCTGGTGCAGTTGAACGGGTGGGTTTTATTGAGGTGCCGCTGGGCACGGATACCCACGTTCTTATGGAAGAAATCGGAGGTGCTTCAAAGCAATCGGTTAAAGCTTTACATATTGGCGGTCCCTCAGGAGGAATTGTTCCTTATAGCAGGTTTTCTCTTGATTATGAAAGCGTGGCTGCTACCGGAGCAATCATGGGCTCGGGAGGTATAGTAGCACTGGGGACTAATAGCTGTATGGTCGACATGGCTCGGCACATGATAAATTTCATGGCTCATGAATCCTGTGGAAAGTGTGTATTCTGCCGGGATGGATTGCCAGAGCTGGAGTCGTTGCTGCTGGAGCTATGTATCGGCAAGGCAAAGGAGGGCATTTTAGAAGAAATCGAGGAGCTTAGCAAAGCTATTGCGGACTCAGCTTTGTGCGGTTTGGGCCAGACAGCGGTTAATCCAGTTTTGACCACCTTAAAGAACTTTTATTCTGAATACCAGGCGCATCTAAGGGGGTGTTGCCCGGCAGTTCATTGCAAACCCCTTATCGATTTGAAGATTAATTTAACCTCGTGTAGAGATTGCAAGGCTTGTTATCTGGTTTGCCCTACCGGAGCGGTTAAAATGAGATCGGGCCAGGAAAGGTATGTTGTCGATCGACAGCTCTGCACCAAGTGCTGGGCTTGCTATGAGACCTGTCCCTTTAATTGCATAAATATTACCTCGGAGGAATTTATGTGGAAGAATTCGTAGAAATAAGCGTAAATGATCAAAATAAATATGTACGACGAAATATACCATTGCTGCAAGCCTTAAAAGAAAAAAACATAATTTTGCCTTCTCTGTGTTTTAGCTCAAAACTAGAACCTTATGGAAGTTGCGGCCTTTGTATATTGGAAGTATACGGGGAAAATTCCTGGAAGGTGAAACATGCTTGTCTGATGCAAGCTGAAGATGGATTACGGATCAGGACAAGGAGTGCGCGAATTTCAAAGTTGCAGGCTCAGGCAGCTCGGCTTTTACTGAAAAGAGGACCTTTTCTTAAGCAGGAGGTTGAAGAATTATTGCTTTCATTGATTATTCAATCGAAAGAAGGCTATAATTCGGGTTCTTATAAGGATATCAATGCAGGATGTATTCTGTGCGGACTTTGCGTTAGAATATGCAAGAAAACGGGCAATAACAAGTTGGTGTTTTTAGGTAAAGGTAAAAACCTTCGGGTCGGACTAGTTGAAGGCAGCCAACCTGATATCTGCAATCGCTGCAAGGCTTGCCGCCATATTTGCCCGACGGGATTTATTAGCCATGATGCTCGGAAAGTATTTACAGCCCATTTATTTAAATGAAGCAAAGTAATATTAAGGATTTAAGTATTAAGTAAGATTTTATGATTTCGGAAACGCATGTGGGTTGTGTTTAATGATATATCCCATATTCAAGGATACTGAGAAATAAGGAGGGGAACGATGTCAGCTACACTGCTCAAAGCCAGCAAAAACGAGGCGGTCTTTATGATCGATATTGATGCAAAGACCCTTGAAAAAGCATTAATGGAAGAATACTATAAAGCCACATCGGCAAACGATAAAAAATCAGCGCCCGCGTTCCTGAGCAACGAGATGCTGCTGCGACAATATCCCGAGCTAGAGAAAATAGCAGGCAAGGCGTTAGAAAAGCTCATGCCTTCCTATTATATGAGAGCTATTAAGGAATTGAGGCTCCATCCCATCACGTTCCCAAAGATCATGCCGAAGTCTACGGCACTGGGGCAGCCTTGCGTCCTCGAAGTCCATGTAATCCTTGAACCCGAATTCGAGTTGAAACAGTTTGAAGGGTTGGAGGCCGATTATAGACCGGTGATTGTCACTGAAGATGACATGGCGCAGCAGATGGTCAGCCTGCGCAAGCAGCATGGTGCCGAAAACGATGACGCAAAACTGCTTGAAAAGCTCCCCTTTAATTCCATAGAAGGGCTGACACAAGAGATTTGCAGCTCTTTTACGGCGATGGCCCAAGAAAAAACGCATATTCATAAAAAAGAAGCTGTGATGAAACAACTTCTTGAAGCAAATCCTTTTGCCCTTCAGGAAGAGATCATAGAACAGCAGGTCATGTTCGAGATTAATCAGATCCGCAAGCAGATGGGAACGCAAGTTATGGAAAACTACATGAAAGCTTCCGGCCGCACTATGGACGATCTTAGAAAAGAAGTTCGCCCCCAGGCTGAAACAACGGTTAAAAAGAACCTGCTTCTCAATGCCATCGCCGAGAAGATTTCACCCGAAATCACCGAAGAAGACATCAAAGAAGCTATCTCCAAACAACCGGCTTCATTCATGGAACTTACTGCTGATTACGAAACACGCCGCAAGCGCATTGAGGAAATACCCGGGGCCTTAGATCAAATTAAGCATTCCATACGCTTAGAAAAGGCAGCCGACTATATTGTTGCCAAGGCTATCCTCCACGAAAGCAAACCGGCGAATATTATGAATGAGCTTCCCGAGTATTTGAAATAAACTTATAACTTGTTAAGTTAGCAACATCAATAACGTTATTAATGAAGGAACGTACAAAATTCAAGTGCGTTCCTTTATTATTTTGTTTAACAAAATATTGATATTTTCTTTGATGGGACAAGATAGGGAAAATATGCTAAAGTGAAATTAGTAATTGAGAAATAAGGTCAATCTTGAGGAGGAAAAATTTTGCCGGCAACGAATAAAAAGCAGCGGGGTCAAGAAGGAGAAGATTTTGCGGTTCAAATCCTGAAGAATCAAGGTCTAAAAATTATTCTGCGTAATTATAGATGCCCTGTCGGCGAAATGGATATTATTGCTGCAGATGGAGATATGCTGATCTTTGTTGAAGTAAGAACTCGGACAAGCCCAAAGTATGGATGGGGCGAAGAGAGTATTCTTGTTAAGAAGAAATTACGGTTACAACGAATTGCCGAATATTATATCCTCGGCCGAAAATATCATACATGGCCTTCAATGCGCTTCGATTTAATCGCTATTCGTTGGGATGAAGATAGTCCGCAGTATCAGTGGATTCGCGGAATCTAAATAAGTAAGGAGGTTAACTTCTATGCTGCCAATTCTAGTTATGGACGATGAAGAGCGAATTCGCCATTTAGTACGAATGTATTTAGAAAGTGAAGGTTTTACAGTAGAAGAAGCAGAAAACGGACGAGAAGGTCTGGACATGTTTCGCAAGGGAAATTATGAACTTTTAATTATTGATTTAATGATGCCTGAGGTGGATGGTTGGCGTGTATGCAGAGAAGTAAGACAAGGTTCGGATATTCCTATTATTATGCTGACGGCCAGAGGAGAGGAATTTGATCGTGTCTTAGGTTTTGAACTTGGCGCGGATGATTATCTGGTCAAACCCTTTAGTACTAAAGAATTAGTGGCAAGGGTCAAGGCATTAATCAGGCGTTCCAAAGGGAATTTTGGAGGGAATAGTTCTACGCTGGTATTTGGTGATCTGAGTATTGAAAAGGATAAGCATCGGGTGATGATTGGTGAAGAATCCATTACCTTGACACCGCGTGAATTTGAATTGTTATATTTTCTGGCTAAAAACCCGGGACGAGTTTTTTCTCGTGAGCAGCTGATGGAAACGGTATGGGGTTATGATTTTTACGGGGATGCCCGTACTGTAGACACGCATGTCAAAAAACTGCGTGAAAAGCTGACTGATCCAAAAGCAAGAGCGATGATCGCTACAGTTTGGGGTGTCGGGTACAAATTTGATCCGGAAACTGTTAATGCCTAACTCAGAAGAGAGGAACAAGGAATGAAGTCCAGAAAGAGAAACTGGAGAATTTCGGTGAAATTATGGATGGCGATGATGCTGCTCATTGTGGTCGTCCTTGGAAGTTTAACGATAACAATCACATGGCTGTTTGGAGATTTTTATCTTAACCAAAAGTTAAATGAATTAGGAAATGAAGCTAAAGATATCACCAACCAATTAAAGAGTCAGCAAAGCTGGGCAGAACGTCTGTCTACATTGCAAAATGAGAAGCTCTCAGCAGGAACTCAGCTTATCGTTTTGAACTGCGATGGTGGGCTGATAACGGTTAAAGGAAGTATTTCCACAGCCAGCGACTTTAGCAGTATAACGGGCTGGCGAGGGGGAATGGGGTTAAGCGGCACGGGAATGCAAGGGTCGAGCTTTTGGATTCACCCGTTACTTTTAACTGACTTTTTTACACAAGAAAACATGCAAGAGGTTCTTTCAGGTCAAACGATTACGATTGAGGCGCTGCCCAGTGCAAATAAATTGGGACAGGCAATGCTGATTGCGGCAACTCCGATTGGAAAACCTGCGGAAGCAGTTCTTTTATTGGGGAGCTCACCGGCACCGGTACAAGAAAGCATATCAACCTTCCGAAGAATGATTTTATACTCTACTCTTCTGGCAGTTCTATTAGCAACGCTTGTCGCGCTTTTTTTCGCACGTCAAGTTTCGCGTCCAGTCGTGATCATGCAAAAAGCTGCGAGCCGTATGGCTAAAGGCGATTTTCAAAATATTACGGGAATAAACAGCAGGGATGAAATAGGGGAACTCGTTGGCGTGCTCAATTCAATGGGGCAAAGTCTAAAAAATCATATGGAATGGTTATCTCAGGAAAGAAATTTGCTCGAGGGAATTGTCGAAGGAATGAGCGACGCTGTAATTATGCTGGATGCAGAGGGTCAGATTCTCTATACGAATGAGCCAGCAAAGGCACTGTGGTCAGAGGACGAAGAAAGTGCATCCGATCGTAAAAAGCAGATTGCAACATTTCTCCAGGAACTTCTTCATTCAGAAGGTGAGGGGAAAATTAAGAATCTTTCCCTAGGAACACAGGTGCTGCAAGTTTCTATCGCTTCAACATCTGCGAGAAACGGGGTTGAAGGATATGTTGCTGTTCTGCGGGATATAACAGCATCTTTAAGAGCAGAGAAAGAACGACGGGATTTTATGGCGAGTGTTACCCATGAATTAAGAACACCGCTTCATCTTATTCAAGGATATCTTGAGGCTATTCAAGACGGTGTAATACCTCAGAAAGATCAACCCGAGCAGATTGAATTTGTTCTTGATGAGACACGCCGCTTAGCTAAACTCGTTTATGAACTGCAAGAAGTAAACCGGCTTGAACGCTGGAAGACTTTAGAGCTTCAAACTATGGATCTTGAAGAGTTTATGCAAGATCTAAAATATCGCTATCAAAGCTTAGCCGAGGAAAAAGGGATAGAATTAGAGATAATGCCTATTCAGGGCGAAATTACAGCGGATCGGGACCGTTTGCTTCAGGTGTTTATCAATTTAATGGACAATGCCTTTCGGTATACTCCTCAAGGAAAGAGGATCCGAATCGATTCGAAGCAGGAAGAGAATTTAATTCGATTTATTATAACGGATGAGGGTGAAGGAATTCCGTCACAAGATTTGCCACATATTTTTAATCGGTTTTACCGAGTCGATAAGGCTCGCTCACGAAAAGACGGCGGTATGGGCTTAGGCTTAGCCATTGTAAAACAGATTGTTGAAGCTCATGGCGGAAAGATTAAAGCGGAGAGTCAAGTTGGTGTCGGAACTCAATTTATCTTTACAATACCGCGGCAGCCCGAGAATATTAATCCGATAGAAGGATAATAACAAATATAGAATATATTGGTTAATACAGGAAGGATATTGGAGGAGCAGGTCGAATTCCTTCGTAAGGAGGGATTGGCTTGTTTGCTGCAGTCTTTGGAATAGCGGTATCTGGGATTCAAGCCCATTTAATTCGAGTCGAAGTAGATGTTTCGAATGGATTGCCTGTTTTTGACGTGGTCGGATTACCGACCGCTGCTGTCCGCGAATCTCGGGAACGGGTTCGTTCAGCCGTAAAAAACTCGGGATTTGAATTTCCGTTGCAGCGAATCACGGTAAATCTGGCACCTGCCGATATCAAAAAGGACGGATCAGGATTAGATTTAGCGATCGCCATGGGGATATTAGCTGCAACAGGTCAATGTCCTGAAAGCAGACTTCAGGGGCTGGTTTTCGCAGGAGAGCTCTCCTTGGAAGGCGTATTGCGTCCAATACCAGGAATTTTAGCTATGGCAGTTTCTTTAGCTAACACGGGCAAATCTCTGATAGTCCCGCCTGAAAATTGGGAAGAAGCTGCTTTAATCGAAGAAATTCACAGTAAGACGGCTTATGATTTATTTTCCTTAGTCCAAGCGATTAAAGGTGAAAGTTCCTTTATTCAGCCTGTATCCGAAAAAGACATAAATCCTCGCGAAGATCATAATATCATTGATTTTTCAGCAATCCATGGTCAGTTGCAAGCGAAACGATCTCTCGAAATTGCAGCTGCAGGGGGACATAATCTCTTGATGATCGGTCCGCCTGGATCGGGCAAAACCCTTCTTGCTAAAGCTTATGCAGGCATACTTCCTCCATTAAGCCGAAGTGAAAGTCTCGAAGTTACTCAGCTTTACAGTATTGCCGGGTTACTAGGGCATAGCGGACAGCTTATTACCCATCGACCTTTCCGTAAACCTCATCATTCGGCAACTGCAATTGGAATTCTCGGCGGAGGTCGGGATATGAAGCCTGGTGAACTGGTTTTAGCGAATCATGGTGTGCTTTTTTTGGATGAACTTCCTGAGTTTTCGCGAGGGGTTTTAGAGTCATTGCGGCAGCCTTTAGAAGATCGGGAACTTACAGTCACTCGGCAAAAGGGAAGTGTTAAATATCCTGCTCGGCTAAGCATAATTGCCAGCATGAATCCATGTCAATGTGGCTGGTACGGAGACGCTAAACGATCGTGTTCTTGTACGCCTAAGCAGGTTGAGGCTTACCGCGGGCGGGTAAGCGGGCCGTTGCTGGACCGCTTTGATCTCCATGTGGAAGTGCCGCGGGTTGATTTTGATGAATTGCATTCGAAGATGCAGGGAGAGACCTCTGAAGTGGTTAAAGAACGTGTTTTAGCAGCACGGGAAAGACAGTGGTCCCGTTTAGGGAAAACGCGAACGAATGCAGAAATGACGGCGGAGGAAACACAAGAATTTTGTGCCTTAGATGACAAAGGAGAACAACTTTTGCGCTCAGTGTTTGCAAGACAGCATTTAAGCGCTCGCGGACATGATCGGATTCTGCGTGTGGCTCGAACGATTGCGGACTTAGAAGGAACACAGGGGATAAAAAGAAGTCATCTAGCAGAGGCTTTGCAATATAGGACTTTAGATCAACGTGTGGGACTTTGAACATAATAGGAAAATTAACGATTATGATCCTCTTTGTGAGTAGAATTTTTCAAAATGTAGTACCCCATGCGAAAGAAGCTCTTACATGATGGAGGCGGAAAGCGACGGTAAACCTTAAGCCCTACTCCTAATTATATCTGAATTACGCAGAACGTCTTTAAATCTGTAACCACAGCAGAGCTGATAAAAGCACGTATAGTTATCTAATACAAAAATAACAGAAAGCCTATTTGAACTTAATTAATGTATAATCTCTATCTTATTGAACCCAAAAAGACGCCTTATAGCGTCTTATGGGGAGAGGGGGCGTGATCAACTGGACAATTGATCACTATACAAAATACATGTTGGTTAACTAAGGACAGCTTTAGTAGATGCCCTCTTTCTGATGATTATTAGGTGCTCACAAAGGTAATCTGCCGAATTGGGATACGGACAATTGGACGAATACCATCGATGGGGGTCCCAATGTTAGAGTGAAGGACAGCGTTTGTTAACAGTGCAACACCATCTTGGATACCGCCAAAGTTTCCAATCCAGAAACCCGCATCCATTCCAATTTCAATCCGGGCGCCGATCGGGAAGGTGTCAAACAGAGCAATAATTGATATAAACGGTGCTGTAGGCCCTAAAAACAGTGGAGCAGCCGGGGAGGGAAATCCAAATGGACTTAATCCAAGCCCTGCCATAGTACAGCCTTCTTTCTTATAAAGTTGACCCGAAGGTCTATAAGATTAAGAAGGGCTAACTCCCGAAGTCTAATCTAAAATCCTTTGTCCTAATTTAATATATGCGGCTTGTCTTCTGATGTTCACA
Source organism: Desulfitobacterium nosdiversum (assembly GCF_049860565.1). Taxonomy (GTDB): domain Bacteria; phylum Bacillota; class Desulfitobacteriia; order Desulfitobacteriales; family Desulfitobacteriaceae; genus Desulfitobacterium_A; species Desulfitobacterium_A nosdiversum. The sequence continues at coordinate 1,842,310 of NZ_CP172056.1, forward strand.
GAATTTAAAAAATCTAGTTTTTTAAGTAGAAAACTGTCACCTTTTTCTCTTAACCACTATCAATTATGATTGAGGCAAAGCGTAATAAAGGCTAGGCATAAAAGCCTAGCCTTTATTACTAAAACCGCCTCCGGAAGAAGAAAAATGGGAAAAAGAATGGGAAAAAGAAGGGATTAAAAAAAGGGAAGAATCCAAAACCTCTAAAACGTCCAAACATAGGCTTCTATTTCCTTTCTATAATTTAGAAGATAACTCCTAATGCAATGAGGATCAAGATAGCAATTGCGATAATCCCGACACCAACGCCAGCGCCAACACCTGTAACAGGAGCAACAGATGGACAACATGCACCACCAAAAGCGCCCATTCCGAACATGACATTACCTCCTTTCAAAATCCATTGATTTGATTAGCTTAGAAGACGATTCCCATTGCGATAAGCAGAAGAATGATAACTACAACGATCGCAATACCTGTCAAAGAGCGAGGAAGAAAACCGTCAACGACTCCAGTACCCAATGCCATCTGCGTATCCTCCTTTATCTTAAGATAGTACATACTATGCTTTGTCTACATAACTTGTCACAATGGTTTATGCTTAAAAGAAACAAATTATCGGTTGGTAGACTATCTTTTGCAGCGGTGTTCTACGTCCTGAACCAATGGACGAAAAAACCGTGTAGAAATTTCCACACGGTTTTTGTATTCAAGTATTAGATTTATTTTAGTTTACAAGGCAAACAACTATCAATTTATTCTTTATTCCGAAACTAGACTAATCGGTCTCTACTGGGAATTGTTGAATTTTTTTTAGCAGAATTGTATCTGGAGAAACATTTACTTCAACATCTGTTTGTTCATTTGCACCTAACGATCTTACAAAATGGACTTGTCTGTCCTGATAGCTCTTGAATTCGTAAAAAGTGATTTGCTTCACGCAACACATGGTCAGCGAGTAAAGGTATAATAATTGATTTAATACTAATTCCTTTGTAAGAGCGATTTCTCTTTCATTAATCAATCGGACAGAATTTTCTAGTCCAGTATTTACTGAACTACTTTTATGATGCAGTAAGAGTTCTTCTTGTGTTAATGACGTATCGATGGCGATGCAGGAAAGCTCCTGGGTTTTGGTTTCTGCACGGAGAGTTTTATCAGTTACGAATTCACCGGAACGCACCGCTGGTTCACTTAGATTGCCGTTTGCTAATAGGGCTACTTCAGTTAGTAATTGATCAGACATCCTATTAAATTGATCGGCCCTTTGTGCAAAAGCTGCATCTTTGCTGAGAAAGCCTATCTCCAGAAATAAATGAGTGCTCTTTCATAATCCGGAGAAAGAAAACATTGAGGTCGAGGGATTGTTGAACAAATCTGTTGAGAGAAAATGAAGTGGTTGGAACAGTGGACAATAATATCAACTCCTTGCTTGTTTTAGTACATGTTATACTTGCAGAAGAATTTGGTGTACGACTCCGAAAGATAAATAGCCTTGATGGCATTCGTTCAGTCGTCTGTATTCCGCTTCGGAATATCACCTTTGTAAGCACCTAAAACTACCATTATCAAGAGGGCAGCGTTCTACCGCTGCCCTCGATATTATGAACTTTAGTTTCTTTCGCACACATAGTGTGCAAAACATTAGACCACCTGCTATGTGGGTGGGGACCGAAAGCCAAACATTAGTGTTAAGTGTAAGATTTTATACAGACTGTTATTATGGCCAAAATTATAATTAAAAAGATACTAGAATGGTTACGATGGATGAATTGAATCGACAGGAGCGGTATCTGTAGCGTATTTAATCATTCTGCTTAAGATCTTATAATATAGGTACATGAGTTCTATTAAAGAACGTAATGTCCTGAGCTGAAGATGTAAAGAAGGGCGGCCAGATTGCCGCCCAAAACTATTATTGGCTGACAAATGTGATAGCACGTAACGGAATTCTCACAACAGGCCGAATGCCATCAATTGGGGTTCCGACATTGGAAAATAATAGGGCATTGGTCAAAAGGGCGACTCCGTCTTGAATTCCACCGAAGTTACCGGTCCAGAATCCTGAATCCATACCGACCCGTAGCGCTGTTCCAATGGGAAAGGTATCAAAAAGACCGATAATGAAGCACGTAGGTGAAAATGGTGTAAATGGTGTTCCAAGTAGTGAAATAATATAACCCCTCTTCTTATTATTTTTTTGGGCCAAAGATCAAGCCCTAGAAGATAAGATGGGGTTTTCTATTTCTTGATATAAATTATGAATGCTTGGTCAGAAATGTTACAAGCTTTTTTTCAATCCTTATAGAAAAAAAGACCGAGCCCCTAAAGGGTCCGGTCACATTCGTTATCTAAAAAAATCTCCTAAACGGGAATCGATTAAACTCAAACTCTTCGAACTCCTCGAACCTTTCAAATCTCTCGAAGGGGAAAATTGGAAATCTAAAACGGTTAAATCTAAATGCATTGAATTTGTGGAACGGAAAATGGCAAGGGAAGAAAAATCTATCCATATCATTGCCCTCCTTTCATTGTGAAATACAGAAGACAAGATGAATGGACTAGCTAATATAAGTCTATGCAATTTACTCTTTGGAGGTTACTAATCGGCCAAATATTATGGAGGGATAAAAAGTAGATGGTTAAATTAAAGATATTTTTAATTTAAAGAAGATGCCTTTCCAAGAGGCATCTTCTTGAGAGGGGCTGGGGTTAATAGTAACCCCCATAAAATGCTAAAAAATCTCATCTATTTAGCTTTTTGGAAAATGTGATTTCTAATAAATGGTTAACGTGAGGGCAGCTTTAGTAGCTGCCCTCTTGCTGATGATTATTAGGTGCTCACAAAGGTAATCTGGCGAATCGGGATACGGACAATTGGACGAATACCATCGATGGGTTTTCCAATGTTAGAGTGAAGAACTGCGTTTGTTAACAGTGCAACACCATCTTGGATACCGCCAAAGTTCCCAACCCAGAAACCTGAATCCATTCCAATTTCGATCCGGGCGCCAATCGGGAAGGTGTCAAACAGAGCAATAATTGAAATAAATGGGGCGGTAGGCCCTAAAAACAGTGGGGCAGCAGGGGAGGGAAATCCAAATGGACTTAATCCAAGTCCAGCCATAGTATAGCCCTTCTTTCTTATAAATTTGACCCGAAGGTCTATAAGATTAGAATGACTAATTCCCGAAGCCTAAACCAAGATTCCCTCTCCTAGTTTTAATATATGTAGCTTGTCTTATAATGTTCATAGAACTCAAAAAATGCTGATAAAATTTGATCTAATAATCTATCCTGGTAACCGATCCAACTTATAGAAGAGCAAGTTACGGCAATGAAGATCCTAATGAAAAATTTATTAAAAAATTATATCAGGGATACTTGGAAAGAATATATTAAAGAGTATTAGTAATTTACAGAAAATCAGAGATCATTCAATTAAAGAAAAAGAAGCGGGTCGGCATCATGCCTGATCCGCTTACTTTAATTTTTAAATCTATTTGTTTTATTTTGATTAAGATTTAATTATGGAAGTTTCTTTGAGTATAATTCTGCTGATGGCAGACTTTACAGTTCCAAATCCAGTAATTATCACCCTGGAATTTTTGAGGAATGGTTGGGTCTGCACTATTGGCAGAGACAAACTCACCATGTGTGCTGTTATGGCAGGCTTCACAGTAAAACTTACCGTTCATATCACTAGCTAAAGAGTTATTCATAATGGAATTTCTATAGAGAGTGTTGGTGTTTTCTGTATGTTTAGAATCATGGCACGTAACGCACTTAGGTTCCTGTAACCATGCTTGACGGCCGTTTTGTAAAGAAGTCGTCATTCCATTCATATCACCATGGCAATCTGTACAGCTCTTACCGGCTTTCTCCATGATGCCGCGCAGGCACTGTGTATTTGTTCCGGGGTGACAATTGTAGCAGCTAGGCGTTACGTTTGCCGCAGCAGGAGTATAGGTCATTTTGTCTTTATGGAAGTTATGCATAGCTAAGGAAAGACTCTCGACGCCGGCAACGCCAGGTTTACCTAAAGCGTTATCAGAATGGCACTCTGAGCAAAGGTGAACCTTACCCTGGGCTTGATCTGCAGCAAGAGTAGTACCATTATGGCTGTCATGTTTTTGCAGAATATCCAATTGAGGATTGACCGTAGCGTTGCCATGACAGTTGTTGCAGTTCATTTCTGTGGAGACAGGAGCAACTACAGAAGCAGTCTGCAAAACATTGTTATTGCTGTCAGTCACAGTAATATTAGCGGTACCGTAAGGATCCCATGTGCCATCATCATCATAGGGCGTAATAGGAATTCCTTCGGCAACAAAACCCTTGCCATTGGAATCGAGTTTCATTGTGCCGGCTAATTGAGTGCCGGAAATACCCGTGTTAGTGGGAACATTCCATCCATATTGGGCGGAATATTGCCAGAAATTCGTATGGAGGGTTGAGTTTGTTTTCTTGGGGAAGTTGTAACTAACAGTAATCCCTGACGTCAGTAAATTAGGACGATTTATTACCTGTACATGCAAAGTATTGTATGGCGGCAAGACGCAGAAATAGGAATAGTCGTCCTGATCACAGTGCATGCCCAAATCGTTCCATGCAAAAATTATATTTCGCATATTCTGGGCATACGCTGGAGGAGTCTGGGTTCCGTATGCTTTTGTCAGGCTCCAATTAACAGTCGTTACTGCCCCAGATGTGACGGTACATGTTTGCCAAGTCGTTAGATATCCAGATGCAGAAATTTTTAACGTATAACTACCGGCTGACTTGCTCAGCGAATAAATTCCTTGGGCATTAGTGGTTACGGTAGTTGTTCCATCTGTAATTGTTGCGCCGGCAATAGCTGCACCTGTATCAATGTCCTTAACGGTACCGCTTATACCTGTCGTAACTGCTGCACTGGCAAAGGATGTGTAACCGACGACAAAAGTTAAAGCAAAAATCAAAATGACCAATAAACTTAATTTTCTCTTTAACATGTTAAACCCCCTTGGAGGCTTATGTTTCACTCTTTTACCACACCTTGATCTTCCAACCATCCTTCTCTTTAACAAGATCCTCCGTAACTTTGAGCGTTACAGGTTGAGGACGGTTAAGTTTTTCCGAAGGTGCAAACGTGAGCTCAACACTTGCCTGTCCTTTATCTTTCTGAACATTTAACTCCAAAATTCTATAGGATTGGATTACAGAAGCCTGTTTACGTTCTTTGACAAATTCGTCTTCGGGTATCTTTTTTTGGTATTCGTCATAATAACATGTGTAAGTTGTTGAATAATCAAGTTTTGCCGCCGATGAAAAATATTTGTCTAATAATGCTTTGGCGCTTTCCTCGTTCGAAGCACAGCCAGTTAGGATAACGACCAATAACATACTTAATGCCAGAATATAAGCTAAATGTTTTTTCATCTGGTTCACTCCTTAGATCACTTTAATCTGTCAGTTTTAAAATCCTTTTTTAATATTAAAGTTTTCTTTCATATCTCACCTTCCTTTTAAAGATTTTATATTCATGACATTAAGCCATTTAAGTGAATGAGTGGACAAATACTATCTGCATGATAATAATAAGCAATTATGAAATTGCAATATGTTAATAAATAAGTGAAATAAAGGAAATTCATAGTTACAATAGTACGCTCATAATTATTAATTTTCAGTGATTTAGTCACGGTGGATTGATTTTTTTAAAGCAGAACGTTCGATAACGGTTATTTTTCCTCTCCGAACAGAAATCCAGTTGTTCTTTTCAAGATCTTTTAAGAGACGGCTAACCACCTCTCTGGCTGTACCGAGTTCAAGACTAATTTCTTCATGGGTCGTTGTTAAAAAATCCTGTTCTGGGGAAGTGTTATCTAAAATAAATTCAGCCAGCCTTTGATCCATGCGTTTAAAAACGATCTCATCAATAAGAGTGATCATTGAAATTAAGCGATGTGTTAAGTGACTGCAAACAAAAGCCCGAACAGATTCATAACGGTTCATTAAGTTATTAAACTGCTTAACGGGAATCAATAACGCATGCGTATCCTCTTCAATTATTGCAGTTGCTGGATAGGGGATGCCAGCAAGCGCGCTTGACATGAGCAGAATGCAGGATTCACCTCGATTCACCCTATAAAGATTAATAGCACGCCCAGATTCGGAAATTTTAACAACACGAATCATTCCCTGGATAACAAGGGGGATATGAGTACCGTATTCACCTTCACGTAAAATACACGTTCCAAGAGGTAAGTGAACTAATGAGAGAGGATTTTGGATAAACTCAGCTTCTTTTAAAAAAGGAAAAAGACATTCAGGGTTTTCTAATTGATACAATTTACTCATAAATATCCTCCATATTGAAAAATTTATTGTATTTTGCATAAACTCCATTATTATCCAGTATAGCGTATTCCACGTTAAGTTCATCAAATCCTTTTGATAGTTACTCAATATTTTAAAAATAAAGCTTGTGAAAACAAAACGGACATCGCTTATAAAGCGATGTCCGTTTCTAGTTAATATTTTTTTGGATGTTATGTTAAAGTTTGAGGGAATCCAGTCCATAAGTCATTTCATTGAGAGTATGCTGTAAAGATTCCACTTGTTTTGCCAGTGCCTGAAAGCCATGGGCTTGCGTTTCAAATATTGTCCCGATTTTTAACGCAAATTCCCATGAGCTGTTATTTAACGAATTCATTTGGGTCAAGGCAGTTTTTACTTCGGAAGTGTCATTATTGGTGCTATCTAGCTTCTTCTCTGCAGATTCAATGCAATCTTTGAGGAGATCAGCTCCCTGCGTAATTTCACCGAAGACACTTTGAGCCTCTTTCATTGATGATTCTTCCTGAATTAACGTATTGAACGTGATATCTGTCGAAGAAACTAATGCCCCAATATCTTTGTTCATTGAATTAAGAAGATCTGAGATTTCTTTTGCTGCCGCTGAAGAAGCATTCGCAAGTTTGCGCACTTCATCAGCGACAACAGAGAAACCTTTACCCGCTTCTCCAGCTCGAGCTGCTTCAATAGAGGCATTAAGTGCCAGCAAATTCGTTTGAGCGGCTATTCCTTGAATAAGTGATACAATAGAGTTGATCTGATTTGAATTCTGCTGAAGCTGATTAGCTCTATTTTGAGTTTTATTTAAATCAGATTTAACATTTATGATTCCCTGGTCCAATTCTTGAACTAATTCAGTTCCCCGTAACGATGTGCTCATAAAGCGCAGAGCAGTTTGCGTAGAAGATTGGAGAAGCTCATTGATTTCATATATTCCTGCCAGCATTTTTTGAATAGTTTCACTGACTTTATTAAACGACTTTACTTGGTCGGAAGCGTTTTGAACTTGCTGCGTAGAGATTACCATGGATTGATTAGACTTCTCTATATAGGTTTTCGATAATGAAGTGACTTGGTCACTCACTTGAATAACTTCCTGAGCAGCGTTTAAGGTATTGCCGGCTGTTTGCCTGAAACTTTCAGAGAGGGATTCAATTGCATGGGCAAGCTGTCCGATGAGGTCCATCCCCTGAATTTCCATCCGAACGGTCAAATCTCCTGAAGATAATTCTTTAACTTTCCCGGTTATAGATTTTAAGGGATTATAAAGAATAGCGCGAGCAATATAATAATTTCCTATTCCAAGAAAAAGCCCGGCGAGTACGCAGCTCACTGAAAATAAAACTGTTTTTCCCGGGGATACGGTAACAAACAGCTTTGCAAAGGGTGGAAAAATTGAACCGACTAAAACTCCTGCAAGAATCATTATGCTAAACATGATGGACATTGTTGATGATTGTTGAATAAATCGTTTTAAGGCGTGCATTTTTCCCTCCAGTAAGTTATTTAATTATTGAATTAACACAATTGACAACTTCACTGAAAATGAGGGTACGTATCGCGAGGAGCAACGCAAGAGCATCCTTAACGGTAAATTCAATATGAAAAACTAGATTTTGCATCAATCTATTCGGTATTCCTCGAGATACTATGTTTAAATATGAATTAAGTAATGATTAAATTAGAAAGATAAATATGTAAAAACTAAACCTCCTTTGCCAAAATTTTTTATATATTTAATATTATTTTATCACTAAAAATTAAGAAAAGTAGAAGTATTAGTTTTTTTAATACGGATAATCAAAAAATAATATAATTGACAATATAGTATAGGGGGGTATACTATATTGGTATCTAAAGGAGTGATTACTTTGGAGGAAAAAGATGTTCATTCATGCCCAAGCTGCCAGCATGAAGTGGAACTGGGACATGAACGCACAAGTCATCACAGTGAAAAAACAATAAAAGATTTAGTTAATCGAATGAATCGAATTGAAGGTCAAGTTCGCGGTATCAAAGGGATGATGGAAAGACATGTCTACTGTGACGATGTGCTTAATCAAATTGCTTCGGTACAATCTGCTTTAAATGGGGTAGCTAAGCTTTTGCTGGAGAAACACATGAAATCTTGCGTACGCGAGCAGCTCCAGGCCGGAGATGAAGAGGTAGTAGACGAAGTTCTTAAAACGATTTTCAAGATGATGAAATAACATTATCGGCAGGTGTAAAAGATAGAAGCATGACAGTAATTGAGGAGGTGGACGTAATGGCGGGTGAGGTCCAATCAATGGAATTAAAGGTGCTGGGAATGACGTGCGAACATTGTGTTCGCCGAGTCAGCAAAGCGTTGGAGAGTCTTCCTGGGATTGAAGAAGTCAAAGTTTCTCTGGATGAAGAAAAAGCCGGCTTTAATTGGGATAACTCTTTGATTGAACGTCAGGAAATTATTCGCGCAATTGAAGAAGCAGGCTATGAGGTCAGCAACTCAGAGGAAGAAGGTTCTTCTTCTCAGCTGCTCGGCGAAATTCCTGTTTACGGAATGACCTGTGAACATTGTGTAAAACGAGTTGGCAAAGCTTTGGAGAAGGTTCCGGGGATAAAAAATGTGAAAGTTTCTTTGCAAGATTCCAAAGCGAATTTTACCTATGAACCTAATCAATTGAATAAAGAAAATATAGCGGAGGTGATCGAGGAGGCCGGATATTCAACAACACCTCTTCCCCAAGATTCTGAAGAAGAGATCCCTGAGGCCCAAATGGAGCTGTTAGATCCCCAGAAATCAGCTGCAGATGCACAGAAAAAACCTGAAGCTGCTTCTTCTGCAGAAGAAAAACAGCAATTTAAAGTTTCAGGAATGACCTGTGCGAATTGTGCATTGACCATTGAAAAAGGTATAGCCAAGATGCCAGGGGTAAAAATTGCAGCCGTTAATTTTGCATCAGAAAAGTTAACCGTAGAATATGATTCCCATCAGGTGAAGGTAGAAGAGCTTTTAGCAAAGGTTAAGGATCTTGGGTATGCAGCTTACAGTGAAAAAGGGGAAGAGGGGAAAGAACAATTTAAGGTGAGTGGCATGAGCTGTGCCAACTGTGCCTTAACGATCGAAAAGAAATTAAAAAATACCACAGGCATCAGCTCGGCAAACGTGAATTTTGCCACGGAAACGGTAAGCGTTGAATTTGATCCGAGCATTGTAAATCTAGAGGGTATCTTCGAGCAAGTGCGTGATGCGGGATATACCCCAATCGAAAATAAGGAAGAGAACCGTGAGGACCTAGTCGTTAAAAAACAACTTCAGTGGCTTATTTTTAGTGCCGTACTTTCCGTACCTATCATGCCGCTGATGTATATGCCAATGAGCAAAATGACGATGTACAGCATGTTTGTTTTAGCAACGGTTGTACAATTTACCGCGGGTTGGACATTTTACCGAGGGGCCTATCATGCTTTAAAAAACCGCTCCGCAAATATGGATGTCCTTGTCGCCCTGGGTACCACAGCTGCCTATACGTATAGTGTCATGACAACTTTTCCTCAAATCTTCTTTGAAGGACCTACTTTCTTTGATACCTCCGCTTTATTGATCGTCTTTGTTCGTTTTGGCAAATATTTAGAAGCCAAAGCCAAGGGCCGTGCAGGTCAAGCGTTAAAACGCCTGCTGGAGCTTCAAGCGGATAGAGCCAGAATTCTAGTCAATGGTGAAGAAAAAGAGGTTCCTGCCACAAGTGTAAAAATCGGAGATATCGTCGTTGTAAAACCCGGTGAAAAGATTCCGATTGACGGGGAAATCATCGAGGGTAGAGCAAGTATTGACGAATCGATGATTACGGGAGAATCCATCCCCGTAGATAAAGGAGTTGGGGATCCGGTAGTGGGCGCAACAATCAACTCCTCTGGAAATATTAAAGTTAGAATTACAAAAACGGGTAAGGATACAATGCTTTCCGGAATTATTAAGATGGTGGAGGATGCGCAAGGGGTTAAACCTCCAATCCAGCGCTTAGCAGATACGATCTCAAACTATTTTGTTCCGACAGTCGTATCGATTGCACTTGTGACCTTTTTGATTTGGTATTTCCTGCTTCATAGTAATTTTGTTTTTGCCTTAACTGCAGGAATTGCGGTTCTAGTTATTGCATGTCCATGTGCATTGGGGTTAGCGACTCCAACAGCGGTAATGGTAGGAAGCGGAGTCGGTCTAAACCGAGGGATTTTGTTTAAATCTGCGGCCGTGTTAGAAGGCATTTCAAAAATCGAAGCGATTGGATTTGATAAAACCGGTACGCTGACCAAAGGAAAGCCAGAGGTTACGGATATTATAAGTTTCAACGGCTATTCGGAAAAAGACGTGCTTAAGGTGGCGGCAGCGGGTGAAAGCCCCTCAATCCATCCCTTGGCACAGGCCGTTGCGGCACGGGCGAAAAGTGCAAACATGACGATTGAAGACGTACAAAATTACCAGGAAGAAAGCGGTCATGGGATTATCTGTTCCTACGGCGGGAAGCAGCTTTTAATCGGGAATATTAAATTGATTCAGAAATATAAGGCGAAATTAGGCCTCTCAGAGCAAGAATTTCAGCATTTGGCGGGACAGGGCAAAACGACAAGTTTTGTGGCCTTAGACGGTGATGTGATCGGCTTGATTGCACTTGCCGATGTTCTGAAAGAAAGCACCAAAGAAGCGATTGCACGCTTGCATCATCTCGGAATTAAGACCTTTATGATTACAGGAGATAATAAAAAGGTAGCAAACGTTGTGGGTTCGGAAGTAGGGATCGATGAAGTCATCGCTGAGGTTTTGCCTCAGGATAAAATCAATATTGTTAAAAGATATCAGGAACAAGGCTTAAATGTCGCGATGGTGGGAGACGGTATCAATGATGCGCCTGCTTTAGCACAAGCCGACATTGGAATTGCTATCGGTTCGGGAACAGATGTCGCCAAAGAGACTGGGGATGTTGTTTTAGTACGAAACGACTTGCTTGATGTTGAGCGGTCAATTCGCTTAGGACGGAAAACTTTAGCTAAAATTAAGCAAAATCTGTTTTGGGCACTGATTTATAATACAATCGGTATTCCCATTGCGGCAGGTGCACTTTATCCGCTTACAGGAGAGCTATTGCCTCCGGAGTGGGCCGGACTGGCCATGGCATTTTCCTCAGTCTCAGTTGTTACCAGTTCTCTGTTGCTTAAACGCTATGATAAAAAACTTGCGGCATAAAACTTTAGTATTGTTATTTTTCCGAGTGGAACCAAATCCGCTGGGATAATCTATAAATAAAATCATTGGAGGTGAAAAGGATGGGTCAAATGGTTTTAAAGGTTGAAGGAATGACCTGCAATCATTGCAAAATGCATGTTGAAAAAGCACTGCGCGGCGTTAATGGAGTAGCTGATGCTCAAGTAGATCTGGCAAAAGGCGAAGCCGCTGTTACTGGAGAAGCTAACCGGGAAGATTTGGTTAAAGCCGTTGAAGAGGCTGGCTATAGCGCGAAGTAAGAATATTTCTCGATCGGATTGCCATACTAACATTGGATAGAGGAACTTTAGGTGGAGTAAAATGCTCTATCTAAAGTTTCTTTATTTTAAAATAATTGAGAGGTGATAAAAATGCCCTTGGTCCCATATGATCCCTTCCGAATATTTGAACCCCTATGGAATGAGATGGATCGTCATTTTCATCAGGGAAGAGGAAATGAAGACCTTTCAAAATGGCTGTACCGCGTAGACGTTGATGAAACCCCGGAAAAGATTATTGTCACTGCAGAAATTCCAGGTATCGAAAATAAAGAAGATTTGCAAATTGAAATCAATGAAAACGTGTTAACTATCCATGGAGAGATGAAGCAGAGCAATGCAGAGAAGGATCGTTTTTCTCACCATTCAGAACGTTACTTTGGAAAATTCACACGTACAGTTACGTTGCCAAACGCAGTTAAAGCGGATGGATCACATGCGGCCTATAAAAATGGAGTACTTGAACTTACCTTTTTAAAGGACCGCCATCCAGCAGCTCGTACGATAGATATTGATTTCCATTAAAACTGTTTGGCTGATCAAAAATAAGAATCCGACAGATAAACTCTGTCGGATTTTTTTTAGTTGAACCAGGCTAAAAATTACTGTTTAATGCAATCCATTGCGTTCGGCAATTTCAATAGCCATTTTCACCATATTTCCGCAATCTCTTGAGGAAACTGCCCCAAAACCTTGTTGCTTTACGGTATCGCCAAAGCCAAGTTCTTGAGCAATTTGCTGTTTAAGCCCTTCAGACATAACACCTCGTCTTGACATTGAGATTCCTCCTTTTCTTTGTACGACCGTAATCACTTTGTATATTTTACAAAGTAAATCTAGTTTGTACTTCGTGAAGTTTGAATATGCACAGGAAAAAAATCTCCAGAAACCTTAAAAAGTAATAATTTACATAAATATACTTTAATGTTTATACAAGGAAGGATATTTACGAAAAGCAAAGAATACATTTAGCATGTACTTTAAATAAAGGAGGTTATTTCTTTGAAAAAACATCTATTAAGTAAAGTTTTTGTTGTCGTCTTGTCCTGCGCTTTAATTTTGGTAGGCTGCGGTACGGCACCTTCTTCTCCTGCATCAAGCACATCGACGGATAATGCAAAGAAAAATCCGAATTTTAAAGTGCCCCTGGTTACTGACGTTGGTGGTCTTAATGATAAAAGTTTTAACTTCCTGGCCAATAAAGGAGTTGAAAAAGCTGAGAAAGAACTGGGGATAACAAAAAGTATTGTTGAGTCAAAGCAAATGACTGATTATGAGACAAATCTAAGCCGTTTTGCTGAGCAAAAGTATAACCTAGTTATAGCAGTAGGCTTTTTAATGCATGATGCGGTTGAAAAAGTATCTAAAACATATCCGGATACAAAATTTATGATCATTGATGACTCGATAAACGATCGGCCCAATGTCGCCTCCGCTCTATTCAAAACAGAGCAATGCGGTTACTTAGTGGGAATGATGGCAGGACTGATGGAAAAAACGCAAGGCGTTCCAAATATGTCAGGTAAAAATACGATTGGGGTGGTTGGTGGAATGGAAATTCCACCTGTTACGGATTATATTGCAGGGTATATCCAAGGGGCGAAAAGTGTTGATCCAAATATTACTGTAAAACTCAATTATACAGGTAAATTTGACGACCCGGCTTTAGGCAAGCAAACAGCACTCAGTCAAATCGCCGCAGGCGCAGATATTGTGTTCCAGGTCGCAGGAGGGACTGGGACTGGGGTAATTGATGCGGCCAAAGAAAAGAAAGTCTTTGCTATCGGTGTAGATGCTGATCAAAATTATGTAGCTCCGGAAACCGTCATAACAAGTGCGACGAAAGCCATGGATGTGGCAACTTATGATGTCATAAAGGCGGCTTTGGATAATCAATTCAAGAGCGGCAATCTAATGTTTGATTTGAATAATAACGGTGTGGCCTTTACCTCACCCCTTAAAGCAGTTCCCCAAGATATTGTCAATCAAATGAATGATGCGGCAAAACAAATTAAAGAGGGAAAAATAAAAGTTTCCACGCAAATTCCGAAACTGTAAGAAATATTCGAAGGATTGTCTAAAGAAACGTATAAAAATGTTTAAAAAGGCAGGAAAGCGGATTGCTTCAGATGGGGCAATCCCTTTTCTCCATTCATGTCAAATGCTCATAAGGAGGGTTCTATGCGCACTTGCTTGGAGATTAAAGGAGTTACAAAAGAATTCCCGGGCGTGCTGGCTAATGATCACGTAAATTTAGAAGTTCGTGAAGGAGAAATTCACGCTATACTTGGCGAAAACGGGGCTGGAAAATCCACCCTGATGAAAATGATCTATGGATTATATAAACCGGACTCTGGATCAATTCGCCTATATGATCGGGAACTTCATTTTTCGAGTCCGAGACAAGCGATTGAAGCAGGTATCGGAATGGTTCATCAGCATTTTATGCTTATACCGGAACTTACAGTCGCTGAAAATATTGTTCTTGGCGGAGAACCAGGGAAAATCAGGTATCGCCGTAAAGAAAATGAGGCGTTGGTCCATGAATTATCTGAACGTTATCATCTGCATATTGATTCATCGGCAAAGGTAAAAGACCTTACAGTCGGTTTGCAGCAAAGAGTCGAAATACTAAAGGTTTTTTACCGGAAGGCTAAGCTTTTAATTTTAGATGAACCTACAGCGATGTTGACGCCTCGAGAAGCAGACGAATTATTCGTGGTGATGGATGAGCTTCGATCGCAAGCTATTCCGATTATTTTTATTAGTCATAAACTTGACGAGGTTAAGAAGATCTCAGACCGGATAACGGTGATGAGAGCGGGAAAATCAGTTGCAACCCTAGAGACCCAGTCCACAACGCCTCAAGAGTTAGCCAATTTAATGGTGGGCCGTGAAGTTATTCTCCAACTGACCAAACCTCCCCAAAAGGCAGGAGAAGTGCTTCTTGAACTTAAGAACTGCAGCGTTTCTGCCAATCGGAGGGAGAAAGTGAAAGGGTGTTCCTTTACGGTTCATCGCGGTGAAATTTTTGGACTTGCAGGAATTGATGGAAACGGCCAATTTGAGCTGGTGGAAGCGATTGCAGGATTGCTTCGCGTTCAAGCCGGGCAAATATTATTTAAAGGCAAGGAAATAACAATGGCTTCTGTTCAGCAGCGCATTGATGCCGGAATTGCTTATATTCCGCAGGATCGCCAGCTCGATGGGTTAGTTATGGATTTTAAGCTTACCGAGAATTTTGTCCTGAGGGATTTCGCGAAAATTCCTTTTGCTAAAATGGGCATATTGCAGCAACAAGCAATTGAGCAGCATGGGTCTTGTTTAGCTGAAGATTATGACGTTAGGCCGCGGCAAACGCATGCCTTAGCACGTTATCTTTCAGGAGGAAATCAGCAAAAGATAATTTTGGCCAGGGAAGTAAGCCGTGATCCGGATCTATTGATTGCTGCGCAACCCACGCGCGGTCTGGATGTGGGGGCGATTCAATTCATTCATAATAAGCTTCTTCAGCTTAGAGCTAACGATAAGGCCGTTCTCCTCGTTTCCTTAGAACTGGATGAGCTCCTGTCTTTAGCGGATCGAATCGGTGTTATTCATGAGGGTAAACTGATGGCCATTCTTCCAGGCGGAAAAGCGACGAAAGAAGAATTGGGATATCTGATGACAGGTGTAGAAATAGGGAAGGAGGGGGAAAATGCGTAACTTTATTCGAGGTATGATCCCCCCTTTTATGGCCATCGGCATAGCTGTTCTTATTGGAGCGCTGGGTATGCTGGCAACAGGGCATGATCCTTTTCAAGCCTATGGAGCTCTCTTTGCAGGTGCCTTTGGCAGCAAAGTAAACTTTGCTAATACATTGGCAAATTCAGTTCCTTTAATTCTATCCGGGTTAGGAGTGGCTTTATCTTTTAAAGCTGGGCTGTTTAATATTGGAGCGGAAGGACAGTATTGGATAGGAAGTATGGGTGCAGTTTGGATTGGCTATTCAATCTCGGGATTGCCTCCTATGCTTCATGTTGCCTTAGCCTTCTTTGTCGGAATGATGCTCGCGGGTTTATGGGCCGGGATTATCCCGGGGTTAGCTAAGGCCTTAGTTGGGGCCCATGAAGTTATAACAACGATGATGATGAGTTATATCGCCATTTATCTGAGCCATTACATGCTGGAAAACGGACCGATGATGGCTCCGGGTTATACCCCTCAGTCTCCGGTAATCCTTCCATCGGCCCAGTTGGGAATGATCGTCGAAAGAAGTCAGTTATCCTGGGGAATCGCAGTGGCGCTCGCGGCGGCAGGACTCGTTTATGGACTTATTTATAAAACGACTTGGGGTTTTCGGCTGCGTACGGTCGGTTTAAATCCTAGAGCGAGCCGCTATGCTGGAATCAATGTATCACTTTATATGGTTTTTGCGTTATTTATCAGCGGTGCTCTAGCAGGTCTGGCAGGGGCAGTCCAAATGCTGGGCGTTCAGCACCGGCTTTATGACAGTTTTTCCTCAGGCTATGGCTATACAGCTATTGTTGTTGCTTTATTGGCCAATAATCATCCGTTTGGAGTGATATTAGCAGCTGTTTTTTTTGCGGCTTTATCTACCGGCGGGCAGGCTATGCAGATTGCTTCCGGGGTTCCTGCGCACCTTACGGAAATGATTTCGGGTATAATCATCTTTCTTGTTGCAGCTAAAGAGTTAGGATCTTTTCTCCGACGGAAGCATCATGGAAAAGGCAATTTATCGCCGAGCAAGGGGGGCATGAAGGTATGATATGGAATGAATTGGCTAAGCCAGAGCTTTGGGCGGCAACGCTGGCCATGGCAACCCCGATTGCCCTGCCGGCTTTAGGAGGAACGTTTTCGGAGCGAAGTGGTGTCGTTAATATTGCAATGGAAGGAATTATGCTTATCGGAGCATTTTTTGCGGTTCTTTTCTCCCATTTAACCTATAATCCGTGGCTGGGTTTAATAGGCGCGATGATTATGGGGGCCATTATTTCTCTTTTGTTTGCTTGGTTCACGATCCATATTGGAGCGGATCAGATTATTGTCGGTATGGGGATTAACATTTTTGCTGCTGGATTAACTGCATTTATGCTGAACTCGATCTTCGGTTACGGAGGAACCCCGCGTGAGACTCCGGCTTTGCCCGATATAGCCTTGCCGTTTTTAAAGGACATTCCGTTTATTGGCCCCATTTTCGGGCAGCAAAATTCAACAGTTTATATCATGCTTATCCTAGTTGTTATCTCTCATTGCTTTCTGTTTCACACGAATCTTGGACTGAGAATTCGAGCTGTTGGCGAAAATCCTCAAGCAGCAGATACAGCAGGAATTAATGTATGGAGAATTCGCTATTTAGGTGTTATTTTAGGAGGAATGCTTTCAAGTCTAGGCGGAGTCTATTTATCTTTAGGATTATTGAATAGTTTTGAAGTCAATATGAGCAGCGGGCGTGGCTATATTGCCTTAGCGGCCATGATTTTTGGCAAATGGACGCCGGTCGGTTCGTTAGGCGCTTCATTGTTGTTCGGTTTTGCTATGGCTTTGAGTATGGTTCTTCAAGGAACGGGAATTTCAGCGAATCTTATTCAAATGCTGCCGTATGGTTTAACTATTCTTGCACTGGCAGGTCTTGTCGGGAGAAGTACCGCACCGGCAGCCGATGGAATCCCTTACCGTCCTGATGGCAAATAATATAAAACGAAGGAGGGAGCAGATGAATTATACCGCAGCTTTTGAAAAATCTGTGGCTCACTTCCAGGAAATGTCCTTAGCTGAAATTGAAAAATTTTCAGGGTATCCTGTTCAAGGGAATCAAATCAAATTAAATTTTCTGGGGCAACACTTTAGAGTTGAATACCCCTCGGCAAAATTTGAGCCTGAACCTCAAGTAGAAGGCGAGCTTCCAATTTTTGCACGTATTCTTATCCTTCATTATTTATGTAATCAGACGGAGAAAAGCTTAACCGGTCAATATATTTCCTACAAAGAACTTCCTGGAGGCGGAATATATAATCAACCCTTTTCGAACCGGGCAATTCGCCCTATGGTCGAACATTTTGGGGGAAATCCAGAGAAGCTGCTCAAGGCGGCTCAGCCAATAGGGGGTACCCCTGTAAAGCTGGGGGATGTGGCAGTAACGCTAAACGTTTTTCCTAAAATTCCAGTGACGTTAGTTCTTTGGCAAGCGGACGAGGAGTTTCCGGCCTCAGGAAATATTTTATTCGATCGTTCAGCTTCAGAGCTTCTTCCCACAGAGGATTATGCAGTTTTAGCAAGCTTTGTGGTTATGGCTCTAAAGAAATATTCGGGATAGAAGATATTTGCCGACAGGATTTGCCAAAATTTTCATGAAAATTTGAATAAAACTCCTTTATAATTCTATTAAGCTTGTATTAAGCAAAAATAGGTTAAAGGAGGATTTTAGAGTGAAAACCAAAGGAATATCTTTATTCGTGTTGAGTTTTATGCTGTTTTTTTCTTTTCCCGGCGTTGCTGCGGCCAATTTTGATCAATATGGTTTTAATGCTGAGGGACGGGTCTATAAAGGTACCTTAGATAATTGGGAGTTATTTTTGAAAGGCTTGCCTTCGTCTCCCTATAATCTGAAAGAAACAGATACTGTTTTTGTTGAAAGGAAATGGGATAAACGTTTTGACCCCGTGATTTACGGGAATCTGCCATTAGGTGAAGGGGCCTGGCAGAAAGTCAAAGTTTGGGAGAACTTATCCGGTGATCAACTCGGATGGACATGGCATTCGGATTTAGATATTGTGTATTCTCCTAATGCGCCCATTCCCGGGGCGATTGAACTTACACCGGAGGAAATCAGATTTTGGGGCTTTTATCTTGTGAAACAGACGGAGTGGCTGGCAGGACCGCATGGGGAGAAGAAAGCGCTTCAAGATTCTGAAGTGAATCCCGGTATCATTAATAAAGCGCTTCATTTAAGCAGTAAGTAAGCACTAAGTAATTCACGCAATAACTAATCTAAGTAATAAGTGATAAAAACTTTAACGTAGACAATATTTTTAGAATTAAATTCACCCTTAAACTTATGACTGATTTAGTTTTAAGTTAAGGGTGAATTTTTGTTTCAAGTTTTAGTATGGAAAAAATTCATCCGGACCACACTAAAACCTGAAGGAGGTGTTTCTTCATTGCATACATTATGGAAAGGATCCATTAGTTTTGGTTTAGTTAATGTTCCCATAAAAATGCATGCTGCGACAGAGTCTCAGGAATTTCACTTTAACTATCTTCACAAGACTTGTCATAATCGAGTTCACTATCTTAAGACCTGCCCGCATTGTGATATCGAAGTTAAACCGGAAGAGATAGTAAAAGGGTATGAATACGAAAAAGATCAATATGTTATTCTTGATGAGCAGGACTTGGCTGAAATAGAGCGGCCGATGAGCCAATCTATTGATATTTTGAACTTTATTGACTTAAAGGAAATAGATCCGATCTATTTTCAAAAATCGTATTATTTATCTCCTGAGGAAACGGCTCAAAAAGCTTATCGACTTCTTTCGCAAGCGATGATAGAGACAGGGAAAGTTGCAATTGCGCGCTTTACAATGCGCTCAAAACAATATTTGGCCTGTTTACGCGCTTATGAAGAAGGACTTGTCCTTGAAACCATGTATTATCCGGACGAAATTCGTCAATTCGACGTTAATTTGGCAAAGGTTATCTCGACAGATACTGAAATAGCTTTAGCACGGCAGCTCATTGAAAGCCTTGCAGTCCCTTTTGAACCTGACAGATATCGAGATGAACTGCGAGAGCAGGTTAAGGAAATGATTGAACGAAAGATTGCCGGAGAAACCTACAAAGTTACTGCTGCACCTGAGCCGGGTAAAGTTGTGGATTTGATGGAAGCACTGCGCTCCAGTTTAGCAGCTACTGAACATGAAAAAGGAAAACTAGAACCCAGTCCAGCAGAAGCAGCTGAATCAGTTGATTCTGAAGGGAAGGAACCATCAACCTTAACTCCACGCAAGCGGAAAACAAAACGGGCCAAAGGAGCCTAAAGATTTTGTCCTAATGCCCTTGGTCAGGTATCGACACCGCTTCTTTGGGAGGAGGTTCCGGAAGGGGACGCGGTGGGTGACCTGAGTCAAATTATGAATGAAACGAATGATTTCAAGAAAATTCTACATTATTTTACCTAATTTAGAGATGTTCGACAGGATTTAAAGCAGGAAAAACCTTCTAAGATACCGAAATTTGGTCTCTTGGGAGGGAAGGATATGGATATCTCTGAAAAGACCTCTGTGAAAAGTGAGCATGAAGCCGAAAAACTCGCCCGAATTGCTTTTCATTCAATAAAAGGAGTTGGAAGCGGAAGGCTGCGTCAAATTATTGCCTACTTCGGAAGTGCACTTAATGCCTGGTATGCCTCTGAGAGCGAGTTCAAAAAATGGGGAACGGAGTCTTGGGCTCACTCTGTCATGTCAGAACGATCTCGAATCGATCCGCACCAAATGGCTCGGAGCTTAGCCCAAAAAGAAGTTAAGACGGTTATACCCGAAGAGGAGCATTATCCTGCCTTACTGCGGGAATTAGCGGATGCTCCGCCTTTATTGTATTATAAAGGAAATATTGAAGCCGGTGAGGAAGGTGTGGCCCTAGTCGGATCGCGAAAAGCGACTCCCTACGGAAAGGCGGCGGCAGAGTTTTTAGGCAAAGAATTGGTCAGGCAAGGACTTGTTGTTGTAAGCGGTTTAGCCAGAGGAATTGATACGGCAGCTCATAAAGGGGCGTTATCTGGGCAAGGTAAAACCTGGGCTATATTAGGCAGTGGTTTAGATTATTTATATCCCCCGGAAAATAAAAAAATAGCGGAGCAGATTATTCTTCAAGGGGCAATTATCAGCGAATTCGCCCCGGGCGTTCCTCCGGAACCGCAATTTTTTCCGATGCGCAATCGAATCATCAGCGGAGTGGCCAGAGGTGTTGTTGTGGTTGAAGCTGCAGCCCGGAGTGGGGCCTTAATAACGGTTGATTTCGCTTTGGAACAAGGACGGGAGGTATTTGCCGTACCCGGACCGATTTTTAGCGGGCAAAGCAAAGGATGTCATCAATTAATCCGCCAAGGAGCTAAACTTGTTGAAGGAGTAGAAGATATTCTTTCAGAGTTTATAATTGAATCTCGTGATTGTAATTACGTAAACGAGATTAATTTTGCGTCAGATAAAAATCCGGATAAGATTAAAGATGATATCTGCAAGGAAAAGAGCCTTGCTCCGGAACAGCAGGAAATACTCGCTTTTCTTAGCGACTTGCCCTTACATATTGATCAGATAGCTTTGCAATCTACTTTAACTGCCTCACAGGTTGCACTTGTTCTTTTGGAACTGCAGCTTAATGGAAAAATCGAACAACTCCCGGGTCAACGATATGTCTTAGCGCGTAAGTGCTAGACATACTGAAAAAAAGACGTTAAGATTAGGCTAGTTTTAAGCTTTAAATGTTTAACTCTGTGAAGACTGTACATAATGAATATAGAGAGGAATCTTGAGGTGAATTATGGCAAAAACACTCGTCATTGTCGAGTCTCCGGCCAAGGCAAAATCAATCAGCAAATTCTTAAGCAGCCAATATACTGTTAAGGCTTCGATGGGGCATTTGCGTGATTTGCCTAAAAGCCAGATGGGAGTCGATATTGAAAAAAATTTTGAACCTAAATATATCGCAATTCGTGGCCGCGGAAATTTAATCAAAGAACTTCGTACGGCAGCTAAAGGGGCGGACAGAATCTTACTGGCCTCTGACCCGGATCGCGAAGGAGAAGCAATCGCTTGGCATCTTGCCCATCTTTTGGGAATTGATACTGACGGCAAATGCCGGATCGAGTTTCATGAGATTACAAAACCGGCGATAACCGCAGCGGTTAAACAACCGCGTAAAATTGATACGGATCGTGTTGATGCCCAACAAGCAAGACGTATTCTTGATCGTTTAGTGGGGTATCAGTTAAGTCCGCTGCTTTGGAGAAAAGTGAAAAAGGGGCTTAGTGCCGGGCGGGTACAATCCGTTGCCGTACGTTTAATCTGTGATCGGGAAGAGGAAATTCGAAACTTTATTCCAGAGGAATATTGGAGCCTTACGGCTCAGTTCCATGCTACCGGAGGAAACTTCAGCGCGAAATTGGTTAAGAAAGACAGCCAGAAGATTGCTATTTCCAGTGAAACGGAAATGGAGCTCATTCTTAAGGATTTAGAGAACGCGAATTACTCGGTCCAAGAAGTCCGTAAGAAAGAAAAGAAGAAGCAGCCTGCTCCTCCGTTTACAACAAGTACTTTGCAACAAGAGGCTTACCGAAAGCTCAACATGTCTCCGAAACGTACAATGATGCTTGCCCAACAGCTCTATGAGGGCTTAGAGCTGGGAAAACAGGGTTCGGTCGGTTTAATTACCTATATGCGTACCGATTCTGTAAGAATTTCAGAAATAGCTCAAACTGAAGCGAAGGAATGGATTCTTGAAAATTACAGTCTGGAGTACTATCCGCCGCAGGCACGGGAGTATACAAGCAAGGGAAGAACTCAAGAGGCGCACGAAGCGGTTCGCCCCACTTCAGTTTTACGAACTCCGGACTCGTTAAAAGAATTTCTAAGCCGGGATCAACTCCGCTTGTATCGATTAATTTGGTCTCGCTTTTTAGCAAGTCAGATGAGTGTGGCTTTGTTGGACACCTTGACTGTTGAAGTAGGTACGGGGAAATACCTGTTCCGTGCGAATGCTTCAACGGTCCGCTTTCCAGGCTTTTTAGCGGTATATGAAGAAAGTCAGGATGAAAGCGATAAAGAGCCGGAGGAAGGTTCTTTATCGGCCCAGGTGGTCCAGGGAGAAGCGCTGGAATTGCTTAAACTGAATGAAAAACAGCATTTTACAGAACCGCCTGCACGTTATACAGAAGCATCTTTAGTACGGAAGATGGAAGAAGAGGGCATCGGAAGACCAAGTACCTATGCACCTACCATTGAAACGATCCAAAGCCGTGGTTATGTTGCCAAAGAGGGCAAGCAGCTTTCACCTACGGAACTTGGTGAGATTGTCATCTCGCTTCTGAAAGAAAATTTCTCCGAATTGTTAAGTCTGGAGTTTACCGCTAATTTTGAAGAGAAACTGGACGATATCGAAGAAGGATCGACACAGTGGAGAACAGTTATTCGCGATTTCTATGCTCCGTTTGCAACGCTTTTAGCAAAAGCAGAGGAAAAGATCGGAAAAGTTCAAATTGAAGATAAGATATCCGATGAAATCTGCGAGAATTGCGGACGGAATATGGTCATTAAAATGGGGAGGTATGGCAAATTTCTCGCTTGTCCCGGATTCCCGGAATGCAGGAATACAAAACCGCTTCTTGAAGAAATCGAAGCGAATTGTCCTAAGTGCGGACATCCGCTCGTTGTGCGCCGCAGTAAAAAGGGCCGTAGATTTTACGGCTGCAGTACTTATCCTGATTGTGATTTTGTATCCTGGGAATTGCCGGCGCCGGAACCCTGTCCGCAATGCCAAAGCTTAATGGTTATCAAAGGTTCAAAACAGGGCAGGCACTATGTTTGTACCAATCAAGAATGCCGCTACGATCAGCCGATTGAGGAGCCGGAAGAGGAAAAATGAAATGACAAAAGTAATCGTAATCGGTGCGGGTTTAGCTGGAGCAGAGGCGGCCTGGCAGATTGCACAGAGAAAAATTTCAGTTGAACTTTTTGAGATGCGTCCGGAAAAAATGACTCCCGCTCATCATACGAGGAATTTTGGAGAACTCGTTTGCAGCAACTCTTTAAAGGGTGCCGGACTGGATAATGCAGCAGGTTTATTAAAAGAAGAAATGCGCCGCCTCGATTCGCTTATTGTAAGTGCTGCAGACCAACATACGGTGCCGGCAGGCGGGGCATTGGCCGTTGATCGAGAACTTTTTTCAGCAGAAATTACCCAACGCATTGAGGAACATCCCTTTATCACAGTTCATCGTGAAGAGGTTAAGACCATTCCTGAGGATGGAGTTGTTGTTGTGGCGACAGGTCCATTGACCGCGGATGATTTAGCTAAGGATATTCAGAAGGTAACCGGAAGAGAAGCCCTTTCTTTTTATGATGCGGCAGCCCCTATTGTTACCTTGGAATCGATTGATCTCGCGAAGGCGTTTTGGGCTTCGCGTTATGATAAAGGTGACCCTGACTATTTAAATTGCCCAATGACTGAGGAAGAATATAAACGGTTTTATGCAGAGCTTCTGAAGGCAGAAACGGCAGAGGTTAAAGGGTTTGAAAAAGGGAGAGTCTTTGAAGGCTGTATGCCTATTGAAGTCATGGCCGGCAGGGGAGAACAAACGCTCACTTTTGGTCCCCTAAAACCTGTAGGTTTGGTTGACTCCCGAACAGGGAAGAAGTCTTATGCTGTAGTTCAGCTGCGCAAAGAAAACCGTGAGGGAACACTCTTTAATTTAGTGGGTTTTCAAACTCATCTTAAGTGGGGAGAACAGCAGCGTGTTTTTCGGCTTATTCCGGGACTTGAAAATGCTGAATTTGTCCGCTATGGAGTTATGCACCGGAACACTTTCTTAAATGCGCCCCAAGTTCTAAAGGCTGATTTTAGTCTTAAGAATTATCCGCGAATTTTTTTCGCGGGACAAATGACTGGGGTAGAAGGATATGTTGAATCTGCGGCAAGTGGTCTGCTCGCAGGAATTAATGCTGCACGAACGATAGAGAACCAATCCGCGCTGATTTTTCCGGCGGAAACAGCTCTTGGGGCATTGGCCCTGCACCTTGAAGGCTCACCCAGTACAAATTTTCAGCCGATGAATATAAATTATGGGTTGTTTCCATCGTTAGAAATACGGATTAAAGGAAAACGAGAAAAAAATCTACGCATTTCCGAAAGAGCGTTGGCACGGCTTGAAGAGTTTATTCAACAGCAGAGCTTGCTTTCTCGGAATTAGTACATTTTTATGATAGAGTTTGTGCTCTTTGTCTAGATTTGGAGGTTCAGGTTATGTTAGCTGATCAGGCGCTGGCTCTTTTTGATGGACAATTAAAGACGCAAAATCGTTCTGAACACACAGTGATTGCCTATCATAATGATATTTTGCAGTTCTTAAATTTTTTGGGTCAAGAAAAGGGCGTTGAACCTGAAAAAATTTCTATCGAAGAGGTTACGGTCGATTGGATTCGAAGTTTTCTGAGTGACCTCACAGATCAAGGTTTGGAACGCAAAAGTATGGCTCGTAAATTAGCTGCCCTCCGTTCATTTTTTAAATTTTTATGCAAGGATGGTTACCTTGTCCAGAACCCAGTCCAACGCATATCTACTCCAAAGCTGGGAAGAAAACTTCCTGAGTTTTTATATTTCGAGCAAATGGAAAAGCTGCTTCAAACTCCCGATTGTACTACAGTTTTAGGAGCACGGGATCAGGTTATTTTAGAACTTCTTTATGGGTCCGGTCTGCGCGTCAGTGAGCTTGCGACATTGAACCGCGAGGATGTTGACTCGGATCAGATGCTTCTTCGTATTAAAGGAAAAGGGAAAAAAGAGCGGCTTGTTCCGATAACAAAATATGCGTTTGAGGCAATTCAGGCCTATTTAAGTATGAGAGAGAATTCACAAAAGGCTTTATTGTTAAACTATCAAGGATCTCGTTTATCTGTTCGCTCAATTCGTCGCATACTTAATAATCTTGCCAATCAAGCGGGATTACCCTTGCACATCCATCCTCATATGCTTCGTCACTCTTTTGCGACGCATCTTCTTGACGGCGGGGCGGATTTACGAAGTGTTCAAGAACTATTAGGACATGCAAAACTCTCTTCTACCCAAATTTATACGCATTTAACTCGGGAACGTTTGCGCGAAGTTTATGATGAAACTCATCCTCGTGCAAAATATTCATAAAAAGCCATAAATTTTGTACAATTATGTACAATTTATCTTGACTCTGAGTCAAGAAACCAGTAAACTTCCGTATAGAAGGAGGGTTTGCTCATGTTTCATGCTACGACAATTATTGCAGTTAAACGAGGGGACCAAGTTGCTATGGCGGGTGACGGGCAGGTAACTTTTGGTCAAAACACCATTATGAAACACTCAGCGAGAAAGGTTCGCAGGCTTTTCCATGGAAAGGTCTTAGCAGGTTTTGCCGGTTCAGTTGCGGATGCTTTTACTCTCTTTGAAAAGTTTGAACTTAAGCTTGAAGAATATAACGGAAATCTGCAAAGAGCGGCAGTTGAATTAACGAAAGAATGGCGAATGGATAAAATGCTTCGAAATTTAGAAGCGATGCTCCTTGTTGCAGATAAGGAGAGCTTGCTGCTTTTATCCGGGTCTGGGGAAGTAATTGAACCGGATGACGGAGTTGCTGCGATTGGTTCAGGCGGAAATTATGCGTTAGCAGCGGCCAGAGCTTTACTTAAACATTCTGCTTTAGAACCGGCGGAATTAGCCAAGGAAGCGATGGAAGTGGCTTCAGCGATCTGCGTCTATACCAATGACCATATTATTGTGGAAGAATTATAAGGGGTGAGCGCATGGAACAACTCACACCACGGGAAATTGTCCGTGAATTGGATCGT